>JBPCXN010000363.1:0-20371 GCA_051008495.1 Endozoicomonas sp. | reverse complement strand
GGATAGAGCACTGAAGAGACCGGTCTGCCGCGGGCCAGAATATAGTCATAGGTTCTTCTGGCCATGAAGTACACGTCAGAGGCCAGTATAGGGGCGTAAATATATTTCGAATAGAACACCCACGCAGGCGCGAGCACCTTTCCAACCCTTTGCCCCTGCTTATAGAGCTGAAAGGAGAGCTGCATGCCAAGGCCAAAAAAGAGGCCGACTGTCGAAGAGTCGTATAAAGCGGGAGTTTTCAGCAGTGAAGTCAATGCGCCTAACCCCAGCCCAGTGAGCATCAAAATGGGGGGCGCAATACGCAGAGTAGACCACAGCCCCGGAGCTGCGATGTAGCTGTCGTAATAACCGGACACCTGCTCCTCACTGGCTTCCTGCCAGATCGTCGTGGTGCCGCTGCGTTGTTCCACAACGGCATTGGGCAGGCTTCTTATGATTTCTGCCCGACAAGGCTCGGAGCACATCAAAAAGAAAGACAAAAAAAAAGCAGGAAGCCATGCAATCAGTGAGTTTCTAGTAGTATTCGCCACTATGCCGAAGCTATTTCCCGTAAAAACATGTAATATAGCCAAGATTCCGGAACTGCCAAGGCAGGCGCGTTCAGGCATTTTGACCGGGGGAATCGTTTAAGCCTGGAGTCCGGTAACCGGCGAACCAGGAGATTGTTGGACTTATGCTTTCGAGCATAAATTTCAGTAGAACGAGTCAACTTTTTCGATGAATTCGTGCGAATAGCTGACCTATTTAATCGAATTCATCGGAAAATTGGACCGTTCTTTCTGGAATTCAGGCCGAAATTGTCTTAAGTCTGACAGGCTCCTAGCGTCCCGGTTTCATGTCAAAGAGCAGCAACGGCAAGCGCTATGAATAAAGACAATTCCAGCCCCGAACCAGAACTTATCGACCTCTACCAGAAACCGGAAAAAATCTACACCCGCAGTTTCAAAGGCCAGTACCGAAACCTGCGAATAGCCGGCGGCAGTCTTCTTTTCCTGTTGTTCTTTGGTACTGCCTGGATCAACTGGGGAGGACAGCAGATCGTCCTTTTCGATCTTCCGGAGCGAAAGTTCCATCTTTTTGGCACCACCTTCTGGCCTCAGGATTTTATCCTGCTGTCCTGGCTCCTGATCATCTGCGCCTTCGGACTGTTCACCATCACCGTTTTTGCCGGGCGCATCTGGTGTGGGTATACCTGCCCACAGAGTGTTTTTACCTGGGTGTTCATGTGGGCGGAAAAAATCACCGAGGGTGACCGCAACCGTCGCATGAAGCTCGACAAACAGCCGATGACCCCGGACAAATTTCTGAGAAAGCTGGCCAAACACGGGATCTGGCTCTCTGTCGCCTTCCTCACCGGCCTGACCTTTGTCGGTTATTTCACGCCAATCCGGGAATTGATACCGGATATCCTTGCCGGAGAGGTTAACCCCTGGGGCACTTTCTGGATCGCTTTCTTTGCCCTGGCCACCTACGGCAATGCCGGCTGGTTACGGGAACAGGTCTGTGTGCACATGTGTCCCTACGCCCGTTTCCAGAGCGTCATGTTTGACAACGACACCCTGGTGGTGGCCTATGACAAACAGAGAGGGGAAAGCCGGGGTCCCAGGAAACGCAGTATTGACCATAAGGCAGAAGGGCTTGGCGACTGCATCGACTGCAAGGTCTGCGTTCATGTCTGTCCTACCGGTATTGATATTCGGGACGGCCTGCAGATCCAGTGCATCGGCTGCGCCGCCTGTGTCGATGCCTGTGATGACATCATGGGGCGCATGGGCTATGACAAAGGGCTGGTAAGCTACACCACCGACAACCAGCTGGCCGGGCAGTCCCTGCACTGGTTCCGCCCCAGGCTGGCAGGCTACGCCACCGCCCTGCTGGTGATGATCGGGATGTTTCTCTGGACGCTTGGCAACCGTACGACACTGGAGCTTGAAGTGCTTCGGGACAGAAACGTGCTGTACCGGACCACAGCGACCGACCAGATCGAAAACATCTATACGCTCAAGATCGCCAACAAGGATCGCCAGGACCACCAGGTCAGGGTTCAGGTCAATGGCATTGAAGGGCTGAGCACGAACAGCAACATGACCTTTGTCGTCCAGTCCGGGGAAGTGGCGCAGCAGGTTATCCGTCTGCTGGCCCCACAGGCCACAGGGGGCACCCGGAACCGGGAAATCGAATTCACTGTGAGCACTGATGTGGTGGACATGCCCCCGGTCAGCACCAGCAGCCGCTTCCTTTATCCAGACAGCCATGAGCGCGAAATACTGCCCACTCCAAGGCATTAATACGGCAGCATTTTCTTTATAAACAGCCATGAGCGGCTCTTTATGGTGAGAGTGCAGCTCACCCCGAAACATGAAAATGGCTACAGAGCCTGATAGAGCTGCATTTTCATAGTAAAAAGGTAGTACGCCATGAACTCAGCAACACGAAATGAGCCCTTCACCCCCTGGTACCGGGAGCCCTGGGTCTGGGCAATCCTGGGCCTGCTTGCCGTCACTTTTGTCTGGGGCAGTTATCGCATTTACTACGCCTTCAAGGTGCAGGACTCCGTAGTTGTCGACGACTATTACAAGAAAGGCAAGGCCATCAACCAGGACCTGACCCGTGAGAACAACGCCAGGGACCTGGGCATTCAGGCACGACTGATGATTGATGACCTGACCGGCGAAGTCCGGGTAAAAGCCGAAGGGAATGTCAGCGAATGGCCTGACACTCTCAAGCTGAGCCTGCTGTCACCGGTGTTCGCTGACCGGGACAATGTCCTGACGCTGCGCCGTTCTGTCTCCGGAACCTATGTGGGGCAGATAGACCAACGGGTGGAAGGCAGGACTTATGTCCAACTGGAAACCCGGGATGAGCTGATACCGGAAGTCGGCTTTGAAACGGGCTGGCGCCTGAACCAGACGCTCGCGATTGAACCAGGCCGGGAGTTACTGCTGCGCCCAGTACATCTGAACAACTAGCCCGGATATTTCATAAATTTGCCTGCGTCCTCGCTTGCCCCTGGCTGTACTAAGAAAGTTTTGCTCAATCGACCGTACACACCAGTACGGCGCTCAATCGCAAAATTCCTTAGTGCCACAACTTAGTGCCACAAGGTTCTGCGCGATCATCGCAGCAATTTATGAAATATCCGGGCTAGTACAGAAACGCTCAAGACTGTGGCCAATTTTTCTGGGTTTCAGGCCAACAAACGTTCACGAATGGAAGTGGTCACGACACCGGCTTCATCTATGGCGCATTGCTATTCGCCTCTTCTGCCTGCATAGCTTTTCAACGATATCTCGCAGGCATCTCTCAAAGTGGCTATGACGTCAGAGCAGAGAAGTTCTATTGCGCCATTTTGTTGAAGCATATTAGTAAAGTATTCCTTCATCAGGTGGCGCTTTTCTTTACTTGAAGCCTTGTGAGCAAAATTGTCGACTTTACACATCAGAGCAAGTTCTTTTATCTCTTCGTTCTCCCCAAAAAAACAAGGTGACCCAAGCCCGTTGACTAAGGTGAAACCAAATACTGAAACCATGTCATTGTATGAAGTTAGACGAAGAGATATTCCTGTTTTGATTGGATAGTAGCAACCCATACTGCTTGAACAGAATGCCTTATCACACTTCACCTGATGGCATGTACTCTTTTTGCCTGGACAATATTCCATGCCTGAACAATTGAGGCTTGCGATGATGAGACCAGGAATTCCCGGGACTATTTCTGAGTCTTCTGCAGTCATTTGCCCATGGAAATAATCTCCGCGTGAAGGCACGACTCCAAGATAAGTTCGTGTATCCGACTGTTTGAAAGAGTACTGACAATAATCGAGTGGGTAGTTTATTGTAGAGAAGGGGTCGGCCAGAACGATTGTCAAGGTAAGTGAGCATCCCACACCCAATAAAGATCTTGGAAAATTCATAGGGACAAAGTAAGTGATTGAACTGAGGCTATGAGCATAGCAGCAGTTCAAAAGCTGAGATTGCTGTTCGCAGTACGACTACTTGTTGTTGTAGACTATCCCGTGTCTGCCCTGCTCAATGTGGCTCTGCCACCTGGTTTTTAACTCACCCATGGTAACCCACGAGCATTGAAGCTGGACAGGTCAAAATGATGTCTAGTCTGCCCGCAGAGAAGGAAGCATGTCGATAAGCCGTTCCAGTCAATGCTACCACTGCCACCTTCCCATTGAAGGTGAACCCCATTTTCATGCCCTGGTGCAAGATGTCCGGCAGCCCATGTGCTGCCCGGGCTGCAAGGCGGTCACTGAGGCCATTATCGCCGGCGGCCTGGACAGCTACTACCAGCATCGCACCGACCCGGGCCTTCAGGCCAGCTCGCTCAGCCAGAGACTTCAGGATGAGCTGATGCTGTACGACCGGGACGATATCCAGAAAGACTTTGTCATTGACCTGGAAAACGACCGTCGCCAGGCCAGTCTGCTGATTGAAGGCATCACCTGTGCCGCCTGCATCTGGTTGCTGGAGAATCACTCAGCGGCCGTACCCGGCGTGGAGCGGATCAGTGTCAACCTGAGTACCCACGAAGCGCAGATTACCTGGAACCCTGCGGAAGTTCCCCTGAGCACCATTCTTCTGCAGATCCACCAGATTGGTTATAAAGCCTTCCCATGGCGGGCCGAGCGCCAGGAAGCCCTGTTAAAAGAAGAAAACCGTCGTTTTATTCGCCGGCTGGCGGTGGCCGGCATTGGCACCATGCAGGTGATGATGTATGCCATCGCCATGTATTCCGGCGCCATCAGCAATGATATGGCGGATCACTACCGGGACTTCATGCGCTATATCAGCGCCATCATCGCTACCCCGGTGATCTTTTACTCTGCCGCACCTTTCTTCAAAGCTGCCCGGCGTGATATCCGCTGCCGCCGTCCGGGCATGGATGTTCCGGTTTCCATCGCCATTGGCGGAGCTTACATCGCCAGTCTCTGGGCCACGGTTCACGGCAGCGGCGAAGTGTATTTCGACTCGGTTTCCATGTTCACCTTTTTCCTGCTTACCGGCCGTTATCTGGAACTCAGGGCCCGTCATGCCACGGCCAGGTCCGCCAGGGCATTGCAGAACCTGCTGCCGGTCAGTTGTCTGAAACTGGTGGATGGCGAGTTTGTCAGGGTCTCTCCCGAGGATCTGAAACCTGACGACACAGTCCGTGTTCTTCCTGGCGACTCCATACCCGCAGACGGCGTCATCCTCCGGGGACACAGCAGTGTCGACGAATCCATGCTGACCGGAGAGCACATGCCGGTAGAGCGGAATCCGGGCGAAAACGTTATGGGGGGCAGCCTGAATACCGGCAGCTCGCTGGAAATAAAGATCTCTCATGTCGGCGCTGACACGCGCATGTCGGCCATTCTGAAACTCCTGAAACAGGCGCAGCAGGAAAAACCCGCCATCGCCATGATGGCTGACCGGGTCGCTGCCTGGTTTGTGGTTTGCGTTCTGGTAGTAGCCACTGTCGTTTACTGGTACTGGTCAGGCGTTGCACCCGGGGATGCCTTCTGGATTACCCTGTCGGTGCTGGTAGTCACCTGCCCCTGCGCCCTGTCTCTGGCCACACCCACAGCCCTGACTGCGGCCACCGGCCATCTGCATAACCTGGGTTTTCTGGTTACCAGAACCCATGTACTGGAGGGTCTGGAGAAGGTCAGCCATGTGGTCTTCGACAAGACCGGCACCCTGACCGAAGGTCGCTTGAAACTGTCGGAAGTCCAGCCTGTTGACCCGAACATTGACCAGAAAACAGCCTCTGCCATTGCCGCTGCCCTCGAAGCCCATTCAGTACACCCCATTGCCAGGGCATTCTCCATGAGCACGCCTTTCACTGCTACCGATGTCAGCAGTCACACCGGGCAGGGCCAGCAGGGAAGTATTGAAGGTGTCGTGTATCGTATTGGCCGTCCCGGCTTCTGCCTCGAAGGCAATGAAATCAAACCACCCACGAAGTCTTCGGATCAGTGGTTGCTGCTGTCAGCACAGGAACATCCCGGGGATGACTTCAAACCAGCCGTCTGGTTCCGTGTGACAGACGACAGCCTTCGCCCCGAAGCCGCAGATGTCATCCAGTCACTGAAAGGCAGAGGCATGAAAGTAACTCTGCTCAGCGGTGATCAGCAGCCAGTGGTGGCCGACATTGCGAATAAAACCGGCATCGATCACTGGCAGGCTCAGGCCAGCCCAGATGACAAGCTGGCTTTCATAAGGCAGAGACAACAGGCAGGCGACCAGCTGCTGATGGTGGGCGATGGCATTAATGACGTGCCGGTCCTGGCCGGCGCCGATATCTCCCTGGCCATGGGCAGCGCTTCAGACCTGGCCAAAACCAGTGCCGATTCTGTGCTGCTGTCCAACGACCTGCACCGACTACTTGACGCTCTGGTTCTGGCCAGGAAAACCCGGAACATTATTCGCCAGAACCTGGCCTGGTCCCTGGGCTACAACCTGACCGCCCTGCCCCTGGCGGCGGCCGGAATGGTCGCTCCCTGGATGGCGGCGATTGGTATGGCGCTGAGTTCGCTTATTGTCGTTGGCAATGCGCTCAGACTGAACAGGATTGACGAAAAGAAAACAGACCTCAAGGTCCGCAATGATCAAAACCACCTGACTACAGCCATGGAAACCTAATGGAAAGCCTTGTCATCCTGATTCCCATCGCCTTGATCCTGATCGCCCTGGCCGTCAGGATTTTCTTCTGGGCTGTGGACAACGGCCAGTTTGATGACCTGGAAGGTCCTGCCCACAGCATTCTGTTTGACGATGAAAAAAAGAAGACAGGTACTGATACACGTCATAAAAAAGCCGGGGATTGAGGTGTAGCATTTCCCCCGAATGCTGGTTGGGATGAGTTAATCGAATCCCAACAACCGTAAGTAAAATGAAAAGCTGGCTTTGTTCCAGCGCTGCTGGGATTCACTCTGTTCGTCCCAGCGTGCATAAGAATTAAATTGACAAGCCATCAGGCTGACAACAACCATGACCGATATGCCCGCCTATCTTTCTGCACTGACCATTGGCCTGCTGGGCAGCGCCCACTGTATTGGCATGTGCGGAGGCATCACCTCAGCCCTGAGCCTTTCACTGAAAGGACGGAGTCCGGCTCAGACCACCTGGCTGATGCTGGCGTATCATATTGGCCGGATAAGCAGTTATGCCCTGGCCGGGCTGATTCTGGGTCTGGCCGGCTGGTATCTTGGCGACAGCAGTCGTACTGTACACCTGTTTTTACGCTACCTGGCCGGTGGCATGTTGATTGCCATGGGGCTGTACCTGTCTGGCTGGTGGCGGGGGCTGGTGAAACTGGAAAAGGTCGGCAGCCACCTCTGGAAACACATTCAGCCCCGGGCCAATCGCCTGCTCCCCGTCAGCAGCACGCCTGACGCCCTGGCCCTGGGTGCACTCTGGGGCTGGCTGCCCTGCGGTATGGTTTACAGCACTTTGATCTGGTCCGCCAGCCAGGGACAGGCAGGACAATCGGCCCTGCTGATGATCTGTTTTGGGCTGGGCACCCTGCCTTCGGTTTTCCTGACCGGTCTTTTTGCCCAGCAGCTAAGAGGCCTCATCCAGGCCAAAGTCACCCGCAACATTGCCGGTATCATGATGATCCTGTTTGGCGCCTGGGCCATGCCCGGCCCACACCAGAAATGGATTATGTCATTACTCAGCAGCGGACATGCCATGTAGACCTGACCGGGCGGCTTCTCAGCTGTATAGGTCACGCTGCCCAAAATCCGATCTCCCTTTCACGCGCCTTCAACCCCAGACAATCTTTAAAATCATTTCGGCACACCCTTATTGACATATGTCAAAACTACTTGACCGGCACTTCTATAAACTGCATTCAAGCTTAGCCCGGACGTTTCATAAACTGCCCCGGCTATCGCGCAGAACCTTGTCGTCTCAGGGAATTTGGTGAGGGAGCGCCGTACCGGGGAGTACGGTCGACCGAGCCAAACTTTCCTGAGGCGGGAAGGGGCCAGCGAGAGTCGGGAGCATGTTTATGAAATATCCGGGTTAGAAAGGTCTCAAACAATAACGACCTGCAAGACAACCGGGAAGCACTATGAACAATGCCCTGCTCTGGGACACAGGTCTGATAAAAAAGTACGACCTTGCCGGTCCCCGCTACACCTCCTACCCAACAGCGGTTCAGTTTTCAGAAACCTTTGACCGTCATCAGTATGAAACCAGCGCCTGGCAAAGCTCCGCCTCCCGCAGGCCTCTGTCGCTTTACCTGCACATTCCTTTCTGCAGCCATGTCTGTTACTACTGCGGCTGCAACAAAATCGTCACCAAGCACAAGGGCCAGGCCGACAGCTACCTGAACTACCTGTTCCGCGAGATCGAGATGCAGGCAGAACAGTTCAGCAGCAATCAGCCAGTGGAACAGCTGCACCTTGGCGGAGGAACTCCTACCTTCCTGAGTCCGGACCAGATTTCGGCACTGATGGAAAAGCTGGGCCAGCACTTCCAGCTAAGCAATGACTACGACAACGACTACTCCATCGAGCTGGACCCCAGGGAAGTGGACTGGCTCATGATGGGCAGGCTCAGGGATCTTAACTTCAACCGCATCAGCATCGGCGTCCAGGATCTTGATGAAAAAGTCCAGAGAGCGGTGAACCGGGTTCAGAGTGAAGAGCAGATTCAAAGCGTTGTTGATGCCGCCCGCACCATGGCTTTCAAATCCATTCACATGGACCTGATCTACGGCCTGCCGCACCAGACCACTGACAGCTTTATGAACACGGTCGACCGGGTCATTGCCATGGCGCCGGACCGGCTGTCGCTGTTTAACTACGCTCACCTGCCGCACCGCTTCAAGCCGCAGCGCAGAATCCAGCAAAGCGATCTGCCATCCCCTGCCGAGAAGCTGCAGATCCTGCAACAGGCGACCGAGAAACTGATTGAGCAGGGCTACGTTTACATTGGCATGGATCATTTTGCCCTGCCCGATGATGAACTGGCCGTAGCACAACAGACCGGCAACCTGCACAGGAACTTCCAGGGTTACACCACACACAGCCACTGCGATCTGGTAGCCATGGGTGTCTCCTCCATCAGCAAAGTCGGCAGCGTTTATGCCCAGAACCATGTCGGCATGGAACAATACCAGGCCGCTATCGATGCAGATACCCTGCCCTTTTACCGTGGGCTGGTAATGAACCGGGACGATGAAATCCGCCAGGCCGTTATTAACGAGCTGATCTGCCACTTCCGGCTGGAACCGGCGAACATTGAGCAACAGTTTGATATTGATTTTACGGATTACTTCAGAAATGAACTGCTGGCGCTGACGCCTATGGTCAGAGACGAATTGATCTCAGTTTCGGATGCGGCAATAGAGGTATTACCAGGAGGCAGGCTACTGATTCGCAATATCTGCATGCAGTTTGATCATTACCTGCAACAGCAGCCTGAGCAGCCGCTGTTTTCCAAGGTGATTTAAAAGCTGCAGGCCTCGGTCGGATTAGGGTTCATACTCGTAATCCGACATTCAGACACCGCCTACAACCATGCTCAGCGTTGTCGAATTACGGGCTCTCGCCCTAATCTGACCTACGGCTTATCAGAACTTCCATTCATAATGCAGCTGCAGGCCATGGCTCAGCCCCTTGCCTGAGCGGGTGGCGCTGTAATTCAGGCTGATGTTTGAAGTATCGGACATCTTACGGTTAAAGCTGACACCGTAGAAAATGCCACTGTCGCCAAAGCCTTTGGTGTCAAAACGTCCGGCAACTCCCTGTTCCGGCAGTTCATAGGACGTTGAACCTTCACTGAGGCTCTGCTGCTGCCAACCCAGGCGCAGGTTCAGCACAGTCGGATTTTCCAGGTCAGGTAGAACATAGCTGACTTCCGCACCCAGCCGGGTCACCAGCTGGTCATTGGACTGGCTTTCCACTTTCAGCGCCTGGGAGCTCTGCCCCTTTTCCTGGAAGCCACCATGACTGACGTGCGAGTAGAATACTTCCGCCATGGGCGTCACCGTCAACCCCTGCATCCAGTGATCAAGGTGCAGATCATAGCCAACAGCAAGATAGCCATTCAGCTCCATGCCATCAAAGCTGGCTTTCAGCTGATTGCCCTGGCTGTCATTGCGGGTCAGCTCGTACTGGTTCTGCGCCACGACCAGGGCGGCATCCAGATGCCAGTCGTCCCGGGCCCAGGACAGGAAAGGCCCAAAGCGCACACTTTCCAGCGAGACTGAGCCAAGCCCGCCCTTACGATTCAACGACACTTTCTGCACACCAAACATCAGCCCAAGGGTCAGGTCGTCATTCACCTGGCTGAACAGACCGGTATTCAGACCATAGCCCTTGTAACTGGCATCAGCCAGAGACTGCAGACCTTTATAACTCCCCTGCTGCCCATAAACCTGGACAAAACTGTGCCAGTCGTTACTGCGGCGATCCCTGACAGGAACCGAATCCCCCTGATTGGTAGACGCCAGCATCTCTTCTGCGGTCAGATCATCGAGACTGACTTGTCCGTATTCAAACATGCGACCGGTTCGATACAGCCCCATCAGATTTCTCAGACTGGTCATGCCATCCATGCTGAGTAGCCCTGAAGCCAGGGAAACATTCTGGCTGGCGGCCAGAGCTGCCCGGGTGGAGTCTTCAAGGACAGGCACCAGCTCAGGCTTTCGGACAGGATCACGAACATCGTCATCGTCATTCTCATCTTTCTGCTCATCAACCTCTTCTTCCTTTATATTGGATTCAACAGCAGCCTCTGGCTCGTCCTGATCTTCCGGCTCTTCAGGATGTGGAGTTAACGGTTCTTCCGTCTCATCATCAATCAGGGGCTCATCTTCCTGATAAACCTCTTTTTCAACAAGCTGCATGAATTGTTCGTAGCTGCTCGGAGCATTGCTGATATCCTCCCCACCATCCATTTGCTTCTTCTTGCCACTCCCAGCCTCTTTGAAACGTTCAGAAATGGAAGGCGCAGGGGTTGTAGGCGCATTGACAACCACTTTTTTCCTTTGTTTTTTCTCCTTCTCAGGCTTCCGGGTTTGACCAGAGCCACCATCACCGGAAGTCACCTTCTTCTCTTTCTTCCCCTCAAACAATTTTCTGTAAACCTGAAATCCGTCAGCGGCTGGAGTCGTTTGATTATCATGGTGCAATCTTTTGCTGCCGACGCCAATGAAGTTCACGCCATTCTGATCATTCACAGCCTGAGGGTTAGAAGCATTATTCATTCCCTCATCGCTTCCTCCGCAGATATATTCATTTACTGAGTACATGGAATAGAGAAGGGCAACAGAACCTGTAACGGTTAGGGACACAACGTTGATCATCGCTAAGGGCGGCAGGTCATAGGCTCTTGCACCGGGCGCAGGCAACACCAGTACTGCTATCAGCACTATCGCAGTAAATCGCTTGAAATGCGCCTGCATCATAACAGCCTCCCTGCTTCGAGCAGCCCTGAAAACCTCATCCCGTTGGTAAATATGCCGCAAAAATCAGCAGAATGGCCTGACAAAGCAGTCAGTGACACTGACCAACAAGTACTTCGTCTGTCTGCATATGACCGCTTTACGAGTCACTGAAGTTGTCATATGCAGCGAGACGAAGTACAACAGGTGCAGTCATCCTGAATTCAGCAGTTGGATGCGGATTTTCTGGGAAATTTCAGCGCTCTCAGCAAGGCGCGCCATGCAGCCAATGGCCGTAGCCCTTGGCAAATGTCGCAACGCAGCGGAGGGCGCTGAAATTTTTCAGAAAACCGCAGAGCGTTCTGGCAGCTCACCCAAAAGGTGATTAGATAATTCCGGACAGAGCCTTGATTTCTGTAGTCTGCAAAGAAATTCAAGCGGCCAACTGCTGAATTTAGGGTCATCCAAACAGCCATGAGCGGCTCTCTATGGAAAGAGTGCAGCTCACCCCGAAACATGAAAATGGCTACAGAGCCCGATAAATCTGCATTTTCATAGTAAATACCGCTTTTGGCCAGGTGCATACGGAACCCCTTTCTCAGGGATGTGAGTGCCACGTTAGGTTGCTATCCCTGCAGCGGTGTCGGTAGGTTTTGCCGCTCCACTACCTAACCCGGATATTTCATAAATTTGCGTGCGCCCTCGCTTGCCCCTTGCAGTACTAACCCGGAAAATTCATAAAGCCGCTTTGACAAAGCTGGAGGCTGCGCAAGCACTGAAATGTTCGATTCTTGATGTGTACGAAAATAAGCGGACATCGCTCGTCGGCTTCTCGCTAGCTCTTTTTCCGCCATGACAAAATGTGTCAGCCGAAAAAATAGCAGAGCGAGAAACTCGACACTTTATGAAATTTCCGGACTAAAACTTCCACTCATAACTGAGCTGCAAACCATGACTTAGCCCCTTACCCGTACTGGTCGCGCTGTAACTGAGGCTCAGGTTTGAAGAATCGGATAGTTTCCGCCTTAAGCTCGCGCCATAGAAAATACCACTGTCACTAAAGCCATTAGCACTGAACCTGCCTGATGCTGCCTGCCCCGGAAGCTCATACAAGGTTGAACCTGAGTTCTGGCTATGCTGCTGCCAGCCCAGTTTAAAATTCAGTTCGGTCGGATGCTCAAGATCCTGGAAAATATAATCAACCTCCACCCCCAATCGAGTGATCAGCTGATCATTGGATTGGCTTTCCACTTTCAGAGCCTGGGAACTCTCCCCCTTCTCCCGGAAGCCTCCATGATTAACGTGGGAGTAGAAAAACTCAGCCATGGGAGTCACTGTCAGCCCCTGCATCCAGTGATCAAGATGCAGATCATAGCCAACAGCAAGGTAGCCATTCAGCTCCATACCATCAAAGTCGGCTTTCAGCTGATTACCCTGGCTGTCCCTGCGGTTCAGCTCGTACCGGTTCTGCGCCACAACCAGGGCGGCATCCACGTGCCAGTCGTTCCTCACCCAGGACAGGAAAGGCCCAAAGCGCACACTTTCAAGGGAGGCGCCCAGCCCACCCGTACGATCCAACGACACTTTCTGAACACCAAACATCAGCCCAATGGTCAATTCATCATCTACCTGACTGAACAGCCCGGTATTCAGGCCGAACCCCTGATAACTGGCATCAGCCAGAGACTGCAGCCCCCTATAACGCCCCAGTTGGCCATAGGCCTGGGCAAAGCTATGCCAGCCATCGCTGCGAAGGTCTCTGACAGGAACCGAACCTGGCCGGTCGACAGAAACCAGCATTTCTTCTGCAGTCAGGCCATCAAGGCTGACCTGACCGTATTCAAACATACGACCAGTCCGATACAGTCTCATCATGTTTCTCAAGCCAGACAGGCCATTCATGCTGAGCTGCCCGGAGGCCAGTGAAATATCCTGACTGGCAGTAAGTGCTCCACGGGTGGAAGCGTCCAAAACAGGTACTGCGTCAAGAGCTTTTGAGGCATTGTGCGCAACATCTGTTTCATCCTCGCCTTTCTGCACACCTGCCTCTTCTTGCATAAAATTAGATTCAATAGTGGCATCCAGCTCTTCCGGCTCTTCAGTTCCCTCCTCCGTTGCGGTGTCGACAAAAACTTCCTGCCCAGCCTTTTGCTCTTTTTGGGAGGGCGCCGCTTCAGCAACACCTGTCTGATGATCAGGCAGTGGCTCAAGGCTATCCGTTTTTGACTGCTCTGCAGTACGGCTTCCATGCTCGTCAGCAACAGTTTTGACTTCCTGACCAAAGAGCGCCAGATACTGCGCTTTCGAGCTTTTTGCCTTGCTGACCGGCTGCCGGGTTTCTTTTTCTTTCACAAAACCAACAGCGGTAGTGCTTTTATGGCCTTCTGCGGCAACCTTCGGGACAGTTTCCACCTCAGGCTGCTTCGCCCGACTCTGACCCGAAGGCCTGGATTCTACGACAGCTAACGCCGTGTTCTGTTTGGGGAATGTGTAAGGTGTAAAGCCTTCTCTTGGCGCATCTTCCGGCAGGGAAATGGACGCCGCCAATCTCTGGCGAGAACTCTCCACTGGATTGTTGCGGTAGGCATTGCCGTATTCCTTGCTGGCGATACCCTGTTCCCGGGATTGCACAGAATGGCCAGCTGGGGTTTCAGCCGGCAGGGAAATGGACGCCGCCAATCCCTGGGGAGAACTCTCCACTGGATTGTTGCGGTAGGCATTGCCGTATTCCTTGCTGGCGATACCCTGTTCCGCAGGTTGTACATTACTGTCATCACCTGACGAAGGTATCCCTCTCAGGTAATCCAGTATTTTAACTGCACCATAGGATAACGGGCCACCAAAAACACTTCCGCTAACAATCAGGCTTATCATAAAGCGGTTTTGAGCATGAGCACTGTTAAATAGAATGCTCCCTGCAAAAAAAAGAATGATAAGGCTATTAGATAGTTTTATTTTTAGACCAAGCATCCCTGCCTCCCAACTAGTTTCACCTTATTAAAAAAGGTACTTAAGTACTTCGCTATATGGAAACGCATTTTTCTGGCCAATGGGGCAGTTGCTATGCAAGGCGCAACGCAGTAAAGTGACTGAACCATTGAGTCAGAAATATCTGTTTTCATATGCTGGAGTACTTACTTACTAAAAAATCACTGCCCGCATTTCTATCAATATGAACCCCACCTTTAGAACCTGCATATGTCTCTGGCGTACGTGGGACAATCGCTCTTTTTCCAGATCGATAATTTCTATCGTTATGTAAAAAACTTAAACATCCTTCTGCCGTAGTTAAATATGTTGGACCATGAGCCTTTTTTCTTCTCGCCAACTCATGGGTTCGTAGGGAACACTTGGGAACAACAAGACGACGCCTTTTATTTTTTTCGAATAGAACTCTGGATTTAGGATGAGCCCCTGAAGATGTACGTGTAGAAGCCACTTTAGCCCCCCTGACTTTTTCACCCAATACAGCTGACGTCATCATATCAGTCTGAGTTGCCTGATCTTGAATTTGAGTTTTCTGTTCAAGCTTTCTTCTCAACAGACCAATCTCTTTTAAAGCGGAATCCAAATCCTTATCTTTACCCTCTAATTCAATGGTTTTCTCATCCAATTCGAACTGTTTGTCTTCCAGTTCTTCATTGATCTTTTTTTCCCTGGTTTGAATGGACTCGTAAGCAGCAACTTCACTTTTAAATTCAGAGATCACCCTCTCACTCTCTCTAAGCTTTTTCATATGACTTAGCTTTAAGTTAGCTATCCCAACAAGTTCCCTCTTAGCCCCAGCTAAATCATCATTTAGTTCTTCTATTTTGTTTTCAAGGTTAATAATCCTACTTTTCTTCTTTTTACGTTCGCTCGATAGAGTGAAAATCTGTTCATTAAGAGCTACCGTCCTAGCTTTATGTTGTTCACACTCAACAATAAGCTTCTGCTCTTTACCCCTTTGGAGTTCAATCTCTTTGTTCTCGTCCATCAGAAGTTTATTAGAACTTGTTACTTTCTCGCTGGCTTCAGCAAGTTGACTAAAATCTTTTTGTGCTTGCTGGTGCGCGTTTTCATAAAACTGGCTTTTATGGCGAAAATACGTCAAGAGTACAGCTCCTGTAACTACTACAGGCAGCCCCAATAATGAGTTTGCTGCAGTTACGCCTGTTGCCAATGCCCATGACACCG
Source organism: Endozoicomonas sp. (assembly GCA_051008495.1). Classification (GTDB taxonomy): domain Bacteria; phylum Pseudomonadota; class Gammaproteobacteria; order Pseudomonadales; family Endozoicomonadaceae; genus Endozoicomonas_A. Next base: position 4,810 of record JBPCXN010000363.1, on the reverse strand, counting down.
ACCCTCCAACAACATAAAGAGCCACTTCACTCAGGGCGGTTATTGAGCTATAGCCTGCCCAGGTTCCTGTACTTTTGTTTTTTTCAGGTGGCATGTCACGAGGGGTATCGAACTTAATACTGCCATTTTCCTTTTGTAAAGCATTCGTATTGCCCAACATAACTGCTACTCCCTTTCAATCATATTTTAAAGTTATCGATAGCTTTGATTGGAAAAATACAAAATAGTTCCATGCCCGGGACGATAAGAGTTCCTGGGACGGCAAGGAGTAATCGAGAAGCCGACAAGGGATATTCCTTGGTATTCAATTCAGTAGATCGAGTCAGATTTTTAGATGGATTTGTGCGAATAGTTGACCTATTTAAGCAAATTCATCGTAAAATCCGGCCGCTCTACTGGATTTCAGTCCGAAATTGTCTTAAGTCCAACAGGTTCCTAAATGAAAACTGTATCTCTCTGCCCATCGCTGCTTTATCAACAGCCATTCACTACGCACAACCATCAGAACCATCCGTAATACCGACTAGTTAATAGCCGCAACAAAATGCGGATTATCGAATCTTGTTTATTTTTTGCCCAAACATAACCTGTATAAGTAATCCACAGACTTACACTTCGGATACATTTTCCCTAGAATAGATCCCGTTTTCGCATTACGACCTTGAGGCCACTCAATGACGTCCAAGCCCAACGTCCGACAGCCAAGCCATGTGGCCTGCAGGGACTGCAGTCTTAGCTCCCTGTGCCTGCCCCTGGCATTGAGCGTTAAAGACATCGACCAGCTGGATCGCATCATCAAGCGGGGCCGCCCCCTGAAAAAAGGCGAGCACCTGTTCCTTGAAGGCGACAGCTTCGACAGTGTCTTTGCTGTCCGCTCCGGCGCCATCAAAACCTACACCTCCACCAACGAAGGCGAAGAGCAGATTACTGCCTTCTACCTGCCCAGTGAGATCCTCGGCCTCAGCGGCATGGGAACCGAGTTCTATCCGGTTTCCGCCCAGGCCATGGAGACCACCATGGTGTGCGACATTCCCTTCGAACAGCTGGAAGGCCTTTCTGATGAATTCCCGGAGCTGCGTCGACACCTGATGCGGCTCATGAGCAAGAAAATCCGTGACGACCAGCAGATGATGATGCTGCTTTCCAAGAAAAATGCGGACGAGCGCATCGCCACCTTCCTGATCAACCTGGCCAGCCGTTTCCGGCGCCGTGGTTTCTCCTCCCAGTCTTTCAGGCTGTCCATGTCCCGGAACGAGATGGGCAATTACCTGGGACTGGCGGTAGAGACGGTCAGCAGGGTCTTCACCCGCTTCCAGAAAAATGGCCTGATTTCCGCCGTCGGCAAGGAAATTGAGATTCGCAACCCGGTTGAACTCTGTACACTGGCAGGGGGCAAGACCGTGGATATGGAGCAGGTCATCTCAACAGCCGTATAAACCTGCTCACACCTCACGCTGCTATGTTCAGCAGCGTGCTGCTCCCGGAGAAAAAGCTAGTGATCATTGACGATTTATATCTGAAGAACCAGATCAGAAGCATCCCTGACTGGCCCGAACCTGGCATAGTTTTCCGGGATGTGACGACGATTTTCGAGAAGCCCAAGGCCTGGCGCAGCGTGGTGGACAGCTTTATCCACCGCTATATGGAAATGGATTTCAGTCACATAGGCGCCATGGATGCCCGCGGCTTCCTGCTCGGCTCCACCCTGGCCTACAGCCTCAACCGCCCGCTGGTTCTGTTTCGCAAAAAAGGCAAGCTGCCGGCGGCAACCATTGGCCAGGAGTATGAACTGGAATACGGCACCGCGACACTGGAAGTGCATTCTGACTCCCTGAAAGAAGGCGACAGAGTACTCCTGGTGGACGACCTGATTGCCACTGGCGGCACCTTACTGGCAGCCCACCAGCTGATCACCCGACTTGGGGCGAAAACCATTGAAGCTGCAGCCATCATGGACCTGCCCGACCTCGGCGGTTCCAGAAAACTTCAGGACGCCGGCATTCCCACCTTTTCCCTTTGTGCTTTCGAAGGCGCCTGAGAGGAAACACTTCTGATCTTAGGGAAGTAAGTGGCAACTGATTTATTAGTACTGATCCCTGTCGTCACCCGCTGCCCGCAATCCGAAAGAAAAAACCGTTAGCCCGGATGTTTCATAAACTGCCCCAACTAACGCGCAGAACCTTGTCGTCTCAGGGAATTTGGTGAAGGAGCGCCGTACCGGGGAGTACGGTCGACCGAGCCAAACTTTCCTGAGGCGGCAAGGGGCAAGCGAGAGTCGGGAGCACGTTTATGAAATATCCGGGTTAGTAGCGTCCCCAGTCGATATATCCGACAGGCTTCCGTCTGGGCTTCATACGGGAAGCGGAAATCGGGCGGCAAAAGCGAAGTGCCAAGGCTATGGCTTCAACAGCTTCAGAAATTGCTCACTGATACGATAGAATGTTCTGAAGCCTCGGTAATGGAATCACCGATATGGGGATCTGTGCACAGGAGCTGCGACACTTTGTTGTACGCCCCACCCTAAAGCACTTGAAGATGTGGAGCATGCCCGCAGAGAACCTGCTTCTGGGCACCGCCGCCAGGGAGTCAGGACTGGGATTTCATCTGAAACAGGCCAACCATCAGGCACTTGGCATCTACCAGATCTCCCCGAGGATGCATCGCAGCATCTGGGATAACTTTCTGGCTAAACACGCAGAGCTTTCAAGCCTGGTTCGGGGACTGGCCAGCCAGAGGGAATTTCTCAGCCACCCCCATTCCGAGCTGGCCACCAACCTGTCCTATGCCACGGCCATTGCCTGGATGATCTATTACCGCACGGACAAACCCATAAAGGAACTGCCCAAGGATGACATTCAGAGCCTGGGCAAGCTCTGGCACAACAACTTCCACCGACATAATCCAGGCAGCGTTCAGAGTTTTATGGACAGCTACCAGGAGTTGGTGACCAACTCCCCCTCAACCATGGCACCACTCAGCTCGTGATCAGCTATTGAGGTCCCTTGCTTCTGCACACTTGATGCAGAGGTCGGCATAGGGCATGGCGGCCAGACGGGCTTCGGCTATGTCTTCACCGCAGGAGGTGCAGTAGCCATAATCTCCCGAGTTCATACGGTCGATCGCCTTGTTGATGAGGTTCAGCTCGATGCGGGTTTCATTGCCCAGGGCATCCAGAACTTCATCGTTCTCGCGCTCCTGGGCCTGCTCGGACCAATCGGCACTGGCCTTACGGGTCACATCTTTCTTGATCTTGCCCAGGCGAACATTCAGCTCATCTCTGCGGGACAGTAGCCAGTCTTTCAGTTTCTCTTGCTCAGCCATAGAAATCCCCTGAAAAATAGACAGTTATCGATGCTTCTTACTATAAAAATGCCGCCATAATTCATGACTGGTGGGACGGCGGCCGAAGATCCGGCGCACCGATGGGCGGCAATTCCAGCTCACAGCTGTTTGTTAGCCCGAACGTCCCTGCTGCCGGACTTCGATTCTGACGGACAGACCCAAACTCTGCGGGTCTGCATCTTTCGTTCGCGTCCTCCTGCCTTTACAGCATACCATTGAAATGCCTGAAACGGGCAACCGGCTGAATATAGCAGTTCTCACCCGGGAATAAGGGTCAGCCCAATTGGTAGAGATCCGCCCGTGCAGATATAATTCGACGATTTGCACGATTCACTTGTTCTACACTAAGGCTCAGCGAAATTGCCCATGGCTCCTGCTCAACTGACTGGCTCTGAAAAGTACAACTTCAACAAGCTTCAAAAGAAGCTGCGTCGCTACACCGGCAGAGCGATCGAAGACTTCAACATGATTGAAGAGAACGACCGGGTCATGGTCTGCCTCTCCGGAGGTAAAGACAGCTACACCATGCTGGAAATCCTGCGCAGCCTGCAGAAAAGCGCACCGATCAATTTTGAGCTGGTCGCTGTCAACCTGGACCAGAAGCAACCGGGCTTTCCAGAACATATCCTGCCTGAATACCTGGATGGCATTGGTGTGCCGTACCACATCATCAACCGTGATACCTACTCAGTGGTGAAATCCAAGATTCCTGAGGGTAAAACCACCTGCGGCCTCTGCTCCAGGCTGCGCCGGGGCACGCTGTATGCTTTCGCGGAAGAGATTGGCGCCACCAAGATTGCCTTGGGCCACCATAAGGACGACATTGTCGAAACCATGTTCCTGAACATGTTCTATGGATCAAGACTGTCGTCCATGCCCCCCAAGCTGCTCTCCGACGACGGCCGCAACATTGTTATCCGCCCGCTGGCCTACTGCCGTGAAAAAGACATCAGTCACTACGCAGAGCATATGCAGTTCCCTATCATTCCCTGCAACCTGTGCGGCTCCCAGGAGAATTTACAACGGGTGCAAGTCAAGAAGATGCTGGCCCAGTGGGAAGCGGAGTATCCCGGACGTACCGAAACAATTTTTCGCAGTATCCGCAATGTCGCTCCGTCACAACTGGGCGATAACAGTTTGTTCGACTTCAGCAAGCTGCGCGTGGAGCGGGACAAGGATTTGCACATACCCGCGATTCAGGTGGTTAACCTCTAGTGCACCCGGGCCCGGCCGGTCAGGCGCTTTTGGTGGCCCGTTCTCTTTCCCTGTCGCGCGGTGGCCGGGAATTGTTCCACGATTTATCGCTTGCAGTACAAGCTGGCCAGCTGTGGCAAGTTGACGGCCCCAACGGGGCGGGGAAAACCAGCCTGATTCGTATTCTCTGTGGCCTGTCCCGCTATGGCTATGAGGGCGCGGTGGAGCGGCACAGTCATTTCCTGTACCTGGGTCACCAGGCAGCGGTCAAGGC
>JBPCXN010000362.1:0-6291 GCA_051008495.1 Endozoicomonas sp. | reverse complement strand
CGGCTACCCACCCCCAGCATTTTATCTGCAGCCCTGGATTCAAATCTCAAAATTGATCACTTTGCGTTCAATCTTGGTTGCAAAGTGGTCAGTTATTGAGAATCATTCTCTTGGTGCGTAAGCCCTGGTATCCACACAGACGCTCACTTTCCACGCTGTAAATCCAGAAAAATACAGGCAGGCTTTTCTAGCGGTAGAAAAACGTCCTCACAAAGCACAATCCCCCTGAACCAAACTAGAGACACCCCCTGTTAAATCCGACTCGGGTCTAGTCGGTTATGCAATAGCCGGGCTGATCCAGTTGCTTGGCATGTTGGCTGATATTGTTACCTGTTCTGACCATCCTGACAGGTTTATTCAATCGTACACCATGTAGCATGAGGTTGAGCATTGGCTGGGAAGCAATGCAAATACTGACATAGGCCTTTCCCTGCTGCCTTCAGCAAGCATTAAGAAGCTATTTTTTTATACTGCCCAAAGCAGGAGTACTTTATGATCAGGTTGGATTTAATGATGGACAGTGTAAGAGAAAGTTTTATAACCGAACCTTTGAAAATAATAAGTGGCTTCTTTAATGGCGCAAAAGTAGCTTCACAGGGAGGTCGCCCAATTCTTCAGAACACAAAGCCCTCTGATCTGGAAGAAGATGACGTAGAACAACCGTTACCGCTTGACGTATTGGAAAATTCAGACAGTGCTTTGACTTATCTGTCTGGTTTGGATTCTATTCAGAGCGTATCCAGGAGTTCATGGAAAGAACTAATCAAAGCATCGCTAGATTGGCCTATAAATGAGAGGTTCACTTTGGCCCAATTGATTGGCACGAAGTGCAGGTCACATGGTGATTGGGACCAAGTGTTTAATCTCTATAAAGATCAACCTCTGACAATCTGTAAGACCTTGATAGATCAAGTTTCTCAGCTTTCCTTCGACTCAACCCATCAAGCTGTTTTGGCTGGATATTTTCAGCGCGCAAATAATGAAGCGGCACTAGAGTATTTTATAAATCAGAACCCGATTGGTTTATTTCCTACTTATGGAAAAAACTTATTACAGAGCCTCCTTTGCAATAGCCTCACAGAAGAACAGTTTGATCTGGTTCTAAGATGTGTTAATAAAGCAGGACTTGACAGTGGAGCTCTCCTGAATGCCCTGGATGAAAATGGGTTTCCGATGTTTTTTCACGTTGACCCTGAACTGATTCGTAAACTGCCTGAAGCAGGCGCTAATATGAACCTGCTTGATGCAGAAAATCGAAATATAGTGCTGCATCATGCGCATTATTCTTACAACAGTGTATTCCGAAAGCCTTTTTCTCAGGATACTTTGCGCTGGCTGGAACAGAGCTGCAAAGTCAACATCCAGGCTAGAGATAACAGTAATAGAAATTATTCTGAATATTATCTTCTTCAGATGGTTGAATGGAATTACATGTGTGATGAATCGGTTCTTGAATTGATAAAGCCTGATTATATCGTTCCGGCTTCTGATGATGTAGTTAAGAAGGTCTATACCTGGTCACAGGCTAACTTCAGGGAGCGATTTCCAGATGAGAGAGTGTCACACCTTTGCTTTATTACAACCGAAGAAATGGGAAGTTATGAGAAAATACTGCTACTTGAAAGTTTTCCATTGAACATCAGTGCCTACAAATTAGATATTGAAGAGGGATTGATAGCACAATTCAATTCGGTTGGCATGCCGTCAACCGGCGTGCTGGTTTCTGTTTATGGTCATGGCACGTCAAGGTCTATAGATCCTAACTATCTCTCTGCGGATCATATTGCAACGTTGATATCAGGCTATCTCAGTCAGAGGTCAGCGGGAGGCAATGCTCCAGATCTGGTAAGGCTTATGATTTGTGAAGCAGGGACGCCCCTATGGAAGCAGCTTGACCCAGTAAGCGCTTTTATGTCTGGTGAAAATACACAGGATCAATTTGCAAGGGGCTGGGCGCGCTCGACGGGAAAAGATGTAGAAGTAACAGGGTATGATGGTATCGTAATTGGCCAAAATAGCATTGATGTCGTCGATGTGACACTCGGCAAGAATTCAAGATCCCGACCCATCAGTTGTTTTAATCGACTCATCTATGGTAATGACAAAACGGGTCAGCAAGTGACAACCCATATGACTAGAGCAGGAAAGAAACGTAAGGTATCTGAACGCTTTTGCCCAACAGAATATGTTGAAAACATGAAGAAAAAGCCCAGTATAACATTTCGTGTGTAACCTGACATGGCATTGAACAATGGATATAACGCGGGTACAGGCAAAAGTATTTCGTAACCACAGATCAGCGGCTAGCCTGATGAGCTGCCTGCGATCGGAGTCAACATCGACGGAAGTCATGATTACAGATGCAGTAAATTTGAGGGATCAGGCAAGAATACTCTGGTAAGTTTCACGGTGCTACTACCCTATGTACACGTATACTGAATGGTCGTTCATATTTGGTTCATGATTAGGTGCTGATACTCCAGCGCAATAAATACCCTCGAACTATTGCGTCTATTCATGCTGTTATCTTCTTTTGCTGACATAAATAAGAAGACTGTCGTTAAGTCTCTTGCCTGCGCTGCCGGCATCTTCAGTCTGCTGCCTGCAGCCCAGGCCAGCGATGCCCAGTGGGGGATAGGCCTCTCCTTCCGCCATGGTACCATTCCGTACGACACCGACAGGGCGGATACGGTCAGAACCACCATGCCCCGTATCTACTACGAGGACGATCTGCTGTTCATGAGAGGTGATGTCTTCGGAGCCAAAGCCTACAGAGATGATGAGCTGGAGCTGAATGTCATTGGACGGCGCCGGTTTGTGAGTATCCCCCGTCGTATGCAGAACGAGTACCAGGAAGATTCGATTGATTTCGGCTTGCAGATGATCATGCCCAGGGATGAAAACCGCAGCTGGCGTTTTGAACTGCTGACGGAGGGAAGCTCGAAGTCTCAGCTCTACGGCGGTCATGACTGGCAGCGGCAATATGGCGACCTGGAACTCAATGTCGATGCCGGCCTGAGGTACAAGAACAAGAACTTCAACAGCCACTACTATGGCATGGAAAGCTACGGTGGAGAGAGAGTTTCTTCCGGTATCGAAGGTCAAGTGGGGGCAGACTTTCGCTATCCCCTGGTGGCTGGTCTATATCTGACCGGACGCCTGGAGTGGATTCAGCTGGATTCCAATGCCCGCAAGAGTTCGATTGTCGACAGCAGTAATCACAGTTCCATCACTCTTGGTGTCACTTATTTCAACGATGGCATGTCGTCTATTGCACCGGTTATGCAGGAAGGCTCATATCTGCGCTTCTCACACGGTTGGGCGACACCTTCAGACATGAACGAGATACTGAGGTTCATGTCTGAACGGGACCCCTATAACAACCAGATGAGTTCTGTCTTCTATGGTCATCCGCTCAAGCAGAACTGGCTTGATCGCCCCATCGATGTCTACCTGACCGGTGGCCTGGCATATCATTACAACTCGAGTGTTCAGAACCCTTCCTATGAAAGTGTTGTTGCTTTGAAGGCATACTATAACTTTAACTGGCCCGTGCGCTGGCGGATCGGAGCTGCCCAAGGCTTTTCCTATCTCAGTAAGGTGACCCACATTGAAAAGCAGGAAATGGACAAGAAAGGCAATAACTCCAGCAAGCTGATGAACTACCTGGATACCAGCCTGGATGTGAACCTTGGCGACGTATTCCGCAGCAAAGCGCTGGAATCTGCCTGGCTGGGCTGGAGCATGCACCACCGTTCATCCATCTTTAAACTGGCTTCCCAGTTTGGCCGTATCAAAGGTGGCAGTAACTACAACACGTTTTATCTGCAGTGGCACTACTGATAAGCCACTGAGTCGACCGGTTGGTTGACTTGAGTTGTTCTGGTTATGTTAGTCTGAAGGCAGCTTCCGAATACGGATTGATGCAGAAGGATTTGCAGATGGAATCTCGTAGCCCGGGCCAGCGCCAGAATACTGACCTGACCAGTGCTGAGCTAGGCACAGCCATAGCTATTTTCTTTTTCGTCCTGCTGGTAATTGTGGTAACCCACAGCACGGCTCTGAAAATGGATCACGATAGCCCCTATCGCACACAGGCCCAGACCCTGGCCTCTGAAATGATCAATGATATGATGCTGAACGAGAAAGGCCGGCTGGCGGGAGGCTATGACCGGGTCAACAGTCGTGTCAGGGCTCCGAATTGTGTGAAGGATTACAGTGTTGCGCCTGCCCGGGTCGATCTGCTGAATACCGACAGCTGTTCATCGGCTGAACAGGCCGTGGTGAATGGCCTTCTGTGGTTGGAAAAATTGTCCAGGGAGCTGCCCGGGGGTACTGGCCGGGTGAAAATGGATAGGAATACCTTCTATATTCAGGTCAGCTGGAATGAACGGGTTGAAAGTAATCTTGTTTCCAAGAGCTACAAAGTCAGGGCTTATCTCTAAAAAGGTCTTTCGGCAATGCAGAAGCCGTAGGTGATGGGGGGCACTCACGGCCAGAGAGTGTTATTTCGGCGTCATGATTTTCAGAATCATAGAATCTGTTTGTTTCTGTCATACCCTGATTGCCATGTATGGCCATGTTATCGATAGCCTTTTCTACATCGTCTTTAACAATCCCTTCGTGACGGGTGACCCGAATATTTTAACCTTTTTGAAGGGAACTTTTTTGTCTGAAGAGGCCTCTATATTGTAAGCACCGTTTTGAGTTGAGCCTATCAAATGCAGCATGACGGGGTGTTAGTTGTTGCTAATAAGAAAAGGAGTTCTTGTCATGAAAAGTGTATCTTCGGCTTTTTTTAAAAACACAGCTTTATTGTTGTCAATAATATTTTTCAAATGCTCTTCAGCAGATATCATTCTGACGGCATCAGATACTGAAGTTCAGGGTTTATTCTCCAGCAGCACCCACGCAGATAGCTCCCACACCAATCCAAATCAGATATTTCCAAGCCAGGTAATAGGCACAGGTGCAGAATTCAGGAGCGTCGTTGAGGTTGCTGATGATGACGGTGATGAAAGGCTTTCAGGGTCTGAGTTAATAAAGGCTTACTACAGGCCTGGTGTCCGTACAGCTTTGCTCCCCCTTATTGCTCTGATGCGAATGAATTTTGATCTTCTTATGGATTCGAGAGATCAACATATTTCACTGGACAGCTTTAAAAGTGGATTTTTCAATGATTTTAAAGGCTTTAATATCTCTGATATCCATAAGGAAGATGCCTTATGGGCGTATGCTCATGAAGAGGGTTCTGCAGAGAAACAGGTAATGAACCACCTGTTTGAAAACGGTTTGGAAAGTGTTCGTCCTGATAACGTTTTCCAAGGAAATATTGGAGATTGTCAGTTGATTTCTGCTATCGCCTCTCTGACAGGAACGCCCTATGGGAAAAGAGTTATCCTGAGCTATTTTGAAAGTCTGGATGAGTCGCAGGTAAAAGTAACCTTTCCTGGCGCTGAAGAGCCGGTTGTTATTGCGCTGAACGAGGTGAATTACACAAATTATGCACAGAGCACCAACGGAGTTTGGCTGTCAGTGCTCGAGAAAGCTGTGGCTGAATATATCATAGAGCATGATCATGACCCTGAAACGTGCAGCTATAATAGAACGACTGACAGTGAACGGCAGGCCTTAACTGAGGAATACCAGCAGTACAAAGTATTACCTGAAATTAACTCGTCGTATGTATTTTTTCTGCTGCTCGGGGATGAACTTGAGAGCTTTCAGCCATACTTTGTAGGTTACCAGGAAGCGCACATGTTATTTAGCAGTCTGCTGCTACAGAAAACTATTCTTACTGTGGGAATATTTTACTCAGAGCTTTACCCTGAATTGCCTAGAACGCACTACTACAGCGTTCTCGCCTATGATAAGTCTGCTCGTCGTATTACCCTGCGAGACCCACATGGATCTTATGAAATAGTTAAGCAGGGTACAGAAGAAGCTGCAGATGGTGTTAAAGACGGGGTCTTTACTCTATCTCTTGAGGAATTTATTGCATTGTCTGGTAGCGTGTTGTTTCCTAAAAGTCTACATAGGCAGGAGTAGTAAACCCTGCTTCATACAGTGTGCGGGCTATGTTCCCGGCAATGGTTGGTTGGCTAAACCCCTTGTGTTCTCTGCTCTGAGCGATGGCTTTATAAGGCACAGTTATTTTCTATGATTGGAAATTCCAAGTAAGCATTAGACTGAAAATGAGAATATGCTGACAAAAAATCTCTACAGCCCATGAGTAGCAAGAGGATCAATATAAAAAATCAACCGTTTGGTCAAAGTATAAATGGAACTATG
>JBPCXN010000361.1:0-5645 GCA_051008495.1 Endozoicomonas sp. | reverse complement strand
TCATAAACTGCCCCGGCTATCGCGCAGAACCTTGTCGTCTCAGGGAATTTGGTGAGGGAGTGCCGTACCGGGGAGTACGGTCGACCGAGCCAAACTTTCCTGAGGCGGGAAGGGGCCAGCGAGAGTCAGTAGCATGTTTATGAAATATCCGGGCTATGCTGTCTGAGTCTTAACTGAGACTTTGGATATGCTGACGAAGTTCTTTCTTGAACGTCCCAGGTTCGCCCAGGTGATTGCCCTGGTGATTTTTATCTGTGGCCTGCTCTGTCTGCCCATGCTGCCAACGCTGGAATACCCGGAAGTGACGCCACCACAGGTGCAGGTGAAGGCGTTTTATATTGGCGCCACGGCAGACCAGATAGAAAGGGCTGTGGCTAACCCCATAGAACTCCAGGTCAATGGCGTAGAGAACATGATGTACATGTCTTCACGCAGCGCCAATGACGGTTCCATGACCCTGACAGTCACCTTCAAAGCTGGCACTGATCCCGATATAGCAGCGCTGAGTGTTCAAAACCGGGTGGAGCTGGCCAAACCCTGGCTGCCAAGAGAGGTTCTGGAATACGGCGTCGATATCCGGAAAAGTTTCAGCACCCAGCTGATGTTTGTCAGTCTCTATTCAAACAATCCGGCCCATAACGAAACCTGGCTGAGCAACTATGTCAGCCTGAACCTGAAAGAGAACATAGCCCGGCTACCCGGCGTCGGCCAGGTGGAGCTGCTGGGCAAAAAGGATTACGGCCTCAGGATATGGCTGGATACCGACAGAATGACCAGCCTCGGTCTGACTCCCGCGGATGTAGAGAAGGCGGTCAGTGACCAGAACCGTGAGCTGGTTGCAGGAAAAGTGGGGCAGGGTCCCAGCCGGCAAAGCCAGCCCATGGAGTATGTCATTGAAGCCAACAGTCTGCTGACATCTCCTGAAGAGTTTGCTGATATTGTCCTGCGCCGGGGGGCTGACGGACAGGAACTGAGGCTCGGTGATATCGCAAAGATCGAACAGGGGGCGGAGAATTACAATTTCATCAAACGACTGGATGACGCCTACGCCATTCACCTTTCCATATTCCAGACGTCCGATGCCAACGGCATAGAAGTCAGCAACACCGTTCGCCGGGAACTTGAACGCCTTTCAGAACACTTCCCCGAAGGCATGCGTTACATGGTGCCCTACGACAGCAGCAATTTTGTCCGGGAAACGGTCAGGGAGCTGGAAAAAGCCCTGCTGCTGACGGTTGCCCTGGTCATTCTGGTCATCTATCTCTTTCTGGCCGACTGGAAAGCCACTCTGGTTCCGGCAGTTACCATTCCCGTATCACTGGTGGGCAGCTTTGCACTGCTGTATATGCTTGGCTACACCCTCAACACAGTCACCCTCTTCGGGCTGGTGCTGGCAGTGGGAATAGTGGTGGATGACGCCATTGTGGTAGTGGAGAATGTCCAGCGGCAGATTCAGGAAAACCGGTTATCGGCGGGCGCCGCAGTCATTGCCGCCATGAAAGAAGTCACCAGCCCCATCATTGCCACGACACTGGTCTTGCTGGCAGTATTTTTCCCCATCGGGTTTATTCCCGGAACCTCGGGGCAATTCTATAAAGAGTTCGGTGTCGCCACCTCCAGCGCCGTGCTGATCTCTTCCCTTTGTGCCCTGACTCTCAGTCCGGCCATGTGCGCCCAGCTGCTCAGCACAGGCAAACCAGCATACGACAAATCCCTCAAAGGCCGGTTGCAGGCTCTGCTAAGAAATATCACGGTGCTTTACCTCAGAGCCACGACCTTTCTGCTACGAAATATCTGGCTGGCCATCCTGATACTGGCAGGGGCAGCCATACTGGTATACTGGCAGTTCAAAACCCTGCCCAAGGGATTTGTACCGAACGATGACCGGAGTTTTTTCTATATCATCACCCAACTGCCTGACAGTCATTCCATCAATCGCACTGACCAGACACTGCAACAACTCATCAATTTGGCTCTGGAACAGGATGAAGTAATTCATACCATTTCCGTCACTGGCTTCAGTCCCATCACCATGACATCGTCTTCCAGTTCCGGTTTCGTGGCAGTGATGCTCAAGCCGTGGCATGAGCGTCTTGCTCCATCATCTTCAGCTCATGCTGTCATGCTTCGGGTTCAACAACAGCTGTCTTCCGTTAAAAGCGCCGAGTCCATCACCATTCCGCCATCAGCCATACCGGCCCTGAGTATGTATGGTGGCTTTGACTTTAAACTGCAGGATCGCAACCAGCACACACCAAAGGAGCTGTCAGAGGTGCTCGACAGGGTACTGGATGAAGCCAGAAAACGTCCGGAAATCCTACTGGCCTTCAGCCTGTACCGGGCCAATGAACCCAGGTTGGAAGTGATCATTGATCGCCACAAACTGAAGAGCCAGGATGTCAGCCTGGTGGAATTGCAGGATAGTCTGCAGAGCCACCTGGGCTCGCGCTACATCGGCAGGTATTTCAAATATGGAAGGATCTACCAGGTTCTGGTTCAGGCCGACGAGAAAGATCGCTCAGCTCCCGATGATATCCTGGAGCTCCACGCCAGGGCTGGCAACGGCAAAATGGTACCCTTGAGCACCCTGGTCAATGTCAATCCAAAACTGGGACCGTCAAATCTCGAACGCTACAACCTCTACCGAACAGCCAGCATCATCGGACAACCGGCACCCGGTTACACCACGGAAGACGCCATGAAGGCCATGGAAGAGATTGCCGGAACCCTGCCCGATGATTATGGTTTTGAATGGTCTGGACTGTCGCTGCAACAGAGGGAATCCGGACAGTGGACAGCCCTGATACTGATTCTTGCGACACTGTTTGCCTACCTGTTCCTGGTGGCGCAGTTTGAAAGCTGGATTCTGCCCCTGGCCGTCATGGCTTCCATCCCCCTGTCAATGGCCGGCGCCTTTATCGGCGTCTCAGCGGCAGGGCTGGATAACAACATCTACGTGCAGCTTGGGCTTATCCTGCTGATCGGGCTTGCCGCCAAGAACGCTATTCTTATCGTGGAGTTCGCCAGAGCCAGGGAAAGACTGGGAGAAACACCATTCGACGCCGCTCTGACCTCAGCCCGGTTACGCTTTCGAGCTGTTACCATGACAGGATTGTCGTTTATTTTCGGCGTTCTACCCTTACTCCTGACCCAGGGCGCCGGTGCTTTGGGCCGGCAATCTGTTGGCACCCCGGTTTTCTGGGGAATGTTGACGGTAGCCATTCTCTCAACACTGTTGACGCCTGCCTTCTATCTGTTAATGCGGAAATTGCATCATCGAATCAGCCATTGACCAGAAAGTGTACGCCGATACTGGCGAAATATCCCAGGGCAATAGCCCAGGTCCAGCGCAGGTGTGTCAGGAAGGTATAACTGCCCTTTGACGCTCCCATTAATGCCACACCGGCAGCCGAACCGACGGACAGCAGGCTGCCGCCCACGCCCGCCGTCAGGGTAATCAGCAGCCACTGGAACTGATCCATTTCAGGATTCATGCCCAGGATGGCAAACATGACCGGGATGTTATCAACAATAGCGGAAAAGATACCTGCAGCAATATTGGTCCAGGACGCCCCCCAGCCGCTATACAGCTCAATCGATACGACTTCGAGATAGCCCAGATAACGCAAACCGCCGACGGAAAAAATGACACCGAAGAAAAACAGCAGGGTATCCCATTCGGCATGGGCCACCTTCTGAAAAATATCCAGATCTTCTTTGGGCTCGTGCCCGGACGGAATTCTGCGGCTGCTGGTCAGCCCCTGGAGTTTCAGAATATAGGTATAAAACATCAGCAGGGAAAGGCCGCTCATCATGCCCATAAACGGCGGCAGTCCGAAGAAGTGTTCGAAAGAAACCGCCAGGCTTATGGTGACCAGAAACAGTACAACGATTCCCATTCCTCCCTGTCTAACCCTTGCCTGTTCTTGCAGGGATTCCGGTTTTCCCGGTTCGATAAAGAAGTTCATGATCAGTGCCGGCACCAGGGCATTCACCACCGAAGGCAGGAACAGGACAAAAAAGTCCAGGAATTCCACCTTGCCGGCCTGCCAGACCATCAGTGTGGTGATATCTCCAAACGGGCTGAAAGCACCGCCGGCATTTGCGGCCACCACGACATTGATCATCGACAGGGTGACAAAGGTAGGTCGCCCCTCACCCACCGCCATAATCACCGCGCCCATCAACAAGGCTGTGGTCAGGTTGTCTGCAACGGGAGAGATAAAGAAAGCCAGGATGCCGGTGACCCAGAACAGTTGTTTGTAACTGAAGCCCTTTCGCACCAGCCAGCCCCTCAGACTGGCAAAGATCTGCCTTTCCTCCATGGCGTTGATATAAGTCATCGCCACCAGCAGAAACAGGAACATGGCCGCATATTCTTCCAGGTCGTGCATCACAGCGTTGCTCAGCTGCTGATGAGTCACCCCCTGCTCAGAAGCCAGCCAGGAGATCAGCGCCCAGATAATTCCCGCGGCAAGGATGACAGGTTTTGACTTACGCAGATGCAGCTTCTCTTCGGCCATCACGGCGATATAGGCCAGCCCAAAGATCACCAGACAGAGCCAGGCAACCGGGCTCTCAGTCACCCGCAGTAATTCCTCCGGGGCTGGCGCGTCACTGCCAAAAGAGGCACCCGGTAAACAGGCTGAAAGCATAAGTAGCAGAGTGAAAACCGTTTTTGTCTTGCTCATGGTCGTAATCAAGCCTCTGGAAAACTGTCACGGACAACAAAAAAGACGACAGGATAATCAGTTGTCCACAGCCATGCAAAAATTGACCATGGGCAGAAGGCAATGGGAACTCAAGGATTCAGGTCGTTCTGACTCTCATTGTCATTCCTGTATTTATAAGACCGTTTACATATAATTTTTTCATCTAACCAGCGGATTGAGATTGGCTACCTGTTCTGGTTATTCCATATACACTTTGTGATTACATTTACTATGAGAGAGCCGTTGTCCTCACCTTTTCTCATATCGGGTGACGAGAGCCGTTCTCTTGTTTGTTCAAGCTTTCGATAAAACCTGAAGCTGGTGCGAGGAGCCTGTCGGAGAATGGGCAGGTCGGCCTAAAATCCAGAAAGAACGGCCACAGCCATGAGCGTTCTAGACAGCTCCGTTGAATTTGCTTAAATAGTTCAACTATTCGCACAAATCCAACGAAAAATCTGACTCGTTCTACTGACTCTGGCCATAAAGAGCATGCTCGACCGCAATTCTCAGGCAGGCTCCTAGCTACTGCTTCAGATTTTGCCGTTGTATTAACGGGGTATCTCCAATGACCATCGCCCGGAACCTGCAAACGTTTCTGAACGAGAACCAGGCAGATTACGAACTGGTTTGCCACCCCTATTCGGAAAGGGCGCTGAATACCGCCCACTCGGCCTGCATCCCGGTAAAGAATATGACCAAGGCTGTGGTGCTGCATGACTCACAGGGTTATGTCATGGCCATCATGCCCTCCATGAACAAGCTGATGCTGCGCTGGATCAATACCAAGATGGACCGACACCTGGAGCTGGTTACCGAGAAGGAACTGAAAGAACTCTTTCCGGACTGTGACTCCGGCGCGGTTCCCGCGCTGGGCACAGCCTATGGCATGAACACCTGCTGGGATGACGAGCTGAACTCGGTTCAGGATGTTTA
>JBPCXN010000360.1:0-14981 GCA_051008495.1 Endozoicomonas sp. | reverse complement strand
TGTCCAGGCTCCAGAGTTATTGTTCTGCTATTGTTCTTCTGCCGTTTGTTTTGTTATCAGGCTCCTAGGAGCCTGTCCGAGAATAGACAGGTCGGCCTAAAATCCAGAAAGAACGGCCACTTTTCGTTAGAAAGCGGATGAGAGTCTCGATAAATTCGATTTAATAGGTCAACTATTCGCACGAATTGATCGAAAAATTTGACTCGTTCTACTGAATTTTAATCTCGACTGCTATTCTCGGTCAGGCTCCTGGAAAGCAGTGTGTCATAGCCCTGTCTGGAGTAAATCAGCGGTGGAGATCCGGCCGACAGCCGGACCTGCTTTACCAGTCCGATGCAGATTGAATGTGTTCCCGACTCAACTACCTGAGACAGTTCACAGGCGATGTTAGCCATGGCGTTATCCAGCATAGGGGCGCCGCTTTCAGAACCGGTCCAGTCACCCGCTTCGGCGAAACGCTCATGGGCGGCACAGCCACTCCGGCCGGCAAAAACGTTGGCCACTTCTTCCTGACCGCTGGCCAGCAGATTGACACAGAATTGGCCGCTTTCAATAATCAGCGGCAGGGCGCTGGCAGAACGGTTGACGCAGACCAGTATGGAAGCCGGTTCCATGGCAAGGGAGCAGACAGCTGTGGCAGTCAGGCCGCTCTGCTCACGCTCGTTGGCCGTGGTAATGACAGAAACGGTTGTCGCCAGCTCGCGCATCGCTTCTTTGAATGCCTCGGTAATAACACCATGATCCTGTACTTCAGACATTTGTTATTCCTGTTGTGTTGTTTATCAGCTGTTGTTGTTTGTTGGCAAGATCGTTGATGGTGCCAATTTTCAGGTGATGCTTGCGGGCGAAAGCCATCAGCTCCGGCATTCGGGCCATGGTGCCATCGTCGTTCATGATCTCGCAGATCACTGCGGCCGGAGTTCTTCCTGCCAGCTGCATGAACTCAACGGAAGCTTCCGTGTGCCCGGGTCTTTCCAGTACGCCGCCGGGACGGGCTATCAGGGGGAAAATATGGCCGGGAGTGACCAGGTGTTCAGCGGAGAAATCCGGGTTGATAGCGGCGCTGACTGTTGTCGCCCGGTCATGGGCTGAGATACCTGTAGTGACACCGTCCCGGGCTTCGATGGAAACGGTGAATGCTGTTCCATGCTTTGAACGTCCACGGCGGGACTGCAGCTGAAGATCCAGTTCGTCAGCACGCTTTTCTGTAAGGGTCAGGCAGATCAGCCCCCGGGCAAAGCGGGCCAAAAAGTTGATGGTTGCCGGTGTGATGGCGTCGGCAGGAATCACCAGGTCGCCTTCATTTTCCCGATCTTCGTCATCCACCAGGATAAACATCTTGCCGAGCCGGGCTTCCTCGATGATCTCATCGACTGAAGCCAGAATATCGTTCCTGAAAGGCAGTGCGGTAGATTGCCTGGATTCCTTACCGGTTGATGCTACTGGAAGGCTGGTAGCCGTTGATCTCATTGATTATTCTTCCTTTCGAACGAACGTTCACTCTGCATGCAATGCTATGAGGATTTGCCTGGTCAGTCAAGTTCTTCCTGGGGCTTTTATCGTAAGAATGACAGAAGACTCCGCCCTGAACGGCATTGGGAGCTAAGCGGTCTTTGCTGTCAGGGAACTTTCTACCGCTGTTCTGGCTCAAGTGCCTGAATAAAATGCTTTGTTAGCAATACTGGCCTTGGCGTTAGTCAGTCAGTCAATTCTTGCAGATAGACTTCTGCTGATAACTCATTCGCATAGGAGTTTCAGGCATGCAGGAAAGTACAGGATTAAAATCAGCGGTTGCCTCAACTGTTTCATTTTTCAGAAATGACAAACCGACTGACAGTCAGGCAGTATTCAACTCAAAATCTGTTAGCCCGTTTCAGGGGGTATACGATTATATCGGGCAGGTTGTATTCAAGCTGGCAGAATGGGGGGGGTACTCCAAAGTCGTCGAACGGCAGATTAGCAAGCCTGAGGTGCCTGAAGAAGCTCCCCGCCCTTCAGATGGTAGCGCTCTCGCTGAAAAGGTGAAATCCTTTCGATCCAGCTGTTTAACACCGATGAAGTCTTATGACACTTATGAAAATGATCGGGATACCAAAAAACTCAAAGAAGCTTTAACTGGCTTTTTACAGGGTAGGCTGACAGTACCAAAATTTGTACGCTGCCTTCAAAGGCATCTGGCGAAAGGAGGCAGTTATTTCAACACGGGCCCAACTCTGCATTATATTCTCAGCCAGTATTATAAAAGCAACATTGAAGGCATCAGTTATAGAGACTGGGTTGATCGGGTTCTTTGCCAGCTGACACCGGCTATGATTGCATCTGCCTTCCCGGCAGAGCTTACAGCAAATCCAGTATGTACCGATCCAATTGCCAAAGATGCACCGGTTAACCTTATGTGGGTTGGACAGCTATTGCCTGAAACGTATCGATTAGCGCCGGTCGAAGTGGCAAGGAGGAACCCTGACAGAGAAGTGGTTCTATGGTATTACAGCGGTTGCCTGTCGGAACAGGAGAAAAAGGCAATGGCCACCCTGGCGGATAGTGAGGAATATAAACAACATAATATTAAAGTGCTGGACCTGGCGCGCCTTGATGAAGCACGACTCTTTCCGTCACTGCCTGATACGGGCGAAATCAGAAATGTTTCTCTCAACGATACCCTCAAAAAGCTTATGCCTGAGGGTGCCTCACTGGAAAGAAAACACTGCCTGATGGCTGCAGATTTTGCCCGCCACTTTCTGATGGCGGCAGGCTCAGATGCTATTGATCAGCTGGTAACTGACGGGAATAAAGAAAGGTCGTCAACGGGCATGGTCTACATGGATCTTGATGGGATCAAGTCTTTTCAAGTGATTACCGGGCAGTCGCAACAAAAGGAACATACCGAGTATCAGCTAGAACCCCTGAGTAACATGCCACTGTCAGATGTGCTTGAGCACCCTCTACCTACAGGGCTATGTAGTTTTTATCATGCGAGAGGCCAACAGCAGATTGACCATGGTTTCCTGGGGGTGAACAGTCGGGAAAATCCGATATTTCTCCAGTCTATTCTCAAGGAAGAAAATAAAATTTGCGATTACCTCAGGAATTGTGAATTTCTAGCAACTGCTCAAAATTTATTGCCAAATCAACGACCTGCTGGGCTACAAGCCTTATATGGCGAGGATGTGCATCAGCAAGACGCTGCTTTGTTAATAAGTGATGATGCGTTACAAAGAACGCGCAAATATTTGAATGACCTGCAACCGGAATCCATTACATTCTGGCCGTTTCTTGATTCCCTTGCTGAGGGGTTGAAGGTGTTTGGATTAGATCGTAATTCTGTGGCAAAAAGTTTTGAAACCATGCTTCATTGTGCTGCCTTTCATGGCGATCTGAACCCAGAGACGTTTGATCATACCGTCCAAAGAGAAGGGGTGGAAGTCAATGTGGACTTAACGCCTATCAAACTCTGACAGGCTTGTGGATGACAGGCAAAGCTACAACAAAAGCATTGCGGTGAGCTGCACTCTTTCCAGCAGGGTCACTCATGGCTGTTTTAACCGATTAATTATCAAGAGTAATCGGGGACTGTCTGCCTGAACCGGGAAAGAACAGGCAGACATTGATCTATGGAATCAGGCTTCAGCCAGCTCGGCCTCGGCCTCTTTCTTCAGATCCTTGCGCAGGACTTTGCCCACGGCAGTGAGCGGCAGCGATTGGCGGAAGAGCAGTTGCCGGGGTAATTTGTAGGCTGTCAGATGCTGACGGCAGTGTTCCAGTATCTTTTCCTGGGTCAGGGATTCGTCCGAACTCACCACATAAAGCCGTACAGCTTCGCCGGTCTTGTCATCAGGTACACCAATCACGGCGCAGGACTGGACGGCGTTACACAGCGACACCACATCTTCGATTTCGTTGGGATAAACGTTGAAACCGGAAACCAGGATGACATCCTTCAGGCGGTCAACAATGCGAATGTGCCCGTCGGGGTCGATTTCCGCTACATCGCCGGTATGGAACCAGCCTTCCTGGTCGATCACTTCGGCGGTTGCCTCAGGTCGCTTCCAGTAGCCCGCCATGACCTGGGGGCCTCGAACACACAGTTCACCGGGTTCTCCCTGGCGGGTTTGAGTACCATCGGGATGCACGGTTTTTATCTCTGTCCCCGGTACCGGAATCCCTACTGTGCCGATACGTGCACCTTCACCAAAGGGACTTACGGATACAACGGGAGAGGTCTCGGTCAGGCCATAGCCTTCCAGGGCAGGGCAGCCGGTAAACTCTTTCCAGCGCTGGTAGACATCCTGCTTAAGGGCTGTGCCACCGGAAAGGGTTAGTCTCAGGCTGCTGAAATCACACCGGGCGAAGTCCGGGTGTGCCATAAGGCCGATAAACAGGGTGTTGAGGCCAACCAGCAGGGTAAACCTGAATGGTTTGATAGCCGCGACAAACTGATCCATATCCCTGGGATTGGGAATCAGGATGCTGTGGTCTCCCCTGGAGGGATAGACCATCAGGCACATGGTGAAAGAGTAGATGTGGTAGATTGGCAGTGGCGCAACTACGACCTGCTTTCCGGCTGGCACCAGTACGTTGCCGTCTGAGTCCTGCTCTTTATAGATGCTTTCATACTGAACAATATTGGCGATGATGTTGCCATGGGTGAGCATCGCACCCTTGGCGACACCTGTCGTACCACCAGTGTACTGAAGCATGGCCAGAGAATTCTGGTTCGCTGCTGGCGGCCGGGAATAAGGCGCTGTTTGCCCCTGTTCCAGTGCATTGAGCAAAGGCGTGACAGTGATTCCGCCTGATGCAGTTGGCTCCTGGTTCACCTGGGAGTCGGTTATCAGGTCAACAGGGCCAGTGGTAATGATCTGTTCCACCTGGCTGCCGCCGCTGGCCTGGAGCACTGTTTCCAGGTTGCCGTCCAGGCAGATAACGGCTTTGGCTTCCGAGTCATTGAGCTGGTGTTTCAGTTCGGTGAGGGTGTAGAGCGGATTGGTGTTGACGATAACCAGACCGGCCCGGATAGCTGCATAGGCGGCGACGGGATACTGAAGAAGGTTCGGCAATTGAATGGCTATGGCGTCGCCGGGCTTGAGGTTTGTGTGGTTTTGCAGCCAGGCAGAGAGCTTCAGGCTCAGTGCATCCATTTCAGCAAAAGTCAGGGTTTTTCCCAGGCAGGTAAAAGCGTCTTTGTCCTGGAACTGCTCAAAAGATGTTTCTATCACTTCCAGCAGGGAAGTGTACCTGCCCAGGTTTATCGAAGAGGGTACGCCCGGAGGGCGCTTTCCATCCCAGAAATCTATCGTCATCAGTCAGTTCCTTTTTTTATAACGTTTTTATGCACAATGGCAGGTAGGCCCTGCCAGGCCAGAAAAACAAAATACAGGCAGCCGCTGCCGGGGGGGATTGGCAGCGGCTGTCTGTCAAAAAGCAAACGACTCTTCGTCTATGCCGGTCAGGGTGGCGGCACCGTCACGAATGGTTTCCGCCAGAGATGTGGTGCGCGGCAGAAGACGTTTGAAATAGAAGGCTGCGGTCTGGGCTTTGGCCTGGTAAAACGCACCATCCTTACCGTTGGCAGCGGCGGCTGCCTGAAGCCAGAAATAGCCCAAAATGATGTAGCCGGACAGCATCAGGTAATCCACGGCAGCGCTGTTCAGCTCATCCGGACCGGATTGTTTCAGCCTGTCTGCCAGCTCGCCGGTCAGGCTCTGCCAGAGCTCCACTTTGGCAATCAACGCACTGGCCATTTCAGCAAGTTCCGGGTGACTGGCCTGTGATTGTGCGAACTCAGTGACCTCGGTAGTAAAATTCGTCAGCAGTTTGCCGCCGGAGGGCAGTATCTTGCGGCCCAGCAGGTCAAGACCCTGGATACAGGTGGTGCCTTCATAGATGGCCGTGATGCGCACGTCGCGATACAGCTGCTCCATGCCCCACTCACGGATAAAGCCGTGGCCACCAAACACCTGTACCCCTTCTTTGGCCGATTCCTGGGCGGTTTCTGTGAGAAAGCCCTTGGCAATGGGGGTCAGCAGAGCCAGCCGGGCTTCTGCTTCTGCCTGTTGTTCCTCTGTACCGCGATGTTTGATATCGACCAGTTTGGCGCAATACAGATTAAACAGGCGGCCACCCTCAGCGATGGCCTTCTGGGTCAGAAGCATGCGACGCACGTCCGGGTGAACAATGATCGGGTCAGCTGGCTTCTCAGGTGAGTGCCGAGGGCTACCCTTCATCTGCAAGCGTTCACGGGCATAAGCCAGGGAACCCTGGAAGGCGTGCTCTGAGGTGCTTTGCCCCTGAACCGCAACCCCAAGGCGGGATTCGTTGATGAAGGTGAACATGCAGGCCATGCCCTTGTTCGGCGGCCCGATCAGGAACCCCCTGGCGTCGTCAAAGTTCATGACACAGGTGGCGCTGGCCTTGATGCCCATCTTGTGCTCGATGGAGCCGCAACTCACAGAGTTTCTTTCGCCCAGAGAGCCATCGTCGTTGACATTGATCTTCGGCACCACGAACAGTGAAATACCCTTAACACCTTCCGGAGCATTGGGCAGACGGGCCAGAACTATGTGAACGATATTCTCCGTCAGATCCTGATCACCGGCGGAAATAAAGATTTTGCTGCCGGTAATGCTGTAGGAGCCGTCGTCGTTGGGTTCCGCTTTGGTCTTGAGCAGGCCAAGGTCGGAACCGCAGTGAGCTTCGGTCAGGCACATGGTGCCGGCCCAGCGACCCTCGACCATCGGCGGCAGGTAATGCTGCCTTATCTCTTCCGGTGCATGAGCGCTGACAGTTTCAACGGCGCCCCAGGTCAGGGTCGGGTAGATGGCCCAGCTTAAGTTGCCTCCCGCCAGCATTTCATAGAAGGCAGTGTTCAGGGAATTTGGCAGCCCCTGGCCACCGTATTCCACAGGCTGGCTCAGTCCGCACCAGCCATTTTCCACCAGTCGGTCATAGGCTTGTTTAAATCCGGCAGGAGTGGTGACTTGCCCATCCTTCCAGCTGGCGCCTTCCTCGTCGCCTGAGCGGTTCAGCTCGACGATCTCGTTTTCAACAAACTTTGCGCCTTCTTCCAGGACCGCCTTGACCATGTCCGGAGAGGCTTCGTCGCCACCGGGCAGAGTGGCGTAGTGCGCCTCGAAGTCCAGGACTTCGTTCATGGCGAATTCCAGGTCGCGCAGTGGTGCTTTATATTCAGGCATTGTTCTTTCCCTTTAAACCACTTCAAACAGACCGGCTGCACCCATGCCGCCACCCACACACATGGTGATAACAGCGTATTTGGCACCGCGGCGCTTACCTTCAAGAAGTACATGGCCCACCTGGCGGGTGCCGGTCATACCATATGGGTGGCCGATGGAGATGCCGCCGCCGTTGACGTTGAGCTTGTCATTGTCGATACCGAGCTGGTCACGGCAGTAAACCACCTGACAGGCAAAGGCTTCGTTAAGCTCCCACAGGTCAATGTCGTTGACAGTGAGGCCGTGGGCTTTCAGCAGTTTGGGGACGGCAGTCATTGGGCCAATGCCCATTTCTTCCGGTTCCAGGCCGGTCACCATCATGCCGCGATAGATGCCCAAAGGCTCGATATTGCGTTGTTCGGCGTGCTTGCTGTCCATCAGTACTACAGCAGCAGCACCATCAGACAGTTGACTGGCATTACCGGCGGTGATCGTGCCGCCCTCGATCACCGGATTCAAGCCCTGCAGGCTTTCCAGAGTAGTGCTGGGGCGGTTGCCTTCGTCCAGGTCGACAGTGACTTCCTTGTAGGACACTTCGCCGGTATTGCGATCCTTGACCATCTGTGTCGTTGTGGTCTTGACAATTTCATCAGCAAACAGACCGCTGGCCTGAGCGGCAGCTGTGCGTTGCTGTGACTGCAGGGCATACTCATCCTGGGACTCACGGCTGATGCCGTATTTTTTAACGACATACTCTGCCGTTTCCAGCATGGGCATGTAAGCGTTTGGCTGGGCGGCAAGCACATTCTCGTCCTTCTGGCTCATGACCCACTCCACCAGCTGATTCTGGACCATGGAGATATGCTCCTGACCCGCGGCAACGGTAACGTTCATGCGGTCAGTAATGATCTGTTTGGCGGCAGTGGCTACGGACATAAGCCCGGAAGAACATTGACGGTCGAGAGTCTGGCCCGCTACTGTGTGGGGCAGCCCGGATGCAAAGGCGGCCATGCGACCAAGGTTCCAGCCAGCGGTGCCTGCCTGCAGAGAGGTACCCATGACCAGGTCATCAATTTCAGCGGGATCAATGCCAGCGCGCTCTACAGCGGCTTTGATGGCGAAAGAGGCCAGGGTGGGCGATTGGGTGATGTTGTATGCACCCCGAAAAGCCTTGCCGATGGGAGTCCTGGCAGTTGATACAATCACGGCTTCACGCATGTCTGGGTTCCCTTGGTTATGAAGTTGAAATGCTTTGGTTGTTATTGAGTTGTTGGTTGCCGGGTGCAGAGCACCCGGTGTGTTGTTACTGGTAGTCCTTGAACTTCCGGTTTTCCGATGCCAGTTTCTCCAGCAGTGGCGCTGGTTTGAACCAGAGCTCACCGTATTCACCCAGCTCTTTCCGGTAACGGTTGAGGGCGGTGAGGACACGGTCGAGGCCGATCTCGTCGGCGTACTGCATGGGGCCGCCGCGCCAGGCCGGGAAGCCGTAACCGTTAACGTAGATCAGGTCGATGTCACTGGAACGGATGGCGATGCCTTCTTCCAGTATCCTGGCGCCTTCATTGATCAGGGAGAATATGCAACGCTCAAGAGCTTCCTCTTTGTCCAGCTCACGTCGCTTGATGTCGTTAGCTTCAGCGATTTCAATGCTTAGCTGAACGGTTTCCGGATCATTGATGCGTTCACGGCCTTCATAGAGATAGACGCCCCTGCCAGTCTTCTGGCCCAGGCGACCCAGCTCTTTCAGTCGGAACTGCAGGGCCTGGTAAGTCTTATCATCAGCCCACTGATCCCGGTTGGCTTCAGCGGCTGCGCAACCAACGTCGACACCAGCCATGTCCGCCATAGCCACGACACCCATGGCCATGCCGAAATCTGTCAGGGCCTGATCCACCTGCTCGGGTGCAGCGCCTTCCAGCAGCATTCTGAAAGCTTCACGGGAATATGGGGCAACCATCCTGTTGCCGACAAAACCGTAACAGACACCAACCACTACCGGCTGCTTGCGGATGGTTTTCGCCAGTTGAATGGCGGTGACCAGAACCTGGTCCGAGGTTTTTGCACCGCGGACAATTTCCAGCAGGCGCATGATATTGGCCGGACTGAAAAAGTGGAGGCCGATAACGTCTTCCGGCCGGGAGGTGACGGCTGCGATTTCATCCAGGTCCAGGGTTGATGTGTTGGATGCCAGAATACAGCCGGGTTTGCACACTTCATCAAGTTTGCTGAATACCTGGCGCTTGACGTCCATGCTTTCAAATACCGCTTCAATCACCAGGTCAGCGTCGGCCAGGTCCTGGTAATCCAGGGTGCCGGTTATCAGTCCCGAACGCATTTCAGCTTCTTCATGACTGAGTCGCCCACGGGCGGCGGAGCGCTGGTAGTTGTTCTTGACGACATCAAGACCTTTCTGCAGAGCTTCCTCCCTGACTTCAAGGATCTGTACCGGAATGCCGGCGTTGGCGAAGTTCATGGCGATACCGCCACCCATCAGTCCGGCGCCGATCACGGCAACACTGCCGATGGGACGCACTGGTGTTTTGTGGTCGACACCGGGGATGCGGGTGGCCTGGCGTTCGGCGAAAAACAGATGTTGAAGAGCCCGGGACTGGGGAGCTGAGTTGCACTGTTCAAACTGCGCCCACTCGGCCTTCAGGCCTTCCTTCAGTGGCAGGGTTGCAGCCGCTTTCAAGGCGTTGACGCAGGCCAGCTGAGCCATATTTCTCTGGGGGTGCAACTTTTCGAGATGCTTGTTAAGCAGATTGATAGGGTCGGTGGCGCAGTTTACTGGCAAGTCGGCAGAATTTATGCCTACCGGTGAGTCGGCGGTAACCTTTCTGGCGTAGTCAACGGCTTCTGCGATGAACTCTTCACCGGTTGCCAACTGGTCGACCAGTCCTGACTTCATAGCCTGGGCGGCGGAAACGGGCTTGCCGCTTAGGACCATGTCTGAAGCGGCCTCCAGGCCAATCACTCGAGGCAGTCTCTGGGTTCCTCCGGCGCCTGGAATGATGCCCAGGCTCACTTCTGGCAAGCCGAGCTTGGCCTGGGGGTGGACTATCCGGTAATCGCAGGCCAGCGCCAGCTCCAGACCGCCCCCAAGGGCTGTACCATTGATGGCGGCGATGACGGGTTTGCTACTGGCGTCAATCTCATCAAAAACCGCCGGTATCCGCGGGTCTGCCAGGGCTTTGCCGTCGTCAAATTCTGTGACATCGGCGCCGGCGCAGAAGAAACGGCCGGCACCGGTAATGACGATAGCGGCAATGTTCTTGTCGGCTTCTGCTGCTTTGAACTGCTTCAGTAACTCTGTGCGTAGTGTCAATCCCAGGCTGTTTACCGGCGGGGTGTTCAGGGAAATCAGGGCGATATTGTCGTTTACCTGATAATCAACAGGGTTGTTCATTGTATTTGGTCACCTGTTTGGGTAAGTCTTGTCAATGCAAATTGTTTTCAGGGTGAGGGCTACTGTGCTGGCGCTTCGCGTCCTGCCAGTCCCAGGGATCTGAAAACTACGGTCTGGATCAGCACCAGGCTGAGGGCAAAGCAGCCAAAGCCGAGCCAGAAAAGGTTACTGTAATCGCCATCGTCCAGTATCAGTGAGGCGATGGCCGGGCCCATGAAGAAACCGGCGGAGATGGTCATAAGACCAAGGATCAGCAGGCGACCACTGGGGTCAAATTTTGACTGCAGGCCCTGGATGTAAGGAATGGCGAAGCTGAAGCCAAAATTAAACAGGGCAAAGGCCAGCAGGTAAGCGTCGGCTGTCGTCATATCCAGCATCATCAGGGTACTGATGGTTATCGTGCCGAGGCCTGCCAGAAAACTGATGGTGTAACCCTGGCGGTTGCCAATGACTGTGGCAATGATGGAGGCAATGAATCCAGCCACCATGCTGTAGGACAGAGTTTCAGTGGCTTGCGCCAGAGACAGCCCCTGGCTGACGCCAATCTGGCCAGCGAAGGTCCAGATAGCTGTATTGCCTGTATAGAACAGCAGGGAAGCAATAATGATTACCAGTGGGGCGCCTCTGAACAGGTCGGACATATCCAGATCCTGTTCTTGAGCTGTGTTACTGCTGATGTCACGGGTGTAGGCAGGTAGCAGCTTGATAAACGGCAGGCAGATAAGGGCGTAGGCGCTGAAATACCAGAAGATGCCACTCATCCCGGCAATGTTGAGAAGAGCAGGCCAGAAATACATGACGAGAATGGCGCTGATAAAACTCAGAAGCAGGCTCAGGGCAAAGATCCGTTCGTTATTGGGCAGGTAGCCCATCAGGGCCAGGGCTGTGGCAAAGGCAAGACCCGAAGCAAAGCCGGCAAACAGCCGTACAGCAATGACCAGCTCTGGCTGCCCGCTTAAGGCAATGGCCGCCTCACAAACGACAGTAGCCGTCAGAGCGCCAACCATCCATTTATGGATGTTCAGAGTATCGATTTTGATGAAGATATAGGTCATGCCAACCAGGGAGCCCAGGGTGTGCATGGCAGTGGCTATGCCAGCCTGCTGGTCGGTAAAGCCCCACTCGCTAACCAGGCTGGTGACGATCTGAGTGATACTCAGCATGTACATTCCGCCAACCGCACCCACTAACATGGCGCCTATCAGAATGTTCCAGTATGTCTTTCTCGTCATGGCGTTGACCTTTGTTGTTGTTCTTCTTCGTTGCAGAGCCAGGTTCCTTCCGATAACGCACTTAAATTCCAACTGCGTAATAACCTTTGCTGTGACAGCAAATTAATGGAGGGTAAGGTTTTCAATCAAGCGAACCCCGGGCTATTTTGGCTTGACTGTCCCGTACAAACCCCTTACTGGCCTGTCTGTCTGTTCATTGTCATTTTCTCAGAACCGATACTCTGTATCACACCAACAGTGAGCACGGAGTAACGAATGAAAACCTGGATGTGTGTTGTCTGTGGAATCATCTATGACGAGGCCAAGGGCTGGCCGGAAGAGGGTATTGAACCAGGTACCCGCTGGCAGGATGTGCCGGAAGACTGGCTCTGCCCTGACTGTGGTGTAGGCAAGGATGAATTTGAAATGGAGGAAGTCTGAGGGTTCTTAAACCGCGCTCAGATAGAAAAGCGTAGTTCCCCTGGTTCCCATGTTCCCGAGGGTCTCGGGAAAGGGTAAAAAACACCGAGCCTTACTCTATATCGTCATCTCCGCGTAGGCGGAGATCCACTGTTTGTGATGGGTTCCCGCCTGCGCGGGAACGACGGTTTTGAGAAGTACTCTTGGCTCCACTCTTTCACGACAGCCTCTCTTGCGTGGGAACCCCGTCCGCCAGGTCGGTAAAATCTGGCCGTTACGCACCCACGCAGGAGTATGGGAGCGAGAATGAGACTCCAGAGAGCCGTTTCGGCGACATCAGGCGCTTTTTTGAATGCCTATCCCATGGGGCACCTTGTTGCCCTTTTCATCGACGCAGACCATCACGATTCTTTCAACGTGGGTGATCACTTCCTTGGTCATCTTGTTGCGGACCAGGCATTCCAGGGTCACTGATGTGGTGCCTGTGTGCACCAGTTTGATGCCGATTTCCACTACGTCGCCCAGCTTTGCCGAGGACACAAACTCCACTTCCGACATGAATTTTGTCACCACACTGGTGCTGTTCATCTGGCAGCAGGCAAATACCCAGGCTTCCTCATCAATCCAGCTCAGCGCGCGGCCACCAAACAGGCGGCTGGCGTGGTTCAGGTCTTCGGGCTTGACCATTTTTCGGCTGAAAAACTTCATGGGAGTTCCTCAAATCTCATTGGTGGGGGGATAACTTCTCTCGACTATCCCTGCAGAAATCAGGCCATTTTTGTCTTTGTCTGGATGGTTTTTCTCTCCCATTGAAATAAAGGTCAAGAAAGGCCGTAAAAGCGCTGTTTTGTCCATTGACAGTTTTTATATGTGCTTGATTTGAGTGCCTTTCGGGATTATCGTCTGTGCCTGCAAAGAAAAATAAAGTCAGGATCGCTATGGTGATGCAAGCGTTTAAAGATCGCCCACTGTTTCCCGGCAGTGAGCTTCAGAGGGTGCATGAAGTGCTTGCCCAGGAAGGTATCACCCAGAGCCAGTTGCTGATGGGAACCGGTTTGCCTGAATCCTGCCTGAGCAACCCGGAAGTGCTGTTGTCCTGGGATCAGTTTGACATCATTTACCGTAACGCTTACCGCCTGAGCGAGCGCCCGGAAATTGGTCTGTTGTTGGGCAGTGCCCTGGACATTACCCGCTGGGGGGTTTTGGGGATGGCAATGGCCAGCGCCAGGGATGTTGACCACTGTCTGGGCATTGCCAATCACTACCGGCATATTGTCCGCAGTCCCTTTAATTACCTCATTACCCGTATTCAGGGCGGTCTTCTGGTCAAGCTGGCCAGGGCCCACGAGCTGGATTGCGCCTTTCCCCTGCCTTTTATTACGGAAGTTTTCCTGATGGGTACCCATGCCATCATTGAGGACCTCCTCGGCACAGACTTTCATTTCAGGGAAGCTGGTTTCGCCTATCCGGCTCCAGACTACTCGGGCCTGTATGGTGATACCCTCCGGTGCCCTGCCAGTTTCGGCTGTTCAGACACTTATTACATTATCGATGATAAGTTTCTTAGAATGCCTCTGCCGAAAAGTAATCCGGTGAACTACCGCATTGCCCGGAAACTGTGTGAGGAAAAGCAGCAGCAGATCCAGTCCTGCAGGAGGGGGGACATTGTCGTCCAGATTCAGGAGCAACTGGCCCGACACGAAGGCGCCCAGGTCAGTCTGGAAAACGTCGCGGACAGTCTCGGTGTATCTGCCAGGACTGTACGACGAAAGTTATCTGATAAGGGCACCAGTTTTCGGGATCTTTATAACCAGGATCGCAAACGAAAGGCGCTGGACTATATGCACAATTCCACGCTTGATACGGAGTCGATAGCGACACTGCTGGGATTCGCTGATACCGCCAGTTTTCGCAAGGCCTTTAAGCGCTGGATGGGCATGAACCCCAAAGAGTATCAGGAGAAGTTGAATTTCAGGGCTGCCGGGTAAAAAGATTCCTGCATAATGGTTTGGTTCTGGTCAGGAGGCTGACCAGGAAAAAGAAAACCCCGGAAGGTGGAAGCCTTCCGGGGTTTTTCAGGTTGCGGTTTTAACCTGCTGGTTAGAGTTCGCCGAAGTAGTAGCTGAACTCCAGTCCAACTGCACGGGGGGCGTTACGAATGTAGGGTCGTGCAATTGAGCCGGACTGGGCAAGCGTAGAGTTAGTCAGCTCGAAATGCCCGTCAGCGCGATAAGCCTTGTCCAGGATATTGGTGGCCCAAAGTGCTGTTTCCCAGTTCTGTCCTCTTGGCGAGAATGTGATTCTGGCATTCAGGTTATCAAATGAGCCGCTGTAGATATCCGACTTGGTCAGAGTCAGGCCGCTGTCCTCTACTTGCATTTCACTCAGCTTCTGGTTGGTCAGGCGCTGTGTGGAGGAATAGCTGTAAGTCATGTTGTAGCGGATATCGCCAGCCTCTATAGGCTGAACGAAGTCCAGGTTCAGTGCAGCGGAGAATTTAGGAGCCCGCAGCAGTCTCTGCCCCTTGTCTACAGCAATGGTATCTTCTGTGTATTCAGCTTGAGCCAGCGCCATGTTGTAGCCCACTGTAAGCTGCTCAGTAGCCAGCCAGGTGAGGTCAACATCCAGGCCCTGAGTAAAGGCGTCGGCTGTATCAATGATAGAGAGTCTCGTATTATCCGGATTGACAGTCTGGAGCTGGAAGTCCTTGTAATTGGTCCGGAAAAGGGATGCGTTCAGATACATGCTTCCATCCATCAGAACGGTTTTTAC
>JBPCXN010000359.1:0-11303 GCA_051008495.1 Endozoicomonas sp. | reverse complement strand
GCCGTGAATATGAGTATGTCTGTACAACCTAGTGTTAAGTGAATGACCGACATTTGATGCCTGCTGGCCACTTTTGCGTTATTCTTTGCAGTTTACAAGAAAACATCATGAGCAGTGAATCATGAATGATCAGAATAATAACAAGAACCTCAATCGGCGCTCCTTCCTCAAGACCCTGGCCGTAGGCACCACCGCAGCTTCTACCGCCTCGCTGGCCAGCGCATCGGCCAAAACCACCTGGAATATCAAGACAGATGTCGTCATTGTCGGCTCAGGGGCTGCCGGAATCAGCGCCGCCATAGAGTCCGCCCGGGCCGGACTGGAGGTTCTGGTACTGGAAATGTTTCAACGGGCCGGCGGTTCATCCTCCATGTCTGGAGGCGTCTGCTATCTAGGAGGCGGGACACCTCTGCAGAAAGCCATGGGTTTCACCGATACCGTCGAAGACATGTACAACTACATTGTCAATGCTGGCGCCCTGCACCCACAGCTGGACAAAATTCAGCTGTACTGCGAACAGAGTATCGAGCACTTCCACTGGATGGTGGACAACGGCATTCATTACAACGAAAAATTCACCGACGCCAAGGGCCTGCCCTATGACGACAGCTCTCTTTACTACTCCGGCAGTGAACTGACGTATAAAAGCCAGCAGTTCAGCCGGCCTGCTCCCAGGGGACACGTGCCAGGAGCAATGGGCATGACCGGTGGCCGGACGACAATGGAAGTCCTCACCGCCAGCGCCGAAAAGCTGGGAGTAAAGATTGCCCTGAATGTTTCTGGCCAGGAGCTGGTTCAAAACAGTGATGGCAGCATTGCCGGCCTTGTAGTGGACTGGCAGGGTGAGAGCAAACGCATCCAGGCAAGAAAAGGCGTAGTGCTGGCGGCCGGAGGTTTTATTCATAATCGTGAAATGACCCGACTGCATGCACCGGAGCTGCACAACTGCACGGTCCCCTGGGGGAATGCCGGCGACCAGGGCATGGGCATCCAGATGGGCATGTCCGTCGGTGGTGTCGGCCTCAGGATGAACCAGGGCTTTGCGATCATTCCACTGTACCAGCCTGAGTCAGTTCTGAAGGGTATCGTGGTGAATCAGCACGGCCAGCGATTTATCAGTGAAGACAACTACCACGCCATGATGGGTCACGAGATCACCTATAACCAGCATGGCAAAGGCTGGCTGATCACTGATGAAAACAGCAGCTATCAACACGACGATCACCGGATAAAAGTGCAGGCTGAATCTGACAGCATTGCAGAGCTTGAGCAGCTGATTGAATTGCCGGAAGGCACCCTGCAACAGACAGTGGATTACTACAACCGCCATGCTGAAAAGCAGCAGGACCCACTGTTCCATAAATCGAAAGATCTTTTGACACCCCTCAACAAGCCGCCTTTCAAAGCCTGGAATATCAGCGTCGATACAGCGTTCTTCCCGGCGCACACCTTTGGCGGTTTGCACACCAATGTCGATTCCCAAGCGATCAATGCCGGAGGTGAGCCCATTCCCGGGTTATACGCAGCTGGAAGAACATCAGCCGGACTCCCTACCGCTCCCTATATTGCCAGCGGTATCTCCATTGGCGACTGCACTTTCTTCGGCAGACGTGCGGGCAAGCATATTGCGAGGACAACATCATGAGGCTGTTCCAAACCCTGACAACTGCCCTGCTCCTGATTTCGCAGACAGCCTTTGCCCAGCCAGAAGCCGGTCTGATACTGGCAGGTGACGCTGAACGAGGCCGGCTGGTATTCGCCCAGTGTCGTACCTGTCACTACCCGGAAAAAATCGTCGGCCACAACAACGGCCCAAACCTGGCCAATCTGTTTGGCCGTAAAGCCGGTTCACAACCGGGTTTTGATTACTATTCAGAGGATTTGAAGAATTCAGGCATTGTCTGGTCGCCGGCCATCCTCAATGCCTGGCTGGCCAACCCGAGAACCTTTCTGCCCAATACGACCATGGTTACCCTTGGGGTTCCGGATGAGCAACAGCGGGCTGATTTGATCGCCTATCTGCGGCTGTTCGAAGGGCAGCCCTGATGAGCATAAAAAGAAAAAAGGCTGGTAAAACCAGCCCTTTTTTATAGCACTTGCAGCGAACCTACTTGACCACCTTCAGGTTAGGTCGACCGGGTTTCCGGGGTTTGTCACCCGAGGGTTCCGGAGATTGGGTCGTGGTTTCCGACTCCACAATTCCAGGTCCCTGCTCCTGTTCGGGCTGGGGCTCCACTTCAAACACCATACCCTGGCCATTCTCACGGGCGTAGATGGCCATCAGCGCTTCAACGGGAACCGTGATCGTCAGGGCCTCGCCACCAAAGCGACCGTCAAAGGTAATGACATCATTACCCATATGCAGCGCTCTTACCGCAGAAGGGGAAATATTGAGAACAATCTGTCCATCCTTGACATATTCCCTTGGCACTTCTGCCCCCCTGCGGCTGGCGTCCACCAGGACATAGGGGGTGCAATCGTTCTCCAGGATCCAGTCATACAACGCCCTGGCGATGTATGGACGACTACTGGTCATTGTCATATCGGTCAGGCTCCCATGGACTCCTGTAAAGGGCTGTCAGAGATGAATGTGCAACCCAGAGTACAACCCCTGGGTGACAGCATTCTTACGACATCAGAAACG
The DNA here is from genome assembly GCA_051008495.1 of Endozoicomonas sp. Classification (GTDB taxonomy): domain Bacteria; phylum Pseudomonadota; class Gammaproteobacteria; order Pseudomonadales; family Endozoicomonadaceae; genus Endozoicomonas_A. The sequence goes on along the minus strand of JBPCXN010000359.1, from coordinate 8,659 downwards.
GCGAATTACTCGCGCATCTCCCTTTCGATCTCGGACAGGCTTTCCTGGAAAGATTCGCGTGCGAACAGACGTTCGGAGTACTGAAGAATCGCCTTGCCCTGCTTGGGCAGTTCGATACCCATGGCAGGCAGTCTCCAGAGAATCGGAGCTACACAGCAGTCAACCAGAGAAAACTCTTCACTCATAAAGAATGGCTTCTCGGCGAAGATCGGCGCAATGGCCAGCAGGCTTTCACGCAGTTCCTTGCGGGCCCGGTTAACAGGTGTTTCCTTGGTTTTCGGATCCATTATGGTATCCACCAGGGCACACCAGTCTTTCTGGATGCGGTGCATCATCAGGCGGCTCTGGGCACGACTGACCGGATACACCGGTAACAGAGGCGGATGAGGAAAACGCTCATCCAGGTATTCCATCATGACATTTGGCTCGTACAGCACCAGCTCCCTGTCCACCAGGGTCGGCAGGCTGTTGTACGGATTCAGGTCAGACAGTTCCTGTGGCAGACTCTCGGGGCTGACGTTCTGTACGTCGACAGCAACCCCTTTTTCCGCCAATACAATACGAACCCGGTGGCAGTAATGATCCGCCGGATTCGAAAAAAATATCATGGATGACTTTTTGGCAACTACAGCCATGAAGTACCCCCGCCTTCATGCAAAGGTTGAGTGATTGCGCAGCAACACCTGAAGTCCGAGGTAAACAGCGAATTACATCATCCCGGAAAACCAGAATATTGAGCCGGCACGCGAAATAACGGGTTATCTTAGCAAACTTTACTGTCTGTAGGACAGCCACCTTGACAAGTTTCCCCGGAAAACTTTTCCGCGGGAACAAGAAAGGGCAGTAAAACAACTACCCAATTCAAGAATGGTATTGCCAGAAATTCACCGTCATATAAAAGCGCCGATCCCTTCAGGGAAGAAGATATCGGCGCTGGGAATGAACAGCTGACAATTACTTCCAGCCGGCTACCGCACTGCCCTTGAACAGTTCTTCAGCCTTGGCTTCTACGGCTTCTGTCTGATAGGACTCGACCAGCTTGAGAATGCGTTCATCGGTCTTATTATCTTCCCTGGAAACAATAATGTTCACGTAAGGGGAATCCCTGCCTTCCACCAGTAGCGCATCACGGGTGGGCAACAATCCGGCAGGAACAGCATAGGTAGAGTTGATAAACGCCAGATCAACATCATCCAGGGAACGCGGCAACTGAGCTGCGTCCAGTTCAATGAACCGGAGGTTCATGGGGTTCTCGACGATATCAGCTGGTGTTGCTTCCAGGTTATTAATGTCCCTCAGCTTGATATAGCCGGACTGATCAAGAAGAATCAGGGTACGGCCTTCATTGCTCGGGTCATTGGGAATCGCCACACGGGCGCCTTCCTGCAGCTCTTTCATGTCCTTGATTTTGTTGGAGTAGGCGCCAATCGGGTAAACAAAGGTGTTGCCAACTACCGTCAGTTCGAAACCACGGTCGCGTACCATGCTGTCCAGGTAAGGACGATGCTGGAAAGCGTTCACGTCAATGGAACCTTCAGACAGTGCGGTGTTAGGCGCCACATAGTCAGAGAACTCTATCAGTTTAACTGTAACGCCGTGCTCTTTTTCCGCAATGTCAGCCGCCACCTGCATGACATCGGCTTCAGGCCCTGCTATGACACCTACCCTGAGAGCGTCGTCCACAGTTGTGTCACCGCAGCCGACCAGCATGACACTGGTGGCCACCAGTGCAGATCCCAACAACGCTTTCAGCTGTGAAACGGCCTTGGTCTTTCTTACAGCATTCATCTATTACATCCTCCCGAGTGAGTGCTTTCAGTGAATTATTACTACTGGTTTCTGTCGTAGTGATTCTGCAGCCAATCGCCCAGAGACTGGATCAGCTGCACCAGCACGATAAGAACAACGACTGTCGCCAGCATGATGACGCCATCAAAACGCTGGTAACCGTAGCGAATACCCAGGTCTCCCAGGCCGCCGCCACCAATGGCACCGGCCATGGCGGAGTAGCTGACCAGGGTCACCAGGGTAATGGTCATGCCATTAATCAGCCCCGGGCGCGCTTCTGGCAACAGCACCCTGACAATGATCTGCATGGGGGTCGCGCCCATGGATTGCGCAGCCTCGACCAGTCCGCCAGGAACTTCGTTGACGGCCCCTTCGGCAATTCTTGCAACAAAAGGAATCGCCGCCAGGGTCAAAGGAACAATAGCCGCAGTGGTGCCAATGGAGGTTCCCACCAGCATACGGGTAAACGGAATGATCGCCACCATCAGGATTATAAACGGCACTGACCGTGTAGCATTGACGATGGAGCCAAGCACCCGGTTCAACAGGGTGTTGGCCATGATACGCCCTGGACGGGTGATATAAAGCAATACGCCCAGGGGAATGCCAAACAGGAAACTCAGCCCGCCGGATAACGCCGTCATGTACAGCGTTTCCCAGAGCGCGCGAGTTAGAAGAGCCCAGGAATCAGCTGACATAACCAACCACCTCTACTTGTACATGTTCTTTCAGAAAAGCCAGAGACGCGCTGACAGCCTCGTCATCGCCCATCACTTCCACCATCAGGAAGCCCATCGACTTGCCATGAACGGATTCGATATCCGCCTGCAGGATGACAAAGTCGGTGCCAAACTTTTTGGCGGCCTGGGTAATCAGGGGTTCCACCACCCGCTGCCCGACAAAAGTGATGCGAATCACCGGGCGGGAACCCGGAGAGTCTTCTGCCTTGAAATGGCTTTCGATTTCTGACACCGGCTTTTCATGGATAGCGCTGCGAACAAACTCTCTGGCCAGCTTGGTTTGCGGGTTCAGGAAAAACTGTTCGACATCGTTTTCTTCAATCAGTCGCCCCTGGCTCAGAATCGCCACACGATCACAGATGGATTTCACAACATCCATCTCATGGGTGATGATCAGAACAGTGATATTGAACTTCTGGTTGATATCCTTGAGCAGTGCAAGAATGGACTTGGTTGTCTGCGGGTCCAGGGCCGAAGTGGCCTCGTCACACAGGAGCACCCTGGGGCGACTGGCCAGCGCCCGGGCGATGGCCACTCTCTGCTTCTGGCCGCCGGATAACTGGGAAGGGTAACTGTCACGCTTCTCTTTCAGTCCGGTCAGCTCCAGCAGCGGATTGACGCTCTCTTCTATCTCGGCTTTGCTGGCACCGGCCAGTTCAAGGGGAAGAGCAATGTTCTGGTAAACCGTTCGGCTGGACAGCAGGTTGAAATGCTGAAAGATCATTCCGATGTTGTGGCGAGCTTCCCGCAGGCCCTTCTTAGAAAGGCGGGTCAGATCCTGACCATCGACGATTACCTGTCCGGCACTGGGCCTTTCCAGCAAATTGACACAACGGATCAGGGTGCTTTTGCCGGCACCGCTGGAACCTATGACCCCGTAAATGGAGCCTTCGGGGACGGCCAGGTTGATGCCGTCAATGGCCCTGACTTCGCGCCCACCGCTCTTGAATACCTTACTTAGACTTTTAAGTTCTATCATTTCTGCTCCTGCCTACACCAAGCTCGGACATTGACAGTGCTGTCAAGTTCCGGCTTCGGCAGCTAATTCTTCACACGGTCTGGCTTGTGTGATCGATATGCCTTTTCTCCAGACATAAAAAAACCACTCGGCGCTAGCAGAGTGGTTTTCGGAAATTCGATGGATAAACCCTTCTTTTAGCGGTATTTCTATTGCGCCCGCAAGCCAAAGACAAATCAGCGCATGACTCAAACCTACTGCATACCGCTACAGTGTGTCAAGTTCAGGTAGAAATTATTATCAGTAATATCAAAGCATTGCATTGACTATGGCACTGGTGCCAGCGACGCTGCAGATCACCAGCAGGGCTCGGCGCATCAGGACCTGGTTGATTCTGTGGGCGATCCGGCCTGCCACCCAGAGCCCTGCCAGAACAGCCGGCACCATGAAAGCGGCGTTCTTCACATGCCACCAGTCTAACTGCCCGGAGACTCTCAGGATCACCAGAGAGACCAGGCAGCTGATGACAAAATAAGCGGACAGCTGAGCCCTGATTTTGTCTCCGGACTGGTTCTGCATCACCAGCGCCATGGGCGGGCCACCGATACCCGATGTGGTCCCCATAACTCCGGATAGAAAGCCAGCCGACATCAGGGTTTTCGGGGTAGCCTGCAGTTTGTACTGGCTGAGACTGGCGGCGACTGCCAGCAGCACACAGATTCCCAGGAACAGGCTCATGGCTTGTGCCGAGGCTACGGCCAGTAATCCCGCTCCCACTATGGAACCGGGAACACGACCAAGCACTGCGTATTTCAGGTCGGCCACCTGCAGCGAGCCAAGATAACGCAGTGCTGTCAACAGCCCGGTTAACATGGCCATAGTGATCAGCGAACCGGGCACCAGCTCAGGCTCAATAACAAAAAGAACAGGGGCCGCCACCACGGCCAGGCCAAAGCCAATGGTGCCCTGCACCAGGGCTCCGGCAAAAACAGCCGACAACGCTGCCAGCATTTCCAAATTCGTTAAATCCATATTTTCTGTTCAGCCCCCGAGCATTTCCTTGTAGTGCTTGCGGCAGACAGACAGGTAAGTGTCGTTGCCACCAATCTGCACCTGGCTGCCGCTCTTGACTGGACGACCTTCTGCGTCGAGTCGCAGCTGCATGCTGGCTTTCTTCTCACACTTCTTGCAGATGCTTTTCAGTTCGATGAGTTCGTCGGCGATGGCCAGCAGTGTCCGACTCCCCGGAAACGCTTCGCCAAAAGCATCGGTGCGCAGGCCAAAACAGAGCACCGGAATCCCCAGGTTGTCCACCACATCCGATAGCTGCCAGACCTGCTCAGGCGTCAGAAACTGGGATTCATCAATCATGGCGCAGGAAATACGGGCACTGTCGTGCTCCTTCGCCACCAGTTCCAGCAACCGGTCTTCATTACTGATGACCAGGGCATCACTCTGCAGCCCGATTCGGGAAGTGATTTTGCCAGTACCAAAACGGTCGTCCACCATAGGTGTCAGCATCATGACCCGCTTACCGGCACTTTCATAGTTATGTGCTGCCTGCAGCAGATAGGTGCTTTTTCCGGAATCCATGGAAGAAAAATAAAAGTACAGCGATGCCATTTCTATCTCCGACCTCAACAGCCTTGAGCAAAAAATACCAACCCGTTCTAAACTTGGTCGGTATTTTAATGGTGAACAGTTTTTCTGATGTTAACCGCTGGCCGGGCGGGAAACACTCAGGAGATATGCGGCTTGTGTAATTTATAAGACGGTTATCAGGTAGGTGCTGATGTCTGAAACCTCCTCCAACAAGTATCTGGATATCCATCCTGCGGTAGCAGAGGCTCTCAACAACCAGCAGCCTGTCGTGGCGCTGGAATCCACCGCCCTCACCCATGGTTTCCCCTACCCTGACAATCTTCAGCTCTTCAGGAAACTGCTGGAGACCCTTGAGACAGAAGGTGTTCAGCCTGCCATCACGGCCATTCTTGATGGTCGTATTAAAGTGGGGCTGTCTACTGAGCAGCTGGACAAACTGGCAGCCACAGGCTCCAGCAGCCACAAAGCCAGTCGCAGGGATATTGCCCCACTCCTTGCCAGTGGTCTAACAGGAGGAACCACCGTAGCCGCCACCATGGTCATTGCGACCATGGTCGGTATCAGGTTAATGGCAACAGGTGGCATTGGTGGGGTTCACCGGGGCGCTGAGCAGAATTTCGATATCTCCGCCGATCTGCAGGAGCTGGCTAAATCGCCAGTCACCGTGGTCTGCTCCGGCCCAAAAGCCATTCTCGACCTGGCACTGACCCGTGAATACCTGGAAACCATGGGCGTTCCCGTCATCGGTTACAGAACGAAATCATTGCCGGCCTTTTACAGCGTCAGCAGTTCAGAAGCGGTGGACTATCTCATCAAAACTCCTGATGAAGCCGCCAGGCTGATTGAGGCCCATAAGGACGCAGGACTGCAAAGCGGGCAACTGATCTGTAACCCGATACCTGAATCATTTGCCATTCCTTTGGCCGAAGCCGAAACCGCCATCGTCGAGGCAATCTCCCTGGCCCGCAGGGAAGGCGTGTCTGGAAAGGCTTTGACGCCTTTCCTGCTGCAACATCTGTTCAGGTCAGCAGACCACAGATTCCTTAAAGCCAACAAGGCGCTGTTGAAAAACAACGTGCAACTGGCGGCTGAAATATCCAAACGAATCCACTGACAGGGAGCCATTAGCCGTATGAAAAAGAAAGCTTCGTCGAGACATCCACTGATCCCCCTGACCCTGGCGCTTTACACAATTTCCTTCAGCCTTCATGCCGATGAGGGCAGCCCGGGCGCTACTTTCTCTGACAAGGGGCTGACCCTTGGTTACCAGGATTTTCAGCTGACAATCGGCACACTGCTCCAGTATGACTGGGTCAAACCCGATGAAGACAAGACCGTCCTTCCCAGCGACCATGACTGGCGTAACACCCAGGTGTCCTTTTCCGGAAAATACGGCAACGACTGGAGCTTCAAATACGGCTACGATTTCACAAGCATCGGTCATAAAGACGCCTGGCTGAGCTACAAGCCGTATTACCTGATCATTGGGCAGTTCAAGTCTCCTGTTGGGCTAGAGAATCAACACAGCTCCCGATGGTGGACATTCAATGAATCGGCGATGACCACAACTCTCGCACCACAGCGTTTTGTCGGTGTAATGTGGCAGCCGGTGCTCGGCGACTGGACTTTTGCCGCGGCCCTGCAGAAAGGCAACGTCAATGATGAGAAAGGCCACCAGCCACTGCGTACCTCAACCCGGCTGACCTGGTCGCCATTACATTCAGACATAGAAACGCTTCATCTGGGTGCCTCACTGCAATGGCTGTCATTCAACGACAAAAACCGCACAGTCAGTTTCGCGGCGCTCCCTGAAGTCAAGCATCGGAAAATGCCCAAACTGATCAGCACCGGCAAGCTGGAGGCAAAGGAGCAACAGACCGGAGGCCTTGAAGCCGGCTATGTGTTCGGCCCGCTATCTCTTCGTGGTGAGTATCTCACCCACCGGGTCAAGGAGAGTCTGGATAGAAAGACGCTCTATTTCCAGAGCGCCTATCTCCAGGCCAGCTATTTTCTGGACGGAGAAACCAGCATTACCTACAACCGGGACAAAGCACGTTTTGACAAACCATCGAACGTCAACCAGCGCTGGGAAGTGGCGGCAAGAGGTTCCTGGGCGGACCTGGATGATCGGGACATTAAAGGTGGCATTGAAAAAAACTACACCCTTGGCATCAACTTCTATTACAACCTAAACCTTCGCTTCACCCTGAACTACACACTGGCTGAAGTGACCGGCGGCATTAACGGTGATGAGCGTCCCAGCCTGATCTCTTTCAGAACTCAGCTGGCGTTCTGAAACGCTTTCCCTGTCGGTTTAGAATCCAACACCTGGGCCGATAACTTGGCTGTCAGCCTGACAGCCAACAGGGAAAGGAAACCATGAAACATTCACAGGCAGCCATCATGCTGCTTCTCGTTCTGAACCTGGCCACTACTGCCTGGTTCGGCCTGCAAACCAACGATGCGCCAGCGCCACAACAGCAGCCAGTGGCCACTCGAACCATCAGCGTTCAGTTGCCGCAGCAGGTAACCAAAGACTACCGTGACAACCTGTTGAAAGGCTTTATGACGTACTTCAACAAGAAAGACTACGACGCCATGTACCAGATGCTGGGACCGGCTGCCCGTTCGCAGATTCCAGCAGAAACCGCACGCTCCGAGTTCCAGAAGCTTTCCACCTACTTTGACCAGGTGAAGAGTGGACAGTACGCCAGGGCGGAACTGACACAGAGACAGGGCGACACTTCTGTATACGTGCTGCACTACGATGTAAATTTCTCTGACAAGAGCCAGGCCCCCAAAGGCTCACTGAAGATCAACCTGGCCACCAACGCCACTGGCGAAGCCCAGGTATACGGTATTCGTCTGAACTCTCTGTAAGCCGGCATACTGCCGCGGTTGTCCGGATGATAGCAGCGCCCGTTTTCTGTGGAAGATGGGCGTTTTTTCTTTAATGTCCTGATACACGCATTCACAGGTTTGTTTCAGGAAAATGGTTTCGGTTTCAATACCGTCGCCACTCCTGCTGGAAGCTTGCGAACTGAGCTCAAAATGCCACCGCCCCCCTTTCAAAAATAACCTGGGGAAAGTGATGTCGGTCCCTGCAGGCATCTGATCAGCAGAGTAGAAGAGCGGATGCACCGTTTCTGACCAGTCCAGCATATTCACCAGAGACTTCCAGAACGATCGGGAAAGGTCATCTTTCATCAGCATCATGCAGCCAGGGATCTTCAGACCGGCGCAAACGGCCAGATGGAAACGAAGATTCTCAACGTCTATTAATACTTCTTCTCTCACACTCCCTGTAACTCTTTGCGAAAATAGGTCAACTATTCGCACAAATCCAGTGAAAAATCTGACTCGATCTACTGAACTTTATCCTCGACCGCTATCAAATAGATCGGTTAAAATTCAACCAGCTTTTCCTGCCATGAAGACCAAATTTTGGCATTTTTGCTCAATTCGGCTTTTTTCTTTGCTTTTATGCTGCATACTTCAACCTGCTTGCGTTTTTTAGACGGATTAATCCCGTCAATTCTGCTCGAACCATTTTTTTGAAGTTGTACGCTGC
>JBPCXN010000358.1:0-5379 GCA_051008495.1 Endozoicomonas sp. | reverse complement strand
GATGCCCTGCTGGTTCGCTCCGTCACCCGGGTTGACCCGGCCATGGTGCGGGACAGCTCTGTCCGCTTTATTGGTTCCTGCACTGCGGGTGTTGATCACGTTGACCTGGTTGCTCTGGAAGGGCAGGACATCACTTTTGCCAATGCCCCGGGCTGTAATGCCCGGTCAGTGGTTGAGTACGTGCTCTGTGCCCTGGATATCCTGGCAGAACGGGACGGCTTTAATCTGACCGGCCGGACTGTCGGGATTATCGGCAAAGGCCAGGTGGGAGGACGGCTGTATGAGACCATGAGTCGTCTTGGCGTCAGGGTTGTGGCCTGTGACCCATTATGTGAGCCGGATCCTGCTGTTGAATTTCTCGATCTGGATGAGCTGATTCACCATTGCGATGTGATAGCCCTTCATACGCCACTGACAAGATCGGGCCTCCATCCAACCCATCACCTGATCGGACAGCGCCAGCTGCAGAGCATGAAACCGGGCACCGTTCTGGTGAATGCCGGTCGGGGCCCTGTGGTGGATAATCAAGCCCTGCTGGAATGTCTTAAGTCGGGCCAGCAGCTGAGCACAGTTCTGGATGTCTGGGAACATGAACCGGATGTTGATCCGGAATTGTTGGCGCTGGTGGATATCGCCACGCCTCACATTGCCGGTTACAGCCTGGATGGCAAGATCTCCGGAACCGAGATGGTGTACAAGGCGCTATGCCGCTGCTTCGGTTTGCCGGCGAGAGTCCGGCCCGGTGCTGTCACGCCCATTCCGACCCTGAAAAAAATCGGTTATACCGATGACATTTCCGTGGCTCAGGCGTCGTCCCTGTCCATGCGCGCAGTGTACGACATCCGTCGTGATGATGCCCGGATGCGGAAACTGCTGAAGCTGGATAGAGCCGCGAGAAAACTGGCGTTTGATCAAATGCGCCGGAACTATGCCGAGCGGCGTGAGTTTGGCACTCTCAAGGTGCAGGCTGGCAGGTGCTCAGATGATGTCCGGATAAACCTTGCCGCCCTTGGTTTTCACCTGGTGGATTAAACAGGCTTATGATTGCTTTGAACGAGATTGGCAAAACCTTTATCTAATTCAGAAACTGCCAAACATTCAGGCCCAGAAGTAATAGACAGACGACCTTCCAAACCAGCAATGGGTTTCTCTCCATCAAAGGCTGGCTTCCGCGGCTTTTGAATGAAGGGTTGGGGCGGCGCAGATCCTGAAGAAACTCGGACAGGGCCGGATAGCGTTTGGCCGGGTCTGGTGCAACCGCTTTGGCGAGAGCCCGGTCCACCCACTCCGGAACGGCCTTTGTCCTGTCCCTGGCTGAGCGATATTGCAGGTGCTGATAATGGCGGACCCGGATACTGCTGCCGGCATGTTCAGGGTAAGGCAACTGGCCCGTTAGCAACTCATAGGCGATCACACCAATGGCGAACTGGTCGGCCCGCTCATCGACAACACCGTCGAGAAAGTATTCCGGCGCCGTGTAGTTCTTTGTGCCCATGGGAAAACTGGCCATCCCGCCTCCTGCGCCCGGTTCTGTTGCAGCTTCACCGGCCACCAGGGCTGAACCGAAGTCGATCAGACGAATCTGGCCGTTCTGTTCCAGCATCAGGTTTTCCGGTTTCAGGTCCTGGTGCAGAATCTGCAGGCGGTGCAGGCCTCGGACGGCGCTGATGACTTGTCGTATAAGATCCCGGACCTGGGCCAGAGATGGCTCTGGATTGTCCTGCATCCAGTCCCGGAGTGTCTGGCCCTTGATGTACTCGCAGACATGATAGAGATACTTTCGGCCCGCCTTGGGTGGGAGTACTTTCATTACACCCGGATGTTCAATCCTGCGGCCTATCCACTCCTCCCGGATAAAACCTTCCAGGTATTGCGGGTCATCCTCGAAATTGACCGACGGGGTCTTGAGAATGACCTGCCGGTTCTCCCCTTCAGCTGCAGTCAAATCTTCTGCAAGATAGAGCTGGCTGCGCTTGCTGGCATGAATCATGTCAAGCACGAGGTAGTCATCAAGAACCTGTCCCGGGTTCAGGTCAGGGGGCATTGCTAACTGGGAGAGGCGTTGAAGGCTTTCCTCCTGGTCCCCGGCCGGAAGTGACTGGATTCTGCCAACGACACAGGTCAGGTTGTCAGTGCTGCCCTGCTGCAGGGCTTTATCGACCAGCTGTTGGGCGATCTCGTTGAGGGAGGTGTTGGCAGAGAGAGTTTCTGTTATCTGCCGGCTGGAGAGAACGTCATGTATGCCGTCAGTGGTCAGCAGAAGTGTATCACCTTCCTCGAGGATTTCTGTTTTGTAGTCCACCTCTACGTTGGGAGACATGCCTAGCGCACGACCAAGGTAGTGCCTGCCACCCATGCTGGCGCTGTGATCCCGGGTCAGGCATTCAAGCTGGCCACCCCTTAAACGCCAGGCCCTTGAGTCGCCGGTATGGACGATATGGGCGCTGCTGGATTTCAGGACGAAGGCGGTGAATGTCGTACACCAGCTGCCTTCTTCCCGGGCGTCGCTATGACCCTGCTGGTAAAGCCAGCGGTTAAGAGCACTGAGTACCCTGGCGACAGAGTGACGAACCGTCCAGGAGTCCGGCGTGCTGTAATAGTCGGAAGTGAAGCTGGTGATGCCGGTATGGCTGGCTCTCCGGGCTTCGCTGCAGGCACTGACGCCGTCGGCAATGGCCAGCACAGCGCCTTTATGTTTGAGTGTGCCGGCACTCTGGGGCACTTGTGCCCCCCAGGCATCCTGGTTTTCTTCCTTCAGGCCCGCCTGGCTGACTGCAGCGGTTTCCAGTTCCAGCTTCTGCATTAGAACGTCATATCCTGACTGATCCCTCTGGGGAAAACGGCATTTCAAATTATATCGATGACTTTCGCCTTCCGCTGTCCGCCATCCGCTGGAGTTTTAAGCTTTGGGCATCGGAAAGCGGAAAGCGGAAAGCGGGCACCCTGATATTTTCAATAGTCCCGGTTCCCTGGGAGCCTGTCGTAAGCCCGGCAGACTCGTGGCAATTGCCATCAGGTTACATCGATCATGGTAACACTGCCATCAGGCATGACTTCGGCGATCTGTCCCTTGGGCTCTTCCATGAACAGCAGGGTGACGAAACCGGCGACGGCGGTTCCGGCAATGACCAGGAAGAAGGTTCTGTAATCGACCAGGGACAGCACGGTCAGATAGAAGACAGCGCCGACATTACCGTAGGCGCCGGTCATGCCGGCGATCTGGCCAGTCAAACGACGCTTGATTAACGGTACAGCGGCGAACACGGCACCTTCACCGGCCTGGACAAAGAACGAGCAGGCCATGGCGGCTACCACAGCCAGAACCAGAGGCCAGCTGGAATCTATAAGGCTCATTACGCCATAGCCAGCGGCCAGTCCAGCGGTCAGCACCAGCAGGGTTATCTTGCGTCCAAAGTGGTCACTGATCAGGCCACCACCGGGGCGGGACATCAGATTCATGAAGGCATAGGCAGAGGCAACCAGGCCAGCCATGACTGGATCAAGACTGAAGGTGTCGCTGAAAAACAGTGGCAGCATGGAAATCACCGCCAGTTCTGAACCAAAGGTGGCGAAATAGAGCACATTCAGTACAGCAACCTGCTTGAACTGGTACTGGTGAATAGCTGGCACCGGCTCACTGAAAATGTGTTTGTTCACCTGCCAGACCTTCCAGCAATCAAAGACATAAAGCGCGGCAAGGCCAATGTAGATAGCGGTCACCATTTCCTGGCGAAGCATAGAAGCTCCGGCCGGAGAGATTTTCCAGGCAAGGAGGGCCAGCGCCGCATACATGGGAACTTTCATCAGCAACAGGAGGTAGAAGTCGCCTTTACTGGTTACTTCCATGGCACCGACATTTTTCGGCCGGAAATAGGTCGAACCCTTGGGAGTGTCAGAGACGTTCAGGAAAAAGATAACGCTGAAAACAAGCGACAGCAGGCCAGTCAGGCCAATGGCGTAACGCCAGCCATCTTCACCGCCAAACAGCAGTGCAATTCCAGGAAGAGACATGGCGGCAACAGCGGAACCGAAGTTACCCCAGCCACCATAGATGCCTTCAGCGGTTCCCAGCTGTCTGGCGGGGAACCACTCTGATACCAGTCTGATGCCAACCACAAAGCCTGCCCCTATGGTGCCCAGCAGGAAGCGGGCGATGGCGGCCTGGGTAAAGTCATCCGCCAGGGCGTACATAAAGGCAGGAATACTGCACAGTGCCAGCAGTGCGGAATAGACCCGGCGGGGACCATACAGGTCTGTCAGCATGCCGATCAGGACCCGGGCCGGAATCGTCAGGGCGACGTTAAGGATCAGCAGAGTTTTCAGTTGCTCCCGGGTCAAACCGAGGGACTCTGAAATAAGCAGGGCCAGGGGCGCGTGGTTGAACCAGACAACGAAACTGACAAAGAAAGCCATCCAGCTGAGGTGCAGAATTTTGGTTTTTCCCTTGAAAGAGAAAATGTTGAAAGAGTCCAGGTTGCTCATTAAGGCTCCTTAAGGCGCAGCTGTTCGGTTTGGTGTTTATATTTATCAGCGGGATAGCTGTCCGATGCCGTCAGGCAAAAGCAAACTTCAGGCCAGATTCCTGTACTGGATCTGGTGCATGGAGAAAGACATGCTGCTTAGCCTTGGTATATCAGCAGTTTGGGGCGATCGGGAATGAGTAACTGGATGTGTGCTTTTTAAACGATTGCCTGCTGGCAGTGCACCGCAGGCCAGTAAAAGGTGCCGAGTGGGCATAAATAGTGCCCTGGTGCTTCAAAAGTGTGCGTGGGGTGTCAATAAAATTTTGCGAAAGCCTGTAAAAATGCTTTTTTTAAAGGAATAACAGGTAGTTATGGAGTAGGCATGGAATTTGCGTTGTCAGGGACAGACAAGAAGACAGTATAAAAGGATGCCCGTGATGAGCATGAAAGAAACTCTGGTGGTCGTCGGCAATGGCATGGTTGGCCATCGATTCCTGGAGAAGCTGGTCGATGCAGGTGGGCTTAACCAGTTCAACGTTGTCGTGTTTGGTGAAGAGATTCGACCCGCTTACGACAGAGTACATTTATCTGAGTACTTTACAGGCAAGTCCGCTGATGACTTTTCCATGGTGTCAGAAGGCTTCTACGAACAACCGGGTCTGGAACTGGTTCTGGATGACACGGTGACAGGTATTGACCGTGAATCCTGCGAGGTGGTTTCCGGCAAAGGGCGCAGGCAGAATTATGATCGCCTGGTGCTGGCAACAGGCTCTTACCCGTTTGTACCTCCTGTTTCCGGACATGACCGGAACAATTGTTTTGTTTATCGCACCATTGAAGACCTCGAGGCCATAACGGAAGCTGCCCGGGGAAGTAAGGTCGGAGCTGTTGTCGGTGGTGGACTGCTGGGACTGGA
>JBPCXN010000357.1:0-4950 GCA_051008495.1 Endozoicomonas sp. | reverse complement strand
CAGTAGATCGAGTCAGATTTTTCACTGGATTTGTGCGAATAGTTGACCTATTCAATCAAATTCAGTGAGACTCTCATCCGCTTTCTATCGAAAAGTGGCCGATCTTCCTGGGCTTTAGGCCGACTTGCCTATTCTCGGTCAGGCTCCTAGACAGCGCCGACAAAGTGCTGTCATGGCGGGACAAGAGCTAGCGAGAAGCCGACGAGCAATATTCGTTTATCTTCGTACACATCCAAATATGAACACCCCAGTATTTCTGTGCTCTTTAGCCTCATTAAAGTGGCTTTATGAATTTTCCGGGTTAGGAGCCCGCCCATGACCTGACATAATCACCAGTCCTCAAAGCTGGCAACTGTTTTTGCGCTCTACTGGGCGTCCCCAGATAGATAAAACCCAGTAGTTGTTCATCGTCGCTCAACCCCAGCCCCCTGGCTGTAGCTGGATGATAGGAAACAGTACCTGTGCGCCACATGGCTCCAACGCCCTGGGCATAAGCACAATTAAGAATATTCTGGGCAGCGGCGGCCACCGACAGTTGCTGTTCAAGCAGCGGCACCTTGGGATGCTCCGTCACATTGCACACCAGAGCCACCAGCATGGGAGCTCGCAATGGCAACCCCCTGAAACGGTCAATGGCTTCCGGCGCCAGGTCAGGCTGATCTTTCAGTGCTGCTGCGGCAAAGACCTCCCCCAGGGCCTTGCGGGCGTCTCCAGAGATGGTGAGAAAACGCCAGGGCCGGAGACGGGCATGATCCGGAGCTCTCAGGGCTGCCTGAAAGATAAGATCCAGCTGCGCCTCTGTAGGCGCCGGTTCAGAAAGAATTGGGCAGGACAGACGCCCGATCAGACCTTCTACAAAATCCATAAACAGTTCCAGTCAGATGTTTTGCTTTAACAGTATTCTTGGTTTCAAACAGGCTGATAGTAATCCTAAGCAGCAGCCGTGTCACTGACAGGGAATTTGTGGAATAATCCCTTCTGCAATCAATAGCGCTTTACAGAGAACAACAATTCAGCGCCAGGGACTTTATGGAGAACTGCGCCATTTCAAGGCAACCCAGTCAATCCGTCAGCAGGGACTACCTGACCCGCGTCATCGCCTACTCTCTGGCAGCAGCAGCCATAGGGTTCGGAACCTATTCAGGCCAGCTTAACGGCCAGCAAATCTACACCGTACTTTACTGTCTTGCCTACCCTCATATTGTCAGCCTGTTGCTGATAATCATTCACCGTTTTTTTCCAAAGCAGGTGCAATGCTCCGGCTTACTGCTGGATTCAGCCAATACCGGAGCCCTCATCGCCTATTCCGGACTGCCGCTGCTGGAAAGCCTGATGTTCATCATGATCCTTGTTACTGGCGGGATCATTCGTTTCGGCGCCCGGTCTATTCCCTTAGCCGGTCTATCAGTTATCGGTTCCGGGGCCATCATCCACTTCACATTAGCCACTGAGCTGCCACTGATCACCGGGAATTCCCTGGCACTGTTCAGCATCATCTGCGTGACAATCTTTCTGAGTTACCAGGGGGTTCTGCTGCGACAAAGGCTGAAGGCTTTTGAAAAGCTGCAGGATGAAGCCAGACGACAGGAGCAGCATTATTCCCGGTTGGCCGCCAGTCTGTCGAAATACCTGTCACCACAAGTGTGGGAATCGATATTTTCCGGAAAGAAAAGTGTCCAGCTGGAAAGCCAAAGAAAGAAGCTGACAGTGTTCTTTTCCGATATCAAAGGGTTCACCGAGCTGTCTGAAGAGCTGGAAGCGGAAGCCCTCACTGACCTCCTGAATCAGTACCTGACAGAAATGTCCCGTATCGCCCTGGCCCACGGCGGCACCATCGACAAATTTGTCGGCGACAGCATCATGGTTTTCTTTGGCGACCCGAAAACCCGTGGACCAAAGAAAGATGCCCTGGCGGCTGTTTCCATGGCCCTGGACATGCGCAACCATATGAAAGTCCTGCGTCGTCAGTGGCAGGATCAGGGCATTGAAAAGCCCCTGGAAATCCGCATGGGCATCAATACCGGCTATTGCACGGTAGGTAATTTCGGCGCCGAAAACCGTATGGACTACACCCTGATCGGCAAGGAGGTAAATCTTGCCAGTCGTCTGGAAAGCCTGGCCCAGAACAGTCAGATACTGATTTCCCATGAAACCTGGTCCCTGATCAGGGATGTCATCCTCTGCCAGCCCATGGGCGAAGCCAGCGTCAAGGGTTTTACCCGCTGTATCCCCACTTATCGGGTGCTGGATTTCCGCCGCAACCTGGGGGCCACACAGCAGTTTATTGAGCATGAATCCAAAGGTTTCTCCCTGTACCTGGATACCAGCGACATAAAAGACTACGACCGCAAGCTGATTATCCGGGCCCTGGATTCTGCCGCCGAAAAGCTCAGGAAAGAGGAGAGTGGCGAGACTGCCCTGCAGAAACTCAGTAACAGGGAAGAGTCGCTTTAAGGATTACTGCCGGATCAGGCGAATTTCACCTGCACCGGGTTTATGGGTGCTGCGCCATGGATTGATATCAAGCCCGCCACGTCTGACGTACCTGGCGAACACTGTCAGCTCTTCCATTTCAAAACGACTTTGGATATCCGTAAAAACACGTTCGACACACTGTTCATGAAACTCCTGATGGTTCCGGAATGAGCAGATGTATTTCAGGAAAGAGGTATGATCAATGCTTTCTCCCCTGTACTCCACCACGACTGAGCCCCAGTCGGGCTGGCCGGTAACCGGACAGTTAGACTTGAGCAGGTGGGAATTCAGGGTTTCGCTGACGCTCCCTTTCCCTTTCTGCAACAGGGCCGGCTGATAGTTATAGGTTTCTATGGCTACATCCAGGGCATCCACATTAAAACCAGGCGCAGCACTGAAACCGAGTTCTTCAAGTTCCTCCAGGGTCATCAGGGTGACTTTAACCGGCGCTCCGGCACATTGGCTGAGGTCTTTCTCCATCACTTTCTGAACAGCTGCAGAAGAGCCAAACCGGGACTGGTTGAATGAGTTCAGATACAACTTGAAGGACTTGGACTCAATCAGATTCGGCGAATCGCAGGGAAGTTCAAAGCGCCCGGCAAATACCAGTGGTTTGCCAACTGGGTTCAGCCAGGACAGCTCATAGGCATACCAGACATCACAGCCGACGAATGGCAGGCTGGCGGGATCAAGCCCCAGCTCCAGCTGCTTCTCCCGGCGCGGAATGGGAAACAGCAGTTCAGGGTTGTACTCGGTCTCATACTGGCTGGTTTTACCCAGGGGAGAGTCATTAAGAATGCCACTCATGGACGGTTCTCACCACTAAAGAAAAAAGCAGCGAGCATTATCCCCGCGACGCGCCAAACTGCAAGCTTTCACATTTGCTCTTATTGACCGCTCCCTCGACGGCTCACTGGAACTTTCTTTCATTTCAATGCTCCATACCTTTATGACATGGCACTACAAATGCATCACTCGGAACGAAATATAGATAGGAGGAAAAGTGTTAGAAGCAATTTACAGAACATTCCTTATTTCTGTCACTCTTTTGGGACTGTCTGTCAGTGGCTGCTGCCTGGCTCTGTCTGACTGGGACAGTCTTCATGATCTTGGAGTGCATGACAATGTTCCCAGCCTCATTCAACAGGTTTTTGATCACAGCAGCATTAAGATTACTGAGATTCCCTCAGATGAATTGAAAGGAACACAGTCCCAAAGTGCATGGTATGTACTGGATGAAATGACAGGGCAGGACTGGTTTGTAAAAGTTGTCAGCCAGAAGAAATGGGGGACAATCAATACGCACAATACGCATGAATGGACGCTAAAGAAAGTCCATGATCAATGGTTAAAGAAAGATAATATTGAACTGGTTTTGCCCGTGCGTGGAGGTCTATTTCAGTTCAACCAGATAGAAGAACAGCTTTACCTGCTGGTTTACCCTTTTATAAAGGCGCCCTCACTGCGTGACTTGCTTGAAGATTATGTTCATGAAACTTATGAGAAAAAGCCTTGTAACAGCAGTCAATGCATAGTAAAAAACAAATCACGCCTGACCCGTGCGTTTACACACTACGGCTATGCAGCTGCAGCCGTCTATTTTGGTCCTGTTGACCAAGTAGGTCCCCTTTACGATAAGCTTGACCGAGAGGTCTATATACGGACCGATGACCGTAACCTGCATAATGTCATGTATCGCGAAAGCAGCAGGGGGGTAGGCAAGGTGTATTATGTTGACCTGAATACTACCAACATTAATTCAAACCTTGATCTAACCTTTCACGCATATCTTGATACAGGTTATTTTGGTGGCGACAGTCTGCAGCTTCAATTGGCTGATATCTTGCGTCACATACTGTCTGCCAGTAAGGATGCTGGTTGCAATGACCAATGTATTAAAACGATATCAGAATCTTTCACTTCGGGTTTTACGTCCTATTTCTCAGCCAGTGATCAGCGGGATAAGCCTGAGAAACTCCTGAAATTCTGCTTTGATGTGGCTAGAAAGGTACTGTCAGATAGCCAGGGAGGGTAGTATCATTCCCGCTCGACTCCACCAGGTGCAAATGGCGACTGCCGCCAATGTTCCAGCCGTAAAAAACGAGCTCTTGCCTGCGGTGGTATCTTGTCCAGGTCGGGCCATTCCGTCAGAGGCCGATGGAGGTAAGTCTTTAATGAAAGACTGCCCAGATCTCCGACTATCTGTGTGCGGATATATTCCAGACAGCCGACCAGCCAGTCGCAGCGAATCCGTAGATCAGCAGGTAGATCGTCTTTAACTTCTTCAAAGGCATCAAAAAACTGCTGGAATACCCACTCCAATCGTTTCTTGGGAGCGCCCTGGAGCGTTTCAAGCCAGACATGAATTAGCTCAGGTTGTCGACTTCCCCTTGCCTGCATGGTTAATTGCTGGAAGTAATGATAGGGCAGCCCATAACAGAACTTGTATATTTGCAACTCAAACATGGATTGATA
>JBPCXN010000356.1:0-6038 GCA_051008495.1 Endozoicomonas sp. | reverse complement strand
TGCGAGGGAACATACCTACTGTACATTTCAAATTTTGTCGTATAATATGCGCCGCACTGTTTGAGAGCAGCTACCGGATACCCAGATCTACAGCGATTCTGAGATCGTGAAAGGTGTCCAAAAAGTGCTCAGAAAATTGACCAATAAAGATTTTTATTGAGCAAAAAGAACATTTCAAGGTAGTATGCGAGCCTCTAAGTGATTGATCTTGCTAGAGATTGCAAGCTAAAGGAAGGATTTGAATCCCTCCCTCACACAGTTAAACACAACGCACTCGTAGCTCAGCTGGATAGAGTACTCGGCTACGAACCGAGCGGTCGAAGGTTCGAATCCTTCCGAGTGCGCCATCTTCAAAAAGCCCTGATTTTCAGGGCTTTTTGTCGTTCCGGGGTGTGACTTTTCCCCACCATGTCTCAAGTTTCCAGCTCAGGCTCCTGGGCTTAGCTATATGCCTTGGTACGCAAGCCTTGTGAAAGTCTGCCGAACAATGATGCCGAAGCCTGTAGTTCAAGGCTCACTCACTGGTATGGATTGAGCAGCAGTTTGGAGACCGATAAGAGCCAAAAAGGAATGCCCGCGTGTGCGAAACCGGTGTTCGGCCAGTTGGGTTGTGTACTGACGATTATTGCTTTTGCGGGCTTTGGAAAAATGCAGGCAAAAATCAGCCTAATATATCCTAATAGGATTTAATAGACTGATAACATTATGCGAACCTTACGAGCCAACCAGCATGGGCAGGTTACGATCCCGGCAGACATTCGAGCCAAGCTGGGCATCACTCAGGAAACTGAAATCAACGTCAGTCTCAGTAATCATGGGGATATCATCCTGACACTGGCTAAAAACCAGAAAGCCAGTATTCGCAACCTGAATAATAAGTACACCCTTGATATGAGCCGGGAAGAGTTCAACCAGCTCATAGATGACAGGCGCTCGGATACCTGACATGCCGGTTGTATACGTCGATTCCTGTGTAATTTTTTTGTTGAAGGCGGTCAGCACAGCCCGGCGGTCATCCACCATCCGGGCACTGTTCAGATTTATGGGTAAACCGTCAGGAGCAGCCAATGCCCATGGTATTCAGGCTTTCCCTGAATTTCTTTTCTTTGCTCTTGGGTATAACAATCTGCAGCTTGCCTAACCGCTGGCACCATTTTGACAGCGCCTTGTCGTTCACAATCAGCTCGGCAATCTCCTGGTTTTTGCACGTCATGATAAGCGCTTCACCCTGAGGCTTTACACCATCGCGATTTGCTTCGGCCTGTTTTAACAGATTTTCGCAGTCTTCCGGCAGGAAAGGCTGGTCTTCTCTGGTTAGCAGAAAACGCTTTAATTCATCCGTGCTACCGCCAACCTGCAGGGCTTCCATGATTTTTTTGCGGGACAATTTCCAGACAGTATCTCCGCTTTGCTCGGCATAGAGCGAGATAAAACGCTGTTCCCAGGGGGTTGGCTTATTATCGAAAGCAATGCGCCCCTGGCGTTGAATGGAGAGCATGGTTTCAGAGGATGCAGCTTCTTCTTCCTGATAGTGATCAGTCAGCCCTAACGCGTACTCGCCCAGTGGTGTGAGCCGGAAAAAACGTAAACCATCGTAACGGCTGAGGCACTCCATTTCGTTAATGCCATCGTAATAACCGCCACCATCCTCGTCCTCACTGCTACCTTCAGGGGGGATAATTACCACATCAATAAGCCCCAGTGTGGCAGCATATTCCATCAGGAAACAACGGAGATAACGCATCTCCAGTCCTTCCCAGGAACCTTCAGAAAATTCGCCGTATTCAGGGCTGTAGAGATAGAGGTAGTGCGGTTCTGTTGTTATTTCCAGCCCTGCGCCAGAAATAAACATATAGCTGGCAAAGTCGTTGAAATGAACCCAGGCATTGGCTTTGCACTCTTTCAGAGCAGTAATAATGGCCTGTCTTCGGGTAACCACATTGGTGAAATAGCGCTTTCCTTTGCCATTTTGCCCCTTGATGTTATCAATACGGCGGAACTCGTCATGAACGCGGTTGCTGACCCATTGCTCCCAAATGGCTTTTATCGTGTCGGCAGAGTTTTTATTGCTGTTCCCTCGCTCAGGGCTGATCCTGGCAGGAATCAGTGTTGTTTTGGATTGCTTGCTGAGCTTACTGTTTCCCAGCAACCGGAGCCAGCCATAAGAGACGATAAACTCCATGCCAGCCGCACCGTCACAGGTAACGTCCTGGTAATACTCATGGGTATCATTGGCCACTTTTTTTATTGTGGCCAATGAGGCTACACCGGTCTTTTCGCTGACTTTCAGCTGCTTGTCCTGAAGCAGGATCAGCATTGAGTGCAGTTCGTTCAGGGCCAGTTTTTCACGTTCAAATGTCTTGTAAAGCTCAGGCAAAGGTTCAGGGAGCTCGCAGCTTTTGAGTAGGTCAGGCTCTGGCGGCTCCATGAGTTGCCTTAACGACGATAACAGCACATCAGGAATTTTTTCTGGCCCGTAGCGCTCAGCATTGGGGAAAAAAAATACATCAATAGCGTCGTTCAGCTCGTGTCCGTAATAAAAATGATTCTTGCGTGGTTTATCCGGAAAGCTGCCATGGCCATATTTAGCCTTGAACCGCTCTCTGTCGATCCATCCGTGGTAGTTAAAGGCACATTCCCTGATGAAGGCTGTCTCCATCTCTGAAAGCCTCTGTAAATAGGGTTCCAGCAGAGTGTGATCAGAAAGCCCTTCTGTTAACGCCTCCGTCAACCAGGCTTTGCGGATCTGCTTCGGCTTGACACCAAAGTAGGTGAAATAACGCTTTTTCAGCGTATCAACGGTTTCTAAGTCGATTGCTTGCTGTAAATCTGACATGGGATTACTACACGCTGGTCGTTCAGTAAATTACGGTAGAAAAAAAGGCTCACTGGCGATCAGGTCAAAGCACTCCTGAGCATCCAGGTCATAGAATGCCTCTTGCCATTGCCCCGTGTGCCGCATATACGCCAATGTATAAGTGTTATTGCCGGTGTAAGCCATACGGGCAAATTTTTGCTCAAAAGATGGGCTGATGGCCCTGGGACTTGGGCAATGGTAAGTACCGCAGAAATAGAAAAAACTGCCGTGCCATTTGGTGAAAATATCCACCAGATAGTTGAAGTCGTGCCCCTCAGGAGGAGGTTGCACATGTTTTGGCTTCAGCTGATTCTCAACCCATTGATCCGCCTGTTCTTTGAGAATTGCCTTGGTTGGTGCGGAAACTTTCGGGCGAGATGCTCTTTTGGTTGCAGGCATCCACATATATTGGCTCATAATCGCTTCTTCAGGTGATTAACCCCGGTATTTCTGACCAGCCAGCCACTCTTCAGCAGCCTGCCCCAGCAAAATCCGACGGGTGGTTAAAAAGGAAGCCCAGCAGGGTTTTGTACTGGCGATTATTGCTTTTCAGTGCATGGGCTAAAGGCTGACACAAAGTTCCAGTCCAGAAACCGCAGGTACTGCGCCAATTCTGAAACCCTCTGACTCTGGCCTGTCAAACTGCACTTTGCTATCTGAACGTGGTTTAGACTAACTGGATTTTCTGGTAGACATCCTCGACAGAGAGCTGTGACTCTATAGAGTCAAAATAAATCAGTCCGCTGGATGTCAGCTTTGCCTTGGTAATAAACTGGCCATTGACCCAGCCTTTCATTATCACATAATGGCGCTCAGAATCGACCATTAAATACTCGCCACTGCAGTGCTTCAACGCTTCCGCATACTCAGTCACCTTATAGGTCTCATCCACGATTCGGGTTCCATGACTCATCACTTCAATGATCAGGCAGGCATCCTCTCCTGTCGTTTCTGTGGTTAATGGGTCATTACCACAGCGTACCCATACGTCTGGGTAGCGGTAACTGACTTCCTTCTGACTCTTGATCCGTAACCGCATATCCGATGAATATAACTCACACCCTGCAGGCAGGCCGCTATGTAAAAGGGTCACCAGGTTCAAAGTGATCTTGTTGTGGTTAGCCGTACCGCCTGCCATAGCGACCACATAACCACTGTAATACTCATGGCGAATCGTTGACTTACTCTCGTCCTTCAAATACTCATCTTCTGTCACAGTATCCATGATTTGAATCGCTTGATGGCTCATATGGACTCCCAGTGACGGTTTTCTTTATTTACTGTCGGGTGTCTATCCACTCTAGCGGGTTTGCCTGAGCATTGCATGGTTTGCACATAACCCAGGTTCTCCAGGTAATATTGCAGTTTGGTGGCAGCCTGATCCCGCTGATGCTCAATTTCAGTCAAGGTGACTTTGTATTTGTCCCACCAGTTTTCAACGGCGGTTATAACAAGCTGACGCTGGCTGCTGATATAACGCTCAACGATATTGCGCATATCCTTTTCGTACATCCAGCTCGACGGGGATGAATTTCCGGCCATTGAGTTTGCTGCCAAGAGTCAGGGATACTTCTACAGGAAAGGAGGGGGATTCAAGTGTTTTGATACAGCTGTCATCCGGGTCAAACTCTTCCATTTCGAATCCTCCCGAGCGCGCCATCGTCAAAAAGCCCGCTTCCTTTGGAAGCGGGCTTTTTCTTTTCAGGCTGGTTGAAGTAATGTGAGCGCCTGTGCCTGATAAGTCCTGTGTATGAAGGAAAAGCTGGGTCGTTATTTATCTCCTTTATTGGTAAATATGTGTGCCCGTATCCCGGTTCATAACCGCCACTGCCTGATGCAGGTCGCCAATATTGGCCACGCCCCCTGTTTCTCCTGCGAAGATGCAGCTGGGATCCACTTTAGGTCCCATAGAGCCGGCAGCGAATGAGTAGTTTCTCATTTCGTCCACGGTCACGTGGGTCAGTGGTCGTTCAGTTGGTTGGCCCCAGTCGACGCAGACATGGCTGCCGTCAGTAAGGATGAGCAGTTCAGCGGCCCCAATCTCCTTCGCCAGTAAAGATGCGGTCATATCCTTGTCGATAACGGCTTCAAAGCCTTCAAGTTCATCTCCATTTCGCACTACGGGTGCGCCACCTCCACCGCCGCAAATAACAACGTGATCTTGTTCCAGCAGGTACTTGATGGCGTGGGACTCCATGATTTTTACTGGGGCGGGAGAGGGTACTACCCGGCGCCAGTAATCACCGTCAGGCTTGATGGTCCAGTTGTATTTTTCTGCCAGCTGGTGGGCTGTTTCTTTATCATAAACCGGGCCGATGAATTTGGACGGGTTGGCTATGGCCGGGTCGTTAGCGTCTACCATAACCTGGGAAACCAGTGTGGTGACTTCTTCTGCAGGCAGCTCCTTCTTGATGCCCTGCTGTAGCAGGTAGCCGATCATGCCCTGGGTCTCGGCCAGCATCTGCATAACGAGATATTGGCGGCAGATCACCAGCATGATGACGAAATGGGCAGGCGGATTGAAGGCATCTATGATCAGTTTTTTGCCTTGCCGCCGCTGCCCAGCCAGTACAATATATTTGCCATTGCGCTACAGATAGCCGACAAGGTGTATGCCATGTCCCATCAGGAGTATGGCAATATTACACCGGCCATGGCTCAGGAGGGATGGCGTGCAGCTAAGTCTTACCTGAGTCTTTACCTGCCTGATCAGCTGCAACGGAGAATGCACTAAAACCGTGGACAGTCATTGATAAACTCATGACAATGGCCTTCTTTTTTGGAGTTGGCTTTTTAATCGCGTCAATTCACTATGACAGAAGAGATGACAATAACTGCAGCAGACAGCTCTGCCCGTCCTGTTCGTCGTAAACAGCAGGCAAGAAGCCTGGAGCGTCGTCGTACCCCATTTCCCATCAGGAATTCGGCAATGTTACCGACACCATGGCTCAGGAAGGAGTGAATGCAGCGTTGGCATATCTTGGGCTTTATTTACCTGAACAGATGTTAAGACGTTAGCCCGGATATTTTATAAACATGCTCCCGACTCTCGCTTGCCCCTTGCCGCCTCAGGAAAGTTTGGCTCGGTCGACCGTACTCCCCGGTACGGCGCTCCCTCACCAAATTCCCTGAGACAACAAGGTTCTGCGCGATAGTCGGGGCAGTTTATGAAATATCCGGG
>JBPCXN010000355.1:0-7930 GCA_051008495.1 Endozoicomonas sp. | reverse complement strand
GCAGAACCTTGTGGCACTAAGGAATTTTGCGATTGAGCGCCGTACTGGTGTGTACGGTCGATTGAGCAAAACTTTCTTAGTGCTGCACGGGACAAGCGAGGGCGCACGCAAATTTATGACATATCCGGGTTAGCCGATCTTCTTTCTGCCCATTGAATCACCGTCATTTATGGTTCTTCCAGAGGCACCAGAACTTCAGAAAGATGGACGCTGGCCATGCCTAGGACAAACACCACCAGAGTGATGCCGGCGCCAGACAGGATGGATGGCCACAGAGAGTGGTGGGCGTACAGGTAAAAGTAGGCGGTCCCTGCAAACAGCCAGAGCCACCAGTAACCCAGTGACGCAATCGCAGCAATTTTTAACCCAACAGACAGAAGCATTCGCATTGTCCGACACCCCTATTGGCATAAACAGACGCATCCTAACGCTGCGCCGGCTTTACAGGGATCAGGGATTAACGCAATCATGCCCTGCCAAGGGCGATGCCACGGGCCAGTCTCGGCTGATTTCCCGATAGCCCCATGGCGTATTTCATCACTTCACGAACAGCTGGCTTCGTTTGCCCGGCCAGGGTCAGGGCAGCATTGCGCAACACTTTTAATGGCAGGCTGTTATTACTGAAGGCGTGATAAAAACCATCCATTGTGGACATCATCAACTGGTTGTCCCTACTACGGGCTTTTTCATAGCGTCTCAATACTTCGGGACTGCCCAGATTCTCTCCGCTGTAGAAGGCATCGGAAAGCACTTCCGCCAGCCAGGCGGCATCCTGAAAACCAAGATTGACGCCCTGACCGGCCAGCGGGTTGATGGTGTGGGCGGCATCCCCGACCAGCACAGTGCCATGACGATAGTAATCCCGGACATGCCGCCAGGCCAAAGGAAAGAAACCACGCTCAAACACTGCCTTTACGGGCGGCAACTCAACAGGGAAACTGCTGATAAGCTCATTGATGAAATCATCGTCTGAAAGCGACATTAGTTGTCGAACGTTCTCGGGCAGGTTATACCAGACGATAGACGCATAGCTTCGGCCATTCACATCCGGCAGGGGCAGAAAAGCTTCCGGACCGGTTTCTGTGAATGCCTGCCATGTGATGTCCTGCTCACCACCCTCGATTTCGACAGTTGCAACAAGGCACTGTTGTTCGTATTCCCGGGTTACCAGCCGCAGGCCGGACTGTTCTCTAACCCTGGAGCGGGCTCCGTCAGCTCCCACCACCAGGCTGGCTGAAAAGCGCCGGTCGTCATCCAGCAGGATTGAAGGTTTTTCTCCAAGCAAATGCATTTCACGGATAGTTGCAGGACAGAAAAGATCCACAGACTCATGCTGCTTCAGTACTTCAAGCAGGCCCAGCCTGGTGACACGGTTTTCTACGATAAAGCCGAGCTGCTCATGGTTGATATCGCTGGCGTCAAACAGGGTCTGGTTAAATCGACTGTCTATCTCACCAACACCGGGGGCCGTCAGTTTTTCCCAGACTGCCATTCGACGGTATGGACACATGCGAATGGCGCTCATGTGCTCCCATGCACCCAGCTGTCGGAGAATCTGTTCGGAAGCGTAACTCAGGGCGGAGACACGAAGATCCGGCGCCCTGGTTTCGTCAATGGGCTCGACCGGTTCACGGTCAAACACCGCAACCCGGATTCCCTGCCCACCAAGGGCGCATGCCACCGCGGCTCCCACCATGCCGCCACCAACCACCAGTACATCGTAGTTTTTTTCTGTCATTGTCAGGCCAGCTGAATTGTTCAGCGTTATCAGATCACAGCGGCCAGGCCAGCTCAAGAACCATTTCGATGGTCCAGTTCATCAGCACAGGCACGGAACTCCACACAATCTCTACCGACTGCTGATCACTTACCCTCAAACCTGGGTGGACGGTTTTCTTCTTTCCACCATTCATCTGTTTTTCTTTGAGTCTGAGCCTGGTCAACTTTATTGTCGCTAGTGGCTTCTTTCTTTTTCTCTGATCCGGGTATGCGCCTATCTCTGGGAGGCTTGCTGTCCTGCTTTTGCCTCCGGCAACCTGGAGTAGTTCCATCAGATCCACATGCACCTGCATCTGCAGAGCGCCTGTCTAAACCCTCTTTCCCCACAGGTTTGGGCTGCCTTCTGTGTTTTTCCCGTTTCTGGAATTGAAAACCTCCTGTATAGGCCTCATATCGGTTTAAGAGCGGCTCTGAATGCAGGTTAAGTCCTGTACTTTTCAGGTACTTCAACAAGGCGGAAACATTCACTTGGTCATTCTTAAAGAACTCACCCCTAAATTGCTTTGGAGAAATCTTCAGTTCTGGACAAATGCTGTTGATGAAGTCGAGAAGATCCTGTATTGAGCCTGAAGCCTGGACGATCCTGATCAGTGCCTGGAGATGGTGAGCGGCAGGATCGTCTCCATCATCCAGCAGGTAAGACAGACTGACCAGAATCAGAGCGCCCTCTGGTCTGTGCATTCTAATCAAGTCATTCGTATCGTATAAATGGCTTTTTATTGGATTCGCCAAGCTGAGGCCATAGCCAGGAAGCAGGAGTTCTTCACTGAAAGTTGGCAGAAAGTCTCTATGATTAAGCTCAGCCACTTTGGAATAGGCAAGCTGCCAGGGCATCACGGTTTCTGGAGGCAAAAGGGGTGCAGGTGTCAGTCTTAATACAGTTTTATTCCTCCGCTCACCAGCATCAAGGCACTGACTATCATCATCGTAAAAAGCAACATACTGCTCGCCAGATACTTTATAGACCTTAATATTTTCATCCTCACAGTAGGTCTCTGGAAGAATAATATTGACGGTATGTTCCACTGTCTCGAGTGTTAGAACGGTCTTCCCATACCAGGCCACGGCGACAGTATCCACCCTATCCATTACAAAATGGCCTGCCTGCCGCTGGTTGTCATCGTCTCCATTAGAATCAATATAAATACGGATATTCTGAGAATGGGTTAAATGCTGTACATGCACACCTGAGAAGTTATACGCCCTGTGGCTATTAATGAGCCAGGTGTGATTGCCCTCCCAATTTATTTGAACATTCGCTCCATTTGCCTGCAGAGCCATCATCATGACAACCAAGAGAACAATGGTTTTACTGCTCACCCCTACCACCCCTTTCCATTCTGATGTTTCAATTCAGACAGCATAGACTCTCTTGAGTGTTTGGGAGTTCCCGATGATATGATCCTGGCTTTCTACCCTCCCAGACAATACAAACCCAGACGTGAGTGACGTATACGAAGCAGACAACTTGCCTGCCACTGGTGAAAATTATCAGCTGTATCTTCAGAAACATGAATAAGAACAAATGCTGGAGCAGCAACTGTATTTTAAAGGTCAGAGAAAGATACTTCCTAGCACAACGCTTCAGTAAAAAGGGATAAACGTGTCCATGTCTGAATGTCACTGACTTAAGCCTCACCCCTAGGAGCCTGCGGTTTTCTGCTCTTGAGTGCGGAGTCTTTTATCAAAACCAAAAATGTAACTATCAAAAACCCCCTTATCCTGAACAAAAAAAAGATATTCCAGAAAAACTGAAAAGTGTGAAAACAAATTCGCATCAACGGGCTTTATAGAAACCCATTAAATCATGCTCTGGAGCCTTTCTTTTTTAGTTGAAGCTGGATTTCCAAAATGCTACCTTGCCTTTGTACTATCAGAAGGCTCAGGCCAAGGGGGTTATGAGATAGGGGTCAGAAGTAAGATTTTCTAAATCTGTAATTCATGGAATTAAGGAATCATTACAATGATAAAAATATCTCGTCTTAAACTTCTCAGCCTTTTGCTCGCGAGTACATGCAGTGCCTTTTCTATGCAAAGTTCAGCAGCTTCAGGTGTTATTGTTGCGGAACCCATTCCTCCAGGCTTTCAATTTCCCTCACCCAGGGAAGAAGTACAACGCTGGTCTGATGAGCGTGATATACGCGCCGCACGTACTCATGCCTGGTATTTGTGGGAAGGTATGAATCAACCTTCCTCTGTGAAAGATTCAAATGGAAAAATACTGCCTGTCTGGGAAACATGGTATTCCAATGCCGAGTTGTTCCCGCCAAAACCGTCAACTCAGAGTACATCGCTAGCCGGTGTTGATAGTCGGCGTACCAGTATTTCCAGACCAGTGCAGATTCCGTCTCAATTTCACACAACCAGCAACCCGGATCAGGTATTAAGCTTTAACAAATTCAATCCGGCGGCAGCGGAATTCATTACAGAGCCCCATCAGCATGATGGAAAAACCTATTATTACAACAGCTTGAGCTCTCTCACGGCGCTGAACAATGCCTTTAATGCCAATAATACCCCTGTTAAAGACCGGCAGATTACCGATTTCCCAAATCGGGCAATTGAAACCAAACCGGTTTTTATGCTGGTCAAGAAAAGTGGTTTGACCGCTATTCCTTATTGGCAGGGGCCGCAAACATCGGTAACACCGACTCAGCCGACCCCAAATACCTGGACGACGTGCGTCTTGTTTGATCCCGGGAGTACGGCCAGCATTCAGCCTGCAACCTCCACGCAGATTACACAGGCACACAAAAGCGCCAGCCCCAATTGCAAAAGCTTTCTATACGCAGGGCTATCACAGATTTATTCGTATCAGCTCGAAACAGATGCACAGCTTTCGGCCTTTAAAGATAATCAAGGTGGCTCGCCTAAAAAAGGTGATCACGCCGTATTAATGGCTATGCATATTAACACCAAGGAAATTGTTAACTGGACATGGCAAACGTTCTTCTGGAGTGGCGGTGAGACACCGCCTAATGCTTTTCCCGGGAGTATGAGTCGTCAGCCTGCGAGCCTGGAAGCACCCTGGAATAATTATGCCATGTGTACTGCATACTGGCAGGAAAACCTGGATGGGAGTATCCATACTTGTTTTAATCCTTATCTGGAAACGGCGGTCAGTGGCATTCCCGATGGTCTGAACTCTAACTGCGTTTCCTGTCATGGTACGGCGAGAACCCATCCTTATAATAATGCTGAAAGTCCTGTCCCGAAATATCCAAAAAATTATGTGCGAGAGAATGAAGTCGGGCCTGCTAAGTTCAGCCCGACTTATTTCAAAGGTAATACACGTACAGATTTCTCCTGGGCAATTCCATTAGATTCGCAGTAGAGATACTGTTTGGACGAGTATAAAAACTGCCAGCTGCCCCGAGGGTAACTTCAGCCCCGGGGCAGCTGGCGCTAAAAATCTTTAACTACTTGACCGCGATAAATCCTCTTTGGTCTGGATTTTTTCGGTGCTTCGTCGCCACCAGTGTCGGCAGCAACAACTTCTCTCTGCCCACGATACACTTTGGTGATAAAGCGCTGCTTTGGTGCTTCCCGTTCAGCCAGGGTTTCAGGCCACGGGTCTCCAGCCATATTGAAGAGCTCCCTGATCAAGACCTTTAGTACGGTGTTACTGGAAGCATGGTAGAGAGGAATCAGGTCACTTAAGAGGTCAGGGTTTGCCAGTTTGATGCCCGGTTTGTCATCAGCCGGAACTTTCCTGCGAATTTCACGCACCAGATCAATCATGGGCTTGTTGAAGTTCATGGTGACATCCTTGGCAGCTTGGTGAATCAGGTATCTTCTTATTACGCATTATCCATGCCTGTTTTACCAAATGATGTCAGGTTCCGCCACAGATCGTTATTCTTCGTCCTGTTCCTGTTCCTGTTCCTGTTGCCTGGTTCTGCGTTCAGCAATTTTTCTGGGGGTCAGGCGCTTGCGCTTTTTGCTGGCTTTTCTCGACTTCAGCTGCCTGGAGTTGCTGCTGTCGTCAGCATCATGGGGAATAATGGGCTGATATTCCTGCCGATTCCGGCTCGAACCCTCCCTCTGCTCACTGGAGCCGTGGTCTGGGTTCTCACCATAATCAAGATTTGTAGATGTGGTAGTAGGATCTATTTTCACAACCGGGGGTCCGTTCCGAGCTGTTAACTTCCAGTTTAGACCCTTTAAACCCTGTAGTAGCGGGGTTCGATGCCAAAACCGGAGAGAAATGAGAAAGTTACATCTTTCTGGGAAGACACACCCTCCTGCTCCACCAGCACAGCATCAACAATGCTTTCATCAGGATTCTCTAATAGCCGGAGCCTCCAGTTAACAATGGCTGATTCCATGGCAGAAATACCAGGGTTGAATGCCGCATTGGCACCATATCGTCCGGTCACAACCGTACCGCTGGACAGCTTCAGGGCAACACCGGCCCTGCTGTGACAAACCGGGGCATAACTGCTTGCAGCCGCTGCCGCTGCAGCGCTGGCCAGAGAATCAGCTTTGATTTCTTTCGGCAAATCAAAGGCATGATACATTTCTGACATCAGTCTGTCCCTGAAGCCCAGGTCAGAAGGCCCGAAGGCATCAGGCAGCAAGTCACCGATTTTATAGGTCTTTGCTGTGCCAGAGTCTTTTCGCTCAATAATGACCTGCAGGTTTTCCACTCCATTCAGTTCATTCAGAAACTGACGACAGTGACCACAGGGTGCTTCATTCACAGCCAGTCGCCGGATGAACTGTTCTCCCCGGTGCCAGGCATTGCACACGGCAAACTGTTCTGCGTGAACAGTCACTTTCAGCGGCTGGTTTTCAAACTCAAGGTTTGTCCCCAGGTACAGGGTGCCGGAGCCTCCTTCGACAACGGCGCCGACAAAAAAACTGGAGATTGGCGCAACACTCAGGGCTGATGCCAGTGGCAACAGAGCCTTCATAAGCTCATCAAGCCCGATGTTCATGATTTGCAGCAGGCTGTTTACCTGCCCGGGTTCAAGATGCCCTGCCTGTGCGGGAATCTGTTGAAGAATGGCAGCGGCTTCAGCAGGAAAAGCGCCAAGGCGCTCCTGGAAAACGGCCTGTTCCTGTAGTGCTAATCGTTTCTGCATGGCGGATCACCACGGCTGGTCTCTAAACATGGTAATACCCCGTCTGGCTCCATTTGATAGGTTCAGCTCAAGCCAGAACGTTCAGGTCAAGGCGCAGCTGTGCAGGAATACTTTACGTATTTCAATCAGCTGGAACGCAGAGATGGACGCTCCGGCTTGAGCCCTTCGGGCGGGGCGCGCAGCCTGGGCCGTAAAGTGGCCATCTGGCAGCGTTAGACCTGATTGACGTAGAGTGGCTACGCCTGCACAGGTCTGCCTTGCATATGACCACTTTACGACCCACTGAACCTATCAAATGGAAGCAGACGGGGTATTAACCTTACTGTATTGTCCGTGGCTGTCCAGTCTGCATTTCCCCGTTTCATAGGCCATAATGGCTGCTTCAGGAAGGATCTTTCTATGAATGAACTCAACGCAGAACAACAAGAAGAGCTGAAGACCATCCTGCTCAGCCTGCGGGGCGAGCTGCAACAGGCGTTGGAGCAGAGTGACAAATCCAGTCAGCCAGTCTCTCTGGACCAGCAGGCCTTTGGTCGTGTTTCAAGGGTTGATGCCCTGCAACAGCAGAGCATGGCCAAAGCCAGCCAGCAGCAGTACCAGGAACGGCTTCGCCAGGTACTGAAAGCTCTGGCTAATTTTGACAGCGGCGATTACGGCTACTGCCTCTCCTGCAACAATCCGATAGGCTACCCAAGGCTTCAGGCCAGGCCGGAAACCCCACTGTGCCTGGCCTGCCAGAGTGCGGCAGAACAGCAATAAGAGAAAACTCTATTTGCAAAGTGAATGGCAGGCTCTAGTACTCCGTCCGCCTGCAATTGATATGTTCAGCTCAAGCCAGCGCGTCCAGATCAAGGCGCAGCTGTGCAGGAATACTTGACGTATTTCAATCAGCTGGAACGCTGAGATGGGCGCGCTGACTTGAGCCCTTCGGGTGGATCGTAAAGCGGCCATCTGGCTGCGTTAAACTTGATTGACGTAGAATAACTACGCCTTCACAAGTTCGCCTTGCATATGACCGCTTTACGATCCACTGAACATATCATATGCAGCGGGACGGAGTACTA
>JBPCXN010000354.1:0-4774 GCA_051008495.1 Endozoicomonas sp. | reverse complement strand
TAGTACTCCGTCCCGCTGCATATGATATGTTCAGTGGATCGTAAAGCGGTCATATGCAAGGCGAACTTGTGAAGGCGTAGTTATTCTACGTCAATCAAGTTTAACGCAGCCAGATGGCCGCTTTACGGTCCACCCGAAGGGCTCAAGCCAGCGCGCCCATCTCTGCGTTCCAGCTGATTGAGATACGTCAAGTATTCCTGCACAGCTGCGCCTTGATCTGGACGCGCTGGCTTGAGCTGAACATATCAATTGCAGGCGGACGGAGTACTAGCCTGCATTCAACAAGAGTTGCCTGTTCCTGAGAGAAAAGAACAGGAGCTGAAGCTGCCGAACAACTTCAATCGATCAGTCCATAGTCATCCTTGAGAATCTGGATGATCTCAGCCTTGGGGCTATCCGACAGCTCCAGAGGGCGCCCGATAATCTTCTCGGCGATCTCGATGTAAGTCCTGGACACTTCCATCAATACTGACTCCGGGAGAGCATTGTCACGGGCCAGGGCCTGACGCTCATCCATGCGATCCTTGTTGAGCAGAATGTCAGGGTCCGGGAAATGCTTGAGCAGCAACTGCCTGAAACTCTCCTTGGAGTTCTCCACAACCCTGCCACCACGGTAGGCAGGACCATCCCAGATCCTGGAAGAATCCGGTGTGCCAACCTCATCCATATAGATCAGCTTTTCATTGCCAGCGGCATCAGTGACATAGCCAAATTCAAACTTGGTATCCACGAAGATCTGATCCAGCTTGCCCAGCGCTTCACTGATAACATCAAAACCTTCCTTCAGCAGCTGCTCATAACGGCCTATGTCGTCGGTATCGCTGAAATTGAATGCCGCATAATTGTCTTCTATATCCTGGCGGGTGATGTTCACATCATCCACCTCCGGCACCCCCGGGACACCTTTCAGAATACCTTTGGTAGAAGGTGTAACCAGAAGTTCAGGCAGTTTCTGATCCTTTTCCAGGCCTTCCGGCAGGCTGATGCCGCAGAAATCCCGCTCACCTTTCTTATAGGCACGCCACATGGAACCGGTGATGTACTGGCGACCAATGGCTTCTATCATCACCGGCCTGGCCTTCTGCACTATCCAGACCAGCGGATGAGGGGTATCCAGAATATGACTGTCTGCCAGCCCCTTTTCCCTGAACAACTGGAACCAGTGATTGGAAATAGCGTTCAGCGCGGCCCCCTTGCCCGGCACCCCATTCATCCCGCCTTCACCTTTCCAGATACAGTCAAAGGCACTGATCCGGTCTGAGATAACCATGATAGCCAGGGGCGCGCCCTCAGCGACATCGTACCCCTTCTCCTTAATCAGACGGCGACTGTCTGACTCTGTCAGCCAGTAAACAGAACGGACCTTTCCCGAGTGCACAGGAGCATCAGTGCGAATAGGAAGATCATCGTTTACCGCTAACACCTTATCAGCAAGACTCATAGCCAGTGTCCTGTAATTTTATAGGGTGCGTTAACAATTAGGCATAATGCTCAGCCTAATTGTTAACGCACCCTATGTTATGAATGATCAAACCGGCAAGTGTTGCCTTTGCCGGAAATTACCCAAAGTCCCGGTATCCACTCCGCGTTACCGGGATAGACGACATCCCTGTAAAAAAAAGGCCGATCACAGGGGACCGGCCTTTTTCTGAAAACAGATTTATTTCAGATTATCTTTCACGAGGTTCAACAGTTTCTGACTGACTTCGGCAGGGGCTGAGGTATTGGCGTCTTTCTCTACCGCCACCCTGACCACACCATTCAGTTCAGAGACCCGCATATGAACCACGTCTTTTGGCGCCTCTTCCTTATCTTTGCTGCCAAACATGCGAGAGAAGAAGCCCGGCTTTTCTTCAGGTCCGGCAACTTCCCCGGCAGGATCTATCTGGATATAGAAAATACCTGCAGAGCGATTGCGGTCGGACACTTCCACGCCGGCTTTTGCCAGGGCATCGCCTATCGCAGCCCAGCTTCGCGCATAGGAAAGCTGGTCAATTCTCAGCAGCGGATTACCGTTGCCATCACGATCCATGGACACCAGTGAACCTAAATCCAGGTCCTGGGCCAGGTAGGAAACCGATTTCTCGTCCTCGTCCCTGACCAGGAACAGCAGCAATTCGTTGAGAACCTCATTATTCAAACGCTGGCTGCGTTCAAGATTGTCCCACTCTTCCGGCTCAGGGGCGGGCTGCGCACCTTCCCCGGTCAGAGGCCGGCCTTTGTGCTGCAGATAAATCTCGGCCGACCCCGGGCGAACGCCCTGCTGAATGGTCAGCCGGAATCGATCTTCTATTGGGGTAGCGTCTTCAGCACCTACCAGCTTACCCAGTGTCCGGTACATGAACCCGCGCTGTCGATCCTGACCAAGATCGACCCATTCAGTTTCCAGGAAACCCTTTTTGGCGTTCTTGGCGGCAACCGGCACTTCGTTCTCTTCCAGGAAGATCAGTATACGGGACCAGACTTCGCTGGGATTCTTGCTGGCCAGCACCCACTGACGGTTACCGTCCCGCTCGATACTGAAAACACTTCCGGTGTTCTGACTCAGACGCTGATCCGGTCTTGGCACCTCGAATCCGGCGGGCAGGCTGTCATGATCCTGGCTGATCTCACGGATCGCCAGGATATCCCCCATGGGCACAGGATTGATGTGCTCTGGCACTTCAAGGGGTTCTGTCACCCTGGCCTGGGTATAGTCGCCGGACTTGTCCCGAAAATAGCCTTCCTGGCCAAATGGATTGGCACAACCCGCCAGCATCATTGCACAAGCCACCACAGGCAAAGATTTCAGCGCGTGTGACATAGCTTCTCCATCGTAAAATCCATCAATAATAACTCCAAGAACCTGTTTCAAACCAGACCGGCCAGCTGCATGGCCTGACGGACTTCCGGCTTCAGTGACTCACTGAGGGGCGTCAGAGGCAAACGAATGCCTTCTTTAATAAGGCCCATCTCGGCCAGTGCCCACTTGACAGGAATCGGGCTGGATTCAACAAACAGCTTGTGGTGCAAAGCATCCAGCTTATCATTAATGCCCTCTGCCGTTTCCCTGTCTCCGGCAAGAGCCGCCTCGCACATATCGTGCATCAACCTGGGTGCGACATTATTTGTCACGGAAATCACACCATTGGCGCCCTGCAGCATCAGCTCCAGGCCCGTGGCGTCATCACCGGAGTAGATCGCAAACTGCTCTCCGCAAAGCTTACGAATCTCTGTGCCACGCTCCAGAATGCCAGTGGCTTCCTTAATGCCCACAATATTATCATGGGTTGCCAGCCTGGCTATGGTTTCAGGAAGCATATCCACGGCGGTCCGGCCAGGGACATTATAAAGAATCTGGGGAATGGCCACCGCATCGGCAATGGTTTTGAAGTGCTGATACAGCCCTTCCTGAGTCGGCTTATTGTAGTACGGTGTTACCAAAAGACAGGCATCCACGCCCAGGGTTTTCGCTTCGGCAGTCAGCAGCACCGCTTCCTGGGTAGAATTGCCTCCGGTTCCGGCAATGACAGGAATGCGACCGTCAATCTGGTCAACCACGCGCCGGATCACTTCACAATGTTCCTGAACGGTCAGGGTTGCGGACTCGCCTGTGGTGCCCACTGCAACAATGCCGTCAGAACCTTCCTGGATATGGTAATCGACCAAATCATGGAGGCGCTTCCAGTCTAGCTCCCCGTTCTCAGTCATGGGGGTGACAATTGCCACCAGACTACCGGTAATCATCAATGCACTCCAAAAGGTCTAATCATCAGCTGTGCGTAATGTTACTGATGCACACAGGTGTTAACAAGGGCAGCGTTGACAATCAGTCCAACTCAGTCCAGCTTCTAGGAGGCTGACCGAGAGTAGCGGTCGAGTATAAAGTTCAGTAGATCGAGTCAGATTTTTCACTGGATTTGTGCGAATAGTTTACCTATTTAATCAAATTCAGTGAGACTCTCATCCGCTTTCTATCGAAAAGTGGCCGCTCTTTCTGGGCTTTAGACCGACCTGCCTATTCTCGGTCAGGCTCCTATCGATCATTGATTATTCTCAATGATCGATAGAACATTGCCGATGATTCATCAAGACAACAGATCTAAGGACGAACAATGAGTGTAACCCTAGGCCAACCTGTCACGGATTTCACCGCCCAGGCTACCAGCGGCATCACCGTTAACCTGTCTGCCATGAAAGGCCAGAATATAGTTCTTTTCTTCTACCCCAAAGATAACACTCCCGGCTGCACCAGCGAAGGCCAGGTTTTCCGCGACCTGTATGACCAGTTCACAGACGCCGATACCGTGGTGTTCGGAGTATCCCGTGACAGTCTGAAATCCCACGACAACTTTCGCGCCAAGCATGAATTCCCCTTTGAACTGATCTCTGACCAGAGCGAAGAGCTCTGCAATCTGTTCGAGGTTATCAAGCTCAAGCAGATGTATGGGAAGGAGTACATGGGCATAGAGCGCAGCACATTTCTTATAGATGGCGATGGCATTCTGCAGCACGAATGGCGGAAGGTCAGGATCAAGGGGCATGTGGAGGACGTGCTTCAGGCAGCCCAGGCACTAGGGCAGTCGCAGGCCGCTACGCCCGAAGAATCGGCATCCTGACCTGCATCAACTCCCGCATATCACCACTCCCAGGCTCTCCTTAGAGAGCCTTAGCCCGGATATTTCATAAATTGCTGCGATGATCGCGCAGAACCTTGTGGCACTAAGGAATTTTGCGATTGAGCGCCGTACTGGTGTGTACGGTCGATTGAGCAAAACTTTCTTAGTGCTGCAAG
>JBPCXN010000353.1:0-44797 GCA_051008495.1 Endozoicomonas sp. | reverse complement strand
GCCGAGATATCGACTTCACCTAACTGCATCTGAGGATTGATAGGTTTGCGCATGATTTTGGTAAATAACGACTCTTGCTGGAAAACTTCGATGTAGATATTGGGCTGCAGGCTCTTATTTTCAAGGGGTTAGGGTTTTCGGACAGGCACTACCTATGAGAAATACAGCCAGGAACGCGAAGCATTGGGGGAAGGTTAAGGGACGTAGAGAACTGTAGGTCGGATTAGAATCTTTAGATTCGTAATCCGACGATATCAAATCCTTTCGGCTGTGTCGGATTACGGGCTGAAGCCCCAATCCGACCTACAATGGCTAAAGAGTGGGAACAGGTTTCAGCTATTAATCCAGAATTTCTTCTGCAGCTGAAACAATATTCTCAACGCTGAAGCCGCAGCTAAAGAGTGGGAACAGATCGCTGGCTGGTGCAGACTCACCGAAAGTAGTCATGCCGATAACGCGTCCGTCCAGGCCAACGTACTTGTACCAGAAATCAGCCGCTGCTGCTTCAATGGCGATACGGGCTGGAACTTTCGGTAAGACAACATAATTTCATGCGTATTTTGCCAATTTTTGTGAGGATAGTCAGGATCGGGTGATTAGTTGTTACAAATGCTTGGCACATCCATCAATGCTTTGATTTCAATAGATGAAGATTTAGATTGAAGCGCCTGGTAAACAAGATTCCTTAGCCTCTGTTTTTCTGCATCCTGCATGTCAGATATTGGACAGAATTGATAACGAAGATGAAAGAGGTATTGAAAAGGGTTGCTGATACCTCCACCCAGGCGTATCTGGTGAGGAATACAGCTTTCTATATGCATATGTTCACAGGGGTGAAATATCAGAGTATCTAAAATAGCGGCAACGTCCTCTTCATCCACCCCTGCCAGTGCTTTTGTTTTATCTGAGTTTTGTTGTCCCAGAAAGGCCTTAAGGGGTAAGCGGAAGTAGCGTACAGGGTCAACATGGTGTGACCAGCTGAAAGGGTTTCCTTTAATATAATGCTCTTCATCGACAAAATCATAGGCATGAAAGTCTATAGAAAAGTACCCATCATCCCTGAACTCTCCCTCACAGGTGATGCCTATATTGTCAGCTGAAATTTCAAACCCATTTTTCTTTGGTTTTCCTGGATAAGAGTCGACGCCCCAAAACGTGTACAAGCTTCCCAGCAAACTGCTAACCCAGTTCGCTTGGCATCCCTTTGCAGGAGAAAATAAGAGTTCAATAACTTCCTGATAAAGATAAGCACGGCGTTTGTTTACATCAATATCAGCCATGTTTCACCTTGAGAAACTCCAGAACTGTCTTCAGGCTATGCACCATGCTTGCAGGTGCACTGGATTCATCTTCTATGAGGTCGGAGAAGTACTCTATATCTTCCTCAATTTCATCAATGGTAAGGCTGCCCAGTAACTCATCATCCAGAGTGTAAATTTCAAAGAGCTGGCGAAGTTGAGTCCAGTGAGATAGATATTTCTGAAGTTCCTGTGATGGAATCCACCAGATCATTTGGTGATCCAGTAGCAAATCCCGTTGGGAGTCCAATGCTGCCAGTTGCTCAGAAGTCCATTGTGCCCCAAGATCCAATGAATGAATGTCCGTTGAGCTAGAGATAACTTCATCTAACTTCTCAATAGGAGACTGATTTTTTCCTCCATCCAGTTGGAAATGCTGGTATGACTGGTAGTCAAAGGTATTTGCTTTTGCGAATAGATAGTTCCGCGCAGGCCTGACAAGTTTCTGATCCTTATACGCGATGATGACCCTGTCCGCTCGATCTTTAGACAGCAGGGCGGCGGCCAGTGCGTCCAGTATTTCTGTGAGATTAAGTTCTATCGGGTGCTCAACCTGCACCTGGCCAAGCCAGCCTTTCGGAAAAGAGAGCCCGTTAGCGCTCAGTCCGAATGTATCAGCATAGTTTTTCAGGTAGGCTTGCTCTGGCGTCTCGGTGGGCCGAGGTTCAGTGAATGAGCCTTTGACCAGCGGGTTGATTGAAACAGGCCATCTTGCATGATCGGGTTGCCCTGTAATCACAATCCAGTTTCCGTAAAGAGCTCTCTGGGCCGTTTCTTTGTCTCCAGGCAGCCTGACCGTGTTGGCATATAGAAATTTCTGTTGTCTGATGACATTCATTAGCTCATCAGTAGGCTTTTGCGCATACAAAAAAAAGTCCATTTCCGTAGCCAGGGTTGCTCGGATAAGGTACTCACCACCTTTTTTATGTTTTTTTCTGGCTTCAAGGTAATGCCCCAGTAACCTGAGCGCCTGACGGGGAATGCCTCCTGAAAGCTCTGCCAGAATGCCCAGATCTTTCTCGGGAATGGAGGGTAGATAAACACCCATTCTTCTGGCATAAAGCTCAAGTACCTGCTTTTGTTGACAAGCTGTAAGCCAGAGTCTGTCTATTCTGCTAAAACGATTATTTGTTTCCTTGATAAATACGTGAATGGCATTAACTTCGAATAAGGTTTTGAAACTGCATAGTGTGTCGAGTACCTGCTGAAGGCTCACAAATGCCGCGCTATTTGTGGCAAATTTATCGATGCCGCAGGCCAGTATGAAAAGCGGCCTTCCTGTAACCGATGAAACTGTGGCGCCAATGTCTGTCAGTACGCCGTCAATATAGTCCGTATCAGTTTCGAATTCTGAGATGACTGACTTTCTCAATCGGTGGGCTTTCAATGTTCGTGTTTGTGGAGCCAGTATGGCCTGTAGCTCTTGCCAATTGGTGCACTCCTTGTGATTTAGCTCTTCAGGCAGGCTGATGGTGGATAAGTCTGCCTGCACGCTTATGGCTGCTTCAATAAATCCTGCCAGAGCTATGGCGTAGAACTCTCCCTGCTTTGGGTTAACGCTGTCACGGTCAAAGTGGAGAGTGATATCTGGAGCAACGCCACCGCTTCTCAGAACTTTATGGATAAGGGTTGTCTTGCCCGTACCAATCTGACCTCCGAGCATCAGTGGTGCTGTGTCATTATTCAGCCAATGATCAAGCGTTTTTGTTGCTTCAGGGAATAAATCCATGTACAGGAGTTCAAATTCCTTTCTTGTCGAAAGGGGAATACCCTCATCAAGGTTGATGCCCTGTGAGTGACGTTTCATTCAAATCTCCAACTCAATATCTTTCTCCCCTATGGCTGTCTGCGGCTCTGACGTCGCATGTTTTCAACGACTGTGGAGAAATCGGGTGCTGTAACTGTTTCCTGCCAACAACTCCAGAAGTCGATTGTAGCACTTAACGGCTTCTCGGCGGGCTGGTGGACTTTGATCCTGCTCGGTAGAAGGACAGAGTCGCCTACGACAAGGGCTTCTCCAACATCCATAACGGGAAGAGCCTCTAGAAGGCTTTCCAGGCTCTCCGGAAGCATCTTTTTAACCGTACTCTGGTCATCGCCATTGGTAAGGCGCAGGGAGATCACATTATTGCACTGGCTCAGGACAGTTTCACTGACATCAGAAGGTCGCTGGCTGACGATTAAGAGGGCCACGCCATATTTCCGGCCTTCTTTTGCAATTTTTTCGAACGCTTCAACCGCCCGCTTTTCAACCGGGTTCATCTCACCACGGGGTAAATACAAGTGTGCTTCATCGCAAACCAGCGCAATAGGCTGGCGCTGGTCATGGTCTGTCCAGAATTGGATCTGATAGATAAGCCGCGCCACCAGGCCAATAATGATTGGCAGAATGTCACTGGGCACCTCAGAGAAATCAATCACTTTGATCTGTCGGTTCTCTCCGGTGAAGCCAACCAGTTTTTCTACCAGTGTCGCCAAAGCGGTGTATTCGTGGGCAGTTTCCGGAGCTTGAAAGAGGAAGCCATACCTTCTGTCGCTCAGTTTGCTTTTCAGACGGGTCAGGAGTCGACTGAATTGGCCATAGAAAGGGCCTTGTTTTAGTCCTCTGGCGCCCTGAGTCATCTCTTCATTCAAGTTCGTGATACTGTTAATGACCCTGTCAAGATCAAAAGGAATGGGGCTGTCCAGGGTGAAAGCAGCCAGAATATCGTCTTTGTTCAATTTCTCCAGTGTTTTCCTTTTCTCTTCAACAACCTTGTCCTGGAATACCATGACCTGGTTATGAGCGCTGAATTCAGAGCGATCAATAAACATGGATTGCAGCTCTTCTGTATTCAGAAGCCAATGGGGCAGGTACAGGAGCGTATCATCCTTACTTTCCAGCTCATCTGGCCCTGGGATGCGAAGCTGCTGGGCATAACTGAGGTTTTTGTACTCGCCATGAAGGTCAAAAACCACCAGGTTGGATGAGCTGAGCTTTGAGCTTCGCTCAAGGATTGAGGCTACAGTCCAAGACTTGCCTGAGCCTGTACTACCCAGTAACGCAGCATGCCTCTGAAATAGTTTATTACCATCCAGGTAGGCTTTAGCTTTCTCATCCAAGGTGAAAACACCGAGTTCTAATGCCTGAGTCTGATCAGTGGAGGAGGACAGGATACCCATAAACTTTTCAAGGTTAGCGTCTTTAAGTGTGTAGCACTTGGCATCCACCTCAGGTACGTGATGGAGAGAGCGGGAAAACTCAGGTTTCTGCTTTTCAGTACTCCAGCGGGCGGTGCCCATTAAGGTGAGTTTGACGGTGTTAACCACCATCTCACCAGCAAATAGATCGCCACCTTCCAACTCTTCTTCGTCATCACTTTCTGGTAGGGCGTGTGTGGCAGGCTGCACAACAGACTTAATGACCTTATCGATCAAGCCAATTAACCAGGTTTCAACGCCGTCTGGCATTGATATAGCGACTAACTGCCCAACTCTGGCCTTACGTAAGTCCAGGTCATTGTCGACAAGAACGGAGACTTTCCGGGTATCAACTTCCCTAACCTGACCAAACAGGTATTTGCAATCTTCATTGCTGAATTGAAACAATGCCATACTGGTCTCCTATCCTAAGATAACCTGTGTGAATTCATCAAAATCCCACAGCTTTTGCTTTTTAAGCTCTAGCCATTCATCATACCGGCTATTTTTGATTCGGGTGAAGTCGTTGTTCTCTTGTTTGCATACCAGCCAGAGGTTAGGGCTCTGGCTCAGCCACTCTTCAATTCGTTCATTGGTATCACGGGTAATGATCAATCCTTCACAATGGCCTTGCTGTAGCTTTCGTTTGAAAGTGGCATTGACCAACTGAGTATCATTAAATCCAAACCCAAGAAATAAGAAACGATTATGACGTTCAACCGCTTTGTCGTACTCGGCCAGTAGGTCGCTTCGGTAGCGATGTAATTTTTGATATTTTTCTGTACCGGGTGTGATCATGGCTCGCTGGACATGCTTTGGAGGAGTTTCGATCCAAGCATCGCACTGTACCATTCTATCATTAAGATCGAATGTATTGAGAGAGCCGTGGGGTTTATGTAAACGAATGTGGGGTTTCGTGACAGGGCTTATCTTGCGGCTAGATGACTTATAACTGATCACTTCTTTCGTGGCTTTCTTCCAGTCCAGCTCTCTACAAAACCCTCCAGAGAATCCTGTCAGGTAGTGTATGCCTTCATAGCAGAAAGAGTACTCACCCAGAAGGTCATAGTTGGGTGTTCCGCAGTCAAGCCTCGTATCACCACTTCGGGTATAACGATCAAAAAGGGTCTTTAGTGTCAAAGCTGCGGGCCATGTTTTTTCTCCTGTGAGAATGCTTGGAGCATATCGTTTATCTAGCTTAGAAACAAAGTTGCCTGT
Source organism: Endozoicomonas sp. (assembly GCA_051008495.1). GTDB lineage: Bacteria > Pseudomonadota > Gammaproteobacteria > Pseudomonadales > Endozoicomonadaceae > Endozoicomonas_A. The sequence continues at coordinate 39,101 of JBPCXN010000353.1, read as the reverse complement.
TAAATCGACAACCTTATTGGTCAGAGCATCATCTTTAATGCAGTCCATAGCGGCTTCAAAGTTATTAGGCGCACTTTTCAGCGCTGAAAGAACATCTTGCCATTGAGCTTGCTGGGACTTGCTCAGACCTGTTGACAGTTCAGCTTTGAGGTGTTTCTCAAGAGCAGGCATACCAAAGTCTTTATCCAAAGCGCAGGAGGTGCCTGTAGCAAAAAGAATAAAGGGCTTTTCACTGAAAAAATTTTCCAATGCCGGACGGGCTATTTCCCAAGTGAGGCTTTCCACTTATTTTACTCCTGAGTTAGCATTCAAGGACTTGCCACTTAGGCAGACTTAGATGTCGCATCAATCCTGAAAATAATCAATCAGATTGAAAAAAAGGAGCTCCAATAAAAAAGCCCACATCGACTTAGCTTGTGAGCTTTATGGGGATTAAAAAACAGCCTGACTCTTATTAGTCCAGAATCTCTTCTGCTGCAGCAACAATATTCTCAACGCTGAAACCGAAATACGGGAACAGATCGCTGGCTGGTGCAGACTCACCGAAAGTAGTCATGCCGATAACGCGTCCGTCCAGGCCAACGTACTTGTACCAGAAATCAGCCGCTGCCGCTTCAACAGCGATACGGGCTGGTACTTCCAGAGGCAGAACGCTCTGCCTGTATTCTGCATCCTGGGCATCAAACACGTCAGTGGATGGCATGGATACGACGCGAACCTTACGACCCTGTTCAGTCAGCTTGGCTTCAGCGTTCATGGCCAGCTCAACTTCGGAACCGGTAGCGATCAGGATCAGTTCCGGCGTACCTTCACAATCCTTAAGCACGTAGCCACCACGCTGGACGCTTGCCAGCTGCTCATCGTCACGATGGATGCAGGGCAGACCCTGACGGGAGAAGATCAGTGCGCTTGGGCCGTCTTCACGCTCAATGGCATGTTTCCAGGCCACCGCGGACTCAACGGTGTCACATGGACGCCAGGCGTTCATGTTCGGGGTCAGACGCAGGCTGGCGATCTGCTCGATAGGCTGGTGGGTCGGGCCGTCTTCACCCAGGCCGATGGAATCGTGGGTGTAAACGAAGATGGAGCGCTGCTTCATCAGGGCCGCCATGCGGACAGCGTTGCAGGCGTATTCCATGAACACCAGGAAGGTGGCGCCGTATGGAACAAAACCGCCGTGCAGGGCGATACCGTTCATCATGGCGCTCATGCCGAATTCACGCACGCCGTAGAACAGGTAGTTACCATCGGCGTCTGCAGGCTTGATGCCCTTGGAGCCGCTCCAGATAGTCAGGTTGGAACCGGCCAGGTCAGCGGAGCCGCCCAGCAGTTCCGGCAACAGAGGGCCGTAAGCATTCAGGGTGTTCTGGGAAGCCTTACGGCTGGCGATTTTCTCACCTTCTTCCTGGCAGGAGCGGATGTAGGCGTCGGCCTTTTCAGAGAAATCGGCAGGCAGTTTACCGGACTGGCGACGTTTGTACTCTGCAGCCAGCTCAGGGTGAGCCGCTTCATAAGCTGCGAATTTCTCGTTCCATGCAGCTTCTTTGGCAGCGCCGGCTTCTTTGGCATTCCACTCGGCGTAGATGTTCTCTGGTACTTCGAAGGCACCGTGTTTCCAGCCCAGGCGTTCGCGGGTCAGCTTAATCTCTTCATCACCCAGGGGAGCACCGTGACACTCTTCCTTGCCTTCTTTGTTCGGAGAACCGAAGCCGATGATGGTCTTGCAGCAGATCAGGGTAGGCTTGCCTGTTTCAGCGCGGGCGGCTTCGATAGCGACGCGAATCGCTTCAGGATCGTGGCCGTCTACAGCAGGAACCACATGCCAGTTGTAGGCTTCGAAACGCTTGACGGTGTCATCAGTGAACCAGCCTTCCACTTCACCGTCGATGGAGATGCCGTTGTCGTCATAGAAGGCGATCAGCTTGCCCAGTCCCAAAGTGCCGGCCAGGGAGCAGACTTCATGGGAGATGCCTTCCATCATGCAACCGTCACCCAGGAATACATAGGTGTTGTGGTCAACGATGTCGTGATCTTCGCGGTTGAACTGTGCAGCCAGGGCTTTCTCTGCAGCGGCCATACCAACGGCATTGGCCAGACCCTGTCCCAGAGGGCCGGTGGTGGTTTCAATGCCCGGCGCATAACCGTATTCCGGGTGTCCGGCGGTCTTGGAGTGCAGCTGGCGGAAGCTTTTCAGATCGTCGATGGATAGATCGTAGCCGCTCAGGTGCAGCAGGGAGTACAGGAGCATGGAGCCATGGCCGTTGGACAGCACGAAACGGTCACGGTCAGCCCACTCAGGGTTGGCGGGGTTGTGGTTCAGATAGTCGCGCCAGAGAACTTCGGCGATATCTGCCATGCCCATGGGCGCACCCGGGTGACCGGATTTTGCTTTCTGGACAGCGTCCATGCTCAGGGCACGGATGGCATTGGCTAACTCATGACGTGAAGACATAAAGGTCAAGGCTCCTGATAATCGTGTCAGTTGCGGGTTGGCGGTTATTTTAATGACTTTCCTGTGGAAATACAGTTTACGAGGCCGTGTTGTGGAAAACCGTTAGAATTCGATCTCAACCTGCTCGTGTCGTATCTATCAGGGTGCTGTAACGCTTGCCCAGTGAGTTGAGTGCAACCAGCCAGAGCATAGTAGCCAGCATATACAGGGCCGCCAGCCAGGGCATTGCCAGAGTCAGGGAGCCACAGAAGGTAATCATCACTTGCTGGAGCAGGGCGCTGGATGATTTGCCCAGCTTGCTGGCAATCAGTTCGATGGCAGCCTTACCCTTGAATTTCTGCTCATTGTTCAGGGGCACAAAGGCCATCTCCTTGGTAGAGTCAAAGAGGGTGTATTTTCCAGACCGGCTCACCACGCTGTTGCACATGCCAAAAATCACACCCGTGTTCAGCAGTCCGAGAGTGGAGCCTGCCAGCTCCAGTGTCTGCCCGGCAGCCAGCAGGAAAAATGGCACGGCAGTCACACCCATAAGAATCGGAGTGGTCATCGCTGCAGTCTGCCAGCTCCTTTTCAGCAACAGTGACCCCAGCAGGGCGAATAGCACGCAGCCTATGCCATTCAGGAACGTTAGTTTCCCGATGAAAGCGGAATAGGCCGCTTCGGTGGGATACAGACGTACCAGCTGACTTTTCCAGGCGACATCTATGGTATTCGCGGCAATGCAGTAGGCCACCATCATGACGGTGATGCAGGCAAGGTAAGGGCACTTGAACAGATACGAAAAACTTTCCTGCAGTGACAGCTGGGTGGCTGTCTGGCGAAAGCCTGACTCTGCTTTGACAGAAGGCCGCCGGTTACGACAGTGTTCATAGAGAAAAATGATGCCAAGGCCACAAGCTAGATATACCAGTGTCAGCATCCACAGATTGTCCTGCCAGTCATTGCTCTGCCTGTTCCACTGGGCGTAGAAGATAATCATAAGTCCGGAAAGGATGGAGGCGCTGTTGCCCAGCAGGGTAATCAACGGATAGTTATGCGTAGCACTTTCTGGACTGTAAACGTCATTCACGGTAGTCCAGAACAGGATGCAGAGTACCGCCGAACTCCAGAGCTCGGCCACAGCCAACAATAATGTCAGTGGCCAGTAATAGACCAGGTGGGATACCAGTTGCAGATTGTCCGGCAGACTACCGGTCAGAAACTGGCACAGCCTGGCGGGAGCCAGGTGGTCCAGGTTGGGGTACAGCAAGTGGCTGAACAGCGGCATCCAGAGCAGGAACGGCAGCAGGGAAATAATAAACAGAAGACGTTTACTGAGCCGGTTGGCGAGGAAGCTGTATGTGACCAGAAAAAACAGGGCGGCGGGCATCACAACCCAGAGTTTCACGAAGGGAATCGCCTCGGCACCCAGACGGGGAAGAAGCAGTGACTCCTTGAGGTTACGCAGAATGTCGAAGTTGATGACACAGAGGAAGAGTATGGCGGAATGGCGTAACAGCATTGGGTGAACCATGGTATTTCCTGGTTGTGTATGGAGGGGGCGAATGATTGCTGTGGCGTTCTGGCCTGCCAGGGTGATTCAGAATCGAGGCAGCCTTTGCGGGCATGCCCAGATCTGTTTTGAAGGGTGAGAAACTTCCCGTTCTTTTATTGCTTATTGCTGGATCTTTGATAGGCACGCTAAGTCCATTGATTACAGAATAAAAGCATAAAAAAATACTTAAAAGATTTTAATCATATAAGTCAGGGCTTTTTACACACCTGTTTTTGCCTTCATCTAGAATACCCAGGGCTTTACAGTTGGATTGAACGTCCGGTGATGTATGAAAGCTATTTGCCAATTGATTAATATGCTAGTTTTTTTGTTTCTAATACCTCAGTTAAGTTTTGGCACAGGTGCAAAAAACTATTCTACCATTGAGTATCTGGTTGATTTCTTGCCTGAGATATTTCTTGATAGTGGAGAGCGTTGTCATGGTGTTCGTATAGACGATGAACATATTCTTACATCTATGGAGTGCAGTCAGGGAATAAGAGAGAAATTAAAAGATAGTACCGTTCAGGTTCTTGATGAATTTGATACACCTGTTGGTGAAATAAAAAACGAACCTGCCGGTAATGCTCCTCTGGAAATGAGAGTTCCTCTGTCGAACCAGAGTGATAACGTGTATAAACAGTACCCTGAGATCAGAAACGTTGAGAGTGAGATAAGTGGTTCCTATACCTATTTAACAAACAGCAATGGTTCGCAGGTTCAGGTAGCGGCCAATTTGATGTCAAAGGAGGTAAAGGGGCAGGAATCCAGTTATGTTCTGTTTGGTATTGATGATCTGACTTCAGGTAAGCCGGTTTTTGATGCAAATCATAATCTTGTCTGTATTGCATCTGCGAATAAGCAATGTATACCTTTAACCTGAACGATATCGAACCAAAAGAAGTAACAGTCATGTCGCCAAAGATGATCCCACCGAAAGCAGTAATTCCAGTAATACCAATCTCTACCTGATTAGTGCTGGTGTCATTGTCGGGGTAGCAATTCTTGCTAACGTAGCGGGCCTGTCTCTTGTCACCGTGAAAGCCCTGTGTGTTGGTATGCCCCTCAATATGCTTTACCGTGCAATCTTCACCTGTGCATACTGCACCAGCCCTCATACCGATTATTGCCTTGTGTGTGGATGGTTAGGAGTAGCAATGAGCTGGGTTGGAGCTTATCAAAGGCCAGTCCTGCCAGCGGATACAACGGATACAACGGATACACAGCCCATTATTTTTCACGACGCTTCTTCACAACAATGACTTTTCAGTTCTGAAACTGGCAGGTACTCCGGCAGTATCTGCCACTGCAGATGGCTCACATGACCTATTCGCACCTCCTTAGAGCAGCCTTGTCGAAAACACATTGCCCTGAGGCAGTTTAAGACAGCGTGCAAAATACCCAGTGGTTTTTGCTGATATTTGGAAACTATATCAAAATGTTTTGATATACCTCTCCGTGCTTGCTAGACTTCGCTCCAGATAATGGATAAAAGACCTGTTGCAGCTTTCACCTGATCCATGCCGTTTTCCTGCGGGCGCTGCATAACAGGCTGTTTTCTGGAAAGCCCCGAAGATAACCGCCATCAGCGCAAGAGAACTGTCCATAGTCCCCGGATGGTCAAAATGGTTGATTGCAAAAGGAGTATCGCCCGTTGCAAACCGATTCAGTCGAACAGCTGGCTGCGCTGGGCAAAGCGTATGGCGATGTATTGAGACTGGAAATACTCAGAGTGCTCAGCACGGATTCCCTGGGTGTACTGGAACTCAGCAGTGTCTTTGATATGCGACAACCGGCAATGAGCCATCACCTCAAGGTGCTGGCCCAGGCCGGTCTTGTCAGTACCCGAAAGGAAGGCAACACCGTTTTTTACCGTCGCTCCCTGCCGCCCACCGATGGCGGCTTTGGTAATGCCGTACGTTCGATGTTTGCAGCGGTGGACGGTATTCCCCTGAGGGACGCCCTGCGCAACCGGCTGAACGATGTCCGGGGGCAGAGAGCTGAGCAGTCAAAGGCCTTTTTCGCCCGCCATGTGGACGAGTTCCGCCAGCACCAGGAACTGATTGCTGACCACGAACTCTATGCCCGCTGCGTTGCCGATGTGCTGGATAAGTCTCCCCTGCCGGGGCACCAGCTGGTCATGGAGCTCGGCCCAGGAGAAGGCGCATTCCTGGAAACGCTCAGCCAGAAATTCGAGCGGGTCTATGCGGTGGACAATTCGGCGGAAATGCTCGCCAGCAGTCGCAATGCGGCGGCCGGTATGGGGCTGCAGAATATTGAGTTTATCCATGGCGAAATTCAGTCACTGCAGCAGAAAGCACTGCATGGCCAGTTTGACTGCATAGTGGCGAATATGGTTCTGCACCATGTAGCCAGTCCGTCCGGCATTTTCAGCGAAGCAGCGCAGTTGCTGAAAGCCGGGGGCAGCCTGTTGATCAGTGACCTTAGCAGGCATGATCAGGACTGGGTGCGGGAATCCTGTGGCGATCTGTGGCTGGGCTTCAGTGTCGATGACCTGAGCAGCTGGGCACGGGATGCAGGCCTTAACAGCGGTGAATCCCAGTACCTGGGGTTACGTAATGGTTTTCAGATACAGGTCAGGCGTTTTTTCAGACCTGGGAACAGGCCGGAAAACAAGAATTGTATGGCACTCAGCACTGAACGCTAATTCAACAAGATTTCAAGAGGCATAAGACGACTATGGCAGAATACTCCCTGTTTACTTCCGAGTCGGTTTCCGAAGGGCATCCTGACAAGGTAGCCGACCAGATCTCCGATGCCATCCTGGACGCCATCCTGAAGGATGACCCGGATGCCCGCGTTGCGGTCGAGACCATGGTGAAAACGGGCATGGTCATTGTCGCCGGCGAAGTTCGCACAGAAACTTACGTCGACATTGAAGAACTGGTGCGCAAGGTGGTGATCGGGATCGGTTATGATCATGGCGACCTGGGTTTTGACGGTGAGTGTGTGGCTGTACTGAACGCCATTGGCAAACAGTCTCCGGACATCGCCGTGGGTGTTGATGAAACGGAAGGTCATGAGCAGGGTGCCGGTGACCAGGGATTGATGTTCGGCTACGCCACCAATGAAACCCCGGTTCTTATGCCTGCGCCAATCTATTACGCCCATCAGCTGGTGAAGAGACAGGCCGAGTTGCGCAAGAACGGCACTCTGCCATGGCTGCGCCCGGACGCCAAAAGCCAGGTGACCATGCGCTACGACAGCGAAGGCAAGGTGGCCAGTGTTGATGCTGTGGTACTGTCCACACAACACAATCCGGACGTCAGCCTGGAAGAACTGCAGAAAGAGGTTCTGGAGCAGATCATCAAACCAGTGCTGCCAGCCGAATGGCTGCATGCCGACACCAAGTTCCACATCAACCCGACCGGCATTTTCGTTGTCGGTGGCCCGGTTGGTGACTGTGGTCTCACAGGCCGCAAGATCATTGTTGATACTTATGGCGGTATGGCACGTCACGGCGGTGGTGCGTTCTCCGGCAAAGATCCATCCAAAGTGGATCGCTCCGCAGCTTACGCAGGTCGTTACGTTGCCAAAAACGTAGTAGCAGCGGGGCTGGCTGGCCGTTGTGAGATCCAGGTTTCCTACGCTATCGGCGTAGCTGAACCGACTTCCATTTCCATCAATACTTTCGGTACTGGCAAGGTTTCCGACGAGAAAATTGTGGAGCTGGTTCGGGAACACTTCGACCTGCGTCCAAGGGGGCTGGTGAAAATGCTGGACCTCAAACGTCCTATCTATCAAGCCACTGCCGCTTATGGACACTTTGGCCGGGAAGAACAGGAGTTCTCCTGGGAGCGCACTGACAAGGCTGACCTCCTGCGCTCGTCTGCCGGTCTCTGACCAGGAGCCTGACCGAGAATAGGCAGGTCGGTCTAAAGCCCAGGAAGATCGGCCAGATTTTCCACTGAATTTGATTAAATAGGTCAGCTATTCGCACAAATCCAGTGAAAAATCTGACTCGACCTACTGACTCTTGTATGAAGAGTATGCTCGACCGTTATTCTCGGTTAGGTTCCTAGAAGACACTTCGTTACTAAAAGGCTGCCAGCAGGTGGCCTTTTCTTTGTGAGAAAATCCCCGTTTCCACCAGGTGCGTTAACGTCGTTCATGGACTGGGTTACAATCACCCCGGTTGTCACCAGGAGCCAAGCAATGGAAATCCAACACCCTGAACGGCTGGAACCCCATATTCTGCTGAGCATCGTCAACGAAAGGCTGCGACTGGGCTGTAAAAACCTCCAGGAGGTGTCTGACGATCTTGATGTGCCGGTCAAGCAGCTGGAAAGGCTTATGAAGCAGATTCATTACCATTACCAGCTTAAGAACAACCAGTTCACCCACGATTAGTCGACTTTCTGGTCCGGAGCATTCCGGACCATTTCATTTCTCTTGCCCCACTCATTTGTCTCCCATGGCACGGGCTTTCATGGTGTCTTGGCGCTCAGGAAATAACCTTTTCTGGATCTATATCAAAAGATATTGATATAGGTGTTTGTCGCTGCTAGACTTCGCTAAGGTAGATCAGCCTGCACAGCCAACAAGGGAACTTCTCATGAGTGCCACTCCTTCCGTCGACACCGATTTCTCTGATTATCGTGTTGCCGATATCGCCCTGGCCGACTGGGGCCGGCGTGAAATCCAGATTGCTGAAGGTGAAATGCCCGCCCTGATGGCCATTCGCAGCAAGTACCGTGACCATCAGCCTCTGAAAGGCGCCAGGATCATGGGCTGTATCCATATGACCATCCAGACCGCCGTGCTGATTGAAACCCTGGTGGAGCTGGGGGCGGAAGTGCGCTGGTCTTCCTGCAATATTTTCTCTACACAGGATCATGCCGCTGCCGCCATTGCCGCTGCAGGCATTCCGGTCTTTGCCTGGAAAGGTGAAACCGAGGAAGAGTTCTGGTGGTGCATCGAGCAGACCATTCTGAACCAGGGCGGCACGCCCTGGGATTCCAACATGATCCTGGACGATGGCGGCGACCTTACCCTGCTGTTGCACGACAAGTACCCGCAGTTGCTGGATAACATTCATGGCATCTCTGAAGAAACCACTACCGGTGTGCACCGTCTGCTGGAAATGCTGGAAAAAGGCACTCTGAAAGTTCCAGCCATTAACGTCAACGACGCTGTCACCAAGAGCAAGAACGACAATAAATACGGCTGTCGCCATTCATTAAATGATGCCATCAAGCGTGGTACAGACCACCTGCTGGCGGGCAAGAAAGCACTGGTTATTGGCTACGGTGATGTTGGCAAAGGTTCTGCCGCCTCTCTCCGCCAGGAAGGCATGATCGTCAAGGTCACCGAGATTGATCCAATCTGCGCCATGCAGGCCTGCATGGATGGTTTCGAAGTGGTCTCTCCATACGTCGATGGCGTTAATGACGGTACCGAAACCAGCATCAACAAAGAACTGCTGGGCAAAACTGATCTATTGGTGACTACTACCGGCAATGTCCATGTCTGCGACCGCAGTATGCTCAAGGCGCTCAAGAGCAGTTGCGTGGTCTGTAATATCGGTCACTTCGATACGGAGATTGATACAGCTTTCATGCGCGAAACCTGGGAATGGGAAGAAGTTAAGCCACAGGTTCACAAGATCTGGCGTGACAAGGGCAGCAATGATCATCTGATCCTTCTCTCAGAAGGTCGTCTGGTCAACCTGGGCAACGCCACTGGCCACCCGTCCAGAATCATGGACGGCTCTTTTGCCAACCAGGTTCTGGCCCAGATACATCTCTACGAAGAAGGTTTTGCCAACCTTCCTGCTGAGAAGAAGGTTGAGAATCTCTACGTCAAATTGCTCCCCAAGAAACTGGATGAAGAAGTGGCTGCCTACATGGTGCAAGGCTTTGGTGGTGTGATCACCCGGCTGACTGACCAGCAGGCTGACTACATCAAAGTTGCCGTGGATGGTCCGTTCAAAGGCGATGATTACAAATACTAGGAGCCTGACCGAGAACAGGCAGGTCGGCCTAAAGTCCAGGAAGATCGGCCACTTTTCGATAGAAAGCGGATGAGAGTCTCACTGAATTTGATTAAATAGGTCAACTATTCGCACAAAACCAGTGAAAAATCTGGCTCGATCTACTGACTCTTGTATGAAGAGTATGCTCGACCGCTATTCTCGGTCAGGCTCCTAGGGCACAGCTCAGTGCTCATTATTTAAAAGATAAAGGCAGGCCGTGAATGGTCTGCTCAATGATGGCGCAGACCATCCCATAACAAGCAGAATCCGACAATGACTGGCGTAAATTCCAATAATGCATTAAACGGTCGAACCCCGATCAGCTTCGAGTTTTTCCCTGCTAAAACCGAGGAGGGAGCGAAGAAACTGGAGTTGACTGCGGGCAGACTGGCCGAGAGTAAACCTGAGTTTTTCTCTGTCACATACGGTGCTGGAGGTTCCACCCGGGACCGGACGCTTGATACCGTAATGGGCATTAAGAATACAACCCGGATAGACACCGCACCTCATCTGTCCTGTGTGGGGGACTCACGGGAGCAGTTGAAAGCCTTGCTGCAGCAATTTCAGGAACAGGGCGTTCGTCGCATAGTTACCCTGCGTGGTGACCTGCCGTCAGGGATGGGGCGTTTCCACGGAGAACTGCAGTATGCCAATGAGCTGGTGGAGTTTATCCGCCTCGAAACCGGTGACTATTTTCACCTTGAGGTAGCGGCGTATCCTGAAGCTCATCCCCAGGCAACAAGCTTTGAAGCGGATCTTATGAACTTCAAGCGGAAAGTTCAGGCCGGGGCCAATTCAGCCATCACTCAGTATTTTTTCAACGCCGACAGTTACTTCTATTTTCTCGATCGCGTTCGGGCCATGGGCGTCGATGTCCCAGTGATTCCCGGTATCATGCCGATCACCAATTACACACGTCTGGCACGGTTTTCGGATGCCTGTGGCGCAGAAATACCCCGCTGGATTCGCAAACAGCTGGAAGCTTATGGTGACGACACCGATAGCATTAAACAGTTCGGCGAGGAAGTGATCAGCCGGATGTGCGAAAAACTGGTGGCAGGCGGTGCCCCCGGACTGCATTTTTACACGCTGAACCAGTCTGCACCCTGCCTGGCGATTTGTGAAAATCTTGGGCAGGTTTTACTGCCTAATTAAACCTGATATCTGGAGGTGATGGCCTCCAGGTTTCTACGAGTCTGTTTTCTGAGCATAGTGCGCAGAAATAGCACGAAAGGCTTCCGTGGAGTCCTTCAGGGACTGGCGACCAGGGTCGTAGAAGCCGGTGTCTGCCCTTGTGGTGACAATGACAGTGTCAGTGGCCGGATCTACATAGATAAACTGCCCGTAGATGCCCTGAGCCTGGAAGTCTCCCCGGGATTCCAGTGGAATCCACCACTGGTAGCCGTAGCCATAACTTGAGCTGGAAAGTGGACTGTGCTCTCCCGGAGCCAGGTGCGGAGCCATTACCGTGGTGGACTCGGTGACATAGCTGGCCGGTATTATCTGCTCCCCGTTCCAGTTTCCACCATTGAGGTAGAGTCGTCCGAAACGGGCATAATCACGCAGCTGAACACTCAAACCACCCATGGCCAGCTCCCGGTGGCCACTGGCTTCGCTGGCTTCAACCAGCCAGTAAGCCTCTCTTTCTGTGCCTATCCTGCCCCAGAGTGTTTCTGCCATGTATTCTGCCAGAGGTTGCTTCACAGCGTTGGCCACTACCATCCCGAGCACTTCTGAGTTGACGCTCTTGTAGTCGTGATATTGTCCCGCTTGTCGTTCCTGTTCCAGAGTCTGTAGGAACTCAATCAAAGGCATCCCAAAAGCCATCTTCAGGGACATCTTTGCCACGTCGGAGGCTGGATCACTGTAATTCTCGTTAAAGCGAATTCCGCTGGACATGGTTGCCACCTGTCTTATGGTGACGCCGTCGAATGCACTGTCCTTGAGTTCGGGGACATAGTCGGCCACATTGTCGTCGAAGCTTTTGATCTTGCCTTCCCCGAGAGCGATGCCTGCCAATGCCGACACAAAAGATTTGCCCAGGGAGTTGGAGGCAAACAGACTTTCCTCTGAACTGCCAAGAGAGTAACTCTCATGGCGGATAACATCGTTCTGAATCACCAGAAGACCCATAGTGGCTCGATCTTTCAGAAACTGCTCGATAATCAGTGTGCGACCGTTGCTGACAAACTCAGCAGGCAGAGGTGACTCGTTGCGACCAAACTCAAACACCTGGTCGCCGGCTGCAATCTTTCGGGAAGGCTGGATGGTATAGATATTCTGGAATGTATGAGTGAGATTTTCAGGTTTGAACATCTGTACCATGGTGTTCAGCCTGGAGAGTTCCTGGCGGTAGATAAAGGCAGCAGTTCCCAAGCCTAGAGCCAATACAGCTACAGTAACAGCAAACCCTTTGGCGAGTTTTTTCCACATCTTGCAGGTCTTCTTTTTAGCAATATACAGATAACATTTATCAATGATTTACCGGTTATAAGTCAGCCGGTAGACAACACCGCTGTAGTCGTCCGAGATAAAGATTTCCCCATTAGGACCCTGTTCGATAAACGCCGGGCGACCAATGACACCTCCATCCTGCTCAAATCCTGTCAGCAGGGGTGTTTCCCAGATCCGGCCACCCTGCCAGCGCAGTGCGACAACTTCATAACCGTCTTTGATCGAACGATTCCAGGAGCCGTGGAGTGCTACCAGGGCCGTATTTTCCAGTGCCGGGATCGCCTCACCACGATAAAAGGTAATTCCGAGGGGAGCATTGTGAGGGCGAAACTTATGCACAGGCTTTACGGCTCTGCTGATCTCAGATTCCTTGCCCTTCCCGTAGTCGGGGTCAGGCCGGTTATCACCGTGGGCCAGGGGCCAGCCGTAGAAACCGCCCGGATGGATTTCATTCAGTTCATCCGGCGGGAAGTTATCGCCGAGCAAGTCCCGGCCATTATCCGTGGCGAACAGCTGCCCTGCGTTGTTCCAGTCAAAATCCACGGCATTTCTCAGGCCGGTGGCAATGATCTCATGACCGGAACCGTCAGGTTGGTAGCGGGAAATGGTTGAACGAAGACGCTCTTCTTCAACGCAGACATTACAACTGGAACCTATAGACAGGTACAAAAGGCCATCGGGACCAAAACGGATAGTGCGGGTCCAATGCATACCGGCTGAGGGGATATCGGTAATGATCCGCTCATACTCGCCAGAGGTCTGTCCGGTTGACTGGTTGAAGCCGATTCTGCCGATGGCGTCAGTCTCGGCGATGTAAAGCCAGTCTTTATACAGGGCCAGCCCATGAGGCAGGTGCAGTTTGTCGATTAACGTACGGCGACTGTCTGATTTTCCATCGCCATTGCTGTCTTTGCCAAGCAGGGTGACTTTTCCTTCTCTTGGCTGGCTGACAAGCAGGTCACCGGATTGGGTCAGGCGCATGACTCTGGCGTTTTTCAGGCCTTCAGTGTAGAGGTTGACCTTGAAGCCGTCCGGGAGTGTCAGGCGACTGTTTATCTGTTCGTCTTCGGGTGTCTGGCCGCCGATCAGGTCACCAAGAGAGATGTTCACCGCATAGGGGGGTGGTAAGACAAACACTGCAGCAACCAGAAACAGAAAGCTAGCAGGAAGGATGATGGCTAACCATTTCAGGGTGGCTTTGATTTTGTTCATGGCCAGTTCTTTATTCTTTGAGTGGCCGATGCAGGATACCACATCCCAACCGGCATATTGCACGGAGTATTGAGCCTTCCATTCATAAGAGAAGCTGAAACACGTTATAATTCAGCCGAACAGCTATTTTGATTGTTTCCATGAAAAACCCACGAATTTATTCGCCACAGCCGTTGTCTTGCACATCCGAAGTGGCATTGACGGACAGCGCCGCCAACCATGCCGGTAAAGTCCTGCGCATGAAACCCGGAGAGTCATTAATTCTCTTTAACGGGGCAGGTTCAGCCTGGCAGGGCAGTATAGTCTCGGTCAGCAAGAAGGCAGTAGCCGTGAGTCTGGAGTCGGAGATTGAATCGAACACCGAGTCCCCCCTGCGGATTCACCTGGGTCAGAGCCTCAGTCGAGGCGAGCGAATGGATTACGCAATCCAGAAAGCCACTGAGTCCGGTGTGACAGAGATTACACCTCTATTCTCTGATCGGTGTGAGGTTAAACTCAACAGCGAGCGCCAGGAAAAACGCCTCAGGCATTGGCAGCAGGTGGCCATCAGCGCCTGTGAACAGTGTGGGAGGAATGTGATTCCTGTCATCCATCCACCGGTAGCTGTTGATGAATGGACTGAGCAGCAGGTGAGTGACCTCAAGCTGGTGTTGCATCACAGAACAGAAAGAAAGCTTCAGGGCTATGAGCCGCCACAGTCGGTTTCTTTGTTGATAGGGCCAGAAGGTGGGCTCTCAGCGGATGAAATCGTTCTTGCCGAAGACCGGGGCTTTAATGCCCTGGCGCTGGGGCCGAGAGTGTTTCGTACGGAAACAGCTCCAGTGGCGGCTATCACGCTCTTGCAGTTTCTCTGGGGGGACATTTAGGGAGTTTTCAATTCTTAGGAATTTCACCTAAGCTTGCCGAGCCTACGAATAATTATTTGCTTATAGCCTAGGTGGGTACGTGTGATTCCTCGTCTGCTCGTTGCTTTATGCTTTCAAGTGCAGCTAGTGGCAGCCGCCAGCTCACTGAGTGAATCAAGTGTCTTATCCACAACGGTTCAGGTTGCTGCTTTATGGTATGCCAGCAGGCTCACGCTCTATGATGCATTAGAGCCTGCAAGCCAGAAAGAGCTTGGATTACCTGGCATGAATGGAGAACAAGTGTGTCAGATTGATCAGGATGTCATACCTTTGCCAGCCAGGGATGCAGGCAAGCTTCTGAAGCTTTCTCCAGTGTTTAATGATTCGCCGGAAGCCATAAATGATCAAAATCACTTTGTGACTGTCCCTTTTCAGCCCACTCCTTTCCGTTATCTTCAAAAGAATAACCAGTGTCATGAAATCTGGGCGGTGCCACTGTCTGAAACAGAGGGTGATCCAGGTTCACCCAGGCCGGAACCTGCCCTGACAATGGATTCAACTGAGGGCAAAGGTTCGTTTCAAATGTTGTACAACATCAGTTCCGGGGCTGACCGAGAACTGGATCCACTGGGCAGCCCTTTGGCAGACCTGGAGCATGAATGGCTGAGAATTGCCCTGACTGACGGTAACGACGATAGAAAAGTCATTCCCGTGAGAGCAATCTGGTTGAATTATTATGCAGAGACCTTGGTGGTGGTTCCTGGCGCAGAATGGCCAGAAGTTGTTTCACTACCCATTTTTCCCCAGGAGCAGTGGTTTGAGCTGGGGCTACAGGTGTTTTCAGTGGGTTTCTCACACAATCATTCTATAAAAGTTATGCACTTTGACGGCTCCAACCTGATGGAGTTGGAAAATCATCATGACCCTCTGCTTGAGATTCTTAGTCACCGGTTCAACCTGGTGATACGTAGTTATGATAAAACAGGCAATGTCGTTTATCTGCTCCGGGACAGAGAAGGTCGGGAGCATCGAATCAACTGGCGAGAACACAGCCTTTCTTCCCTGGCAATCATAGAGTGGCTGTATCCGGAGGTGTTCGGGCCACGCTTGCCTGCTGGCGGAGGCTGGCACTATCCACCCGGGTGGGTTGCTGGTAATCCGGGCCAGAAGCGGAAGAAAGGTATGCTTGAACAAGAGTATCCACCCAGAAAGCGGACACATAATGCTTATAGGGGTAAACCCTTTGTGAGGGGAAGCAGGCAAGGAGAAGCTGGGCGTTATAGTTCCCATAGTAGTTCCCATAGGCGTCAGGACAGATACGAAAGAGAGCCCACGGTTTCAGAACGATACGTTGAGAAGCAAATAAAAAGCGCCAGGGAGCTAAACCACCAGGGAAATTACCATGAAGCCATTGGCCAATTGATTCGGGCTCATCTTGTTTTTGACGCTCGTCCACCGCATTGGCATGAAAAGAATGACATAGAAGAGGCTTTTGCAAACGCTTTTAGTGGAATAATGGACCATGTTGATTCTGGCGATATTGATACCGCCAAAACTGGTAGGGTTTTGCCGCAGCTGATGCCAGTCTGCCTGACTCCTTTCAATATGCTATCTAAAATTCAAGAAATTAAGATTGAGAGGGCCTGTTTCGATTGGGGCAGGGAATTTCTGGAGAAGAAGATTAGCAAAATTTTCGAGAGCCTTAAGGGACATCAGTATACTGATGTCAGGAGGCAGGTTCATAATATCTACAACCATTATAGGCTGGTAATGAGTCTCTATACCTTGAGGCCGCTGTCGTTAATTTGGTGCAGTGTTATTCACCACTCTCTTGATGAGATACAAGACAAACTGAAGAACGGTCAGATTCAGGTCGCTGTTGACCAGCTCCAAGCCGAGATACTGCCCTTAACTGATCTATTAGGCATTGAGAATGATCAAAAAAATTCAGCCCTAAAGCATTATCGTGGTCTAATGTACACTGCAGTGAAACTTGCCGTAAAGCCGGACCAGTTCTCTGCCCAAAGGAGTTTCATCTACAGACATCGTCTTGAATTGAGCCTGAGGATGCTGGAAAAAGGCAAGATAATAGACAGTCAGGTAGCTTGGGAATGTCAGCAGAACCTTTCTAAACTCAGAACTTCAGCAACACTTTCTGTCCAAGAATTTCTGACAGTTGACTTTGAGCTATTTCCTGAGTTTCAGAATGCCAGGGCGGCGATTGTGTATACGACGAAAACCCTGAAAATCGGTAAGCTGAAAAGTGTTATTGATGGGTATATACAGGAGGGCTCTTTCAACACGGCACTGGGTCTGATTTTAGCTCTTCTCCAGCCTGCCCTGCTTGATTCCCTGCCCGGAGGAATTAAAGCGATGCTTTATAGTCGCCTGCGAATAGCGGTCTGGCCAACTCTGTACGACTTCATGGTCACCCATCAAAAGGACGATAATGTGGGTGCGAGGCAATATGGACAAAGGCTGGTCAGTGCTCTGAGTGATTATGAATCTCAGTTATTTGATATCCAGAGAAGAGGGCTCCGCTGGCTGAAGGGCACCTATACTGACGACTCTGTTTCTGATCCTGTCGGGCTATCACCGCAGGAACCTGCTGCAATGGATCTAACTGTGGAGGTCGAAGGTGCTGGGAACGCCCCGCAAGACAGCACTGACCTTGAACCTGAAGTGAGCACACAAGGGCTGTCTATGGATGTCACTGAAAGGGAAGAAAGCCCTCACCCAGATGTTCTTGCCCCCCAGCTCGATGAAATTGAACAGTTGATCAGATCTGAGATCCTGTTTGACGCCAAGCAGAAAATCATTGACCTGGGACCAAAGTTTGCCGAAAGCACGCATTCTGAAGCCACCTTTGAACGTTGGAGCAAACTAAGAATAGCTTTTCTAAAAAGTTGCAGACTCAGTGCCGTCAAACAGGAGAAAGGCTTTGATTTTGCAAAAGCCAGGGAAACATTGCGGCTGACTGATTCAATTCCAACAAGCAGTGCTGTACGTGAAAATACTTCGAAAAGGAAATTGCGGCTTAAAAGCAGTCAACGTCTATACGAACTGATACAGCAGTCAAAGGGGCAAGAGGATAATGGCGAAACTTTGTTGCAGGGCTCTGGTTTGGCGTGGGAGGAGCAGCGGCCAACAGAGGCTTTATGGGCTGAACTGAGTGCTGAGCTGAGAAAAACGACAGCCAGAGTCTTCCCTAGAATCTATGATGCATTGAGTCAATGTGATCTAAAGCAGGCTCAGAGCTATTTGGACAACGTGGATGAACTGTTGAGGCTATATCCGGGAGCGGTAAAAAGTTTACAGCACGACAGGGATCAGGCGTCAAAGGACATAGCTGAAGCGGCATTCACTCAGGTTGAATTCGACAGTCAATTGACCAGTATTCGGAATGAGAAAGAACCATATAATTTCGCTATGGCTTTGCTCAAGTTCGTCGGTGGCATGCCAGAAGCGCTTGTCAATAGCCGAAAAGCTGATATTTATAAAGTACTGCATGATATGCTCGTGATTTCCCAGGACTATCTCTTTCTGAGAATCCAGACGGAAGAGGCGTGGCTGGAAATAGTGACACTGTTGGCTGCAACCCACCAGATCCAGGTTCTTTTGCCTCAGAATGCCTTGACAACAACAGGAGGCTTTTCTGTTAATCTGGAAGAGGTGCTTTTGCCAGGACTGTTCTCAGGGCGGCAGGTCAATAACGATGATCAGGCTCAAGACTTCATCGGGGTAGAGCTGATACTGGGAAGGCATGAGGACTTTGTTATGATATACCTTGCCTACGCCCTGGAAGTGCAAGAATATAAAAAAGCCGCCATTGCGGCCTACAAAGAGCTCAAGAAAAAAACTGAAAATGAAAACATACGACAGCAGTGCGAAGAGGGCCTGGAAAGGCTCGGAGCCAGTCCCTAGCACTGAGCTCCAGGTGATGCCGACTCAGATAATTTCTTTAGCCAGCTCCTGTTCCACCAGAGACAGGTTGGGAATCGCCGCAGGTATTTCCCTGACCAGAACCCTGGCCATTTCCGCCGGGCCTGCATCTGCTGTCGCTGATTTAACGTCGTCGACCGTAGCCGGGATGGGTTGCGGCAGGCCCTGGATCACCACAGCATAAAACGGCATCTCCGGATTTCCGGAAGTATTGTTCATGATGGCGATCCGGGCAGTGGCCGAGAAATCGGCAAAACGCCCCTGGTTCAACTTTTCAAAAGAGATCAGGGGAATCTCCAGGCCTCTCCAGCCAATGTTCCCAAGACACCAGCTCGCTTTCAGCTGGCCGGGAACGGGGCGACGGTAGTCGACAATTTCAGCAATGCAGGCTTCCGGCACCAGCAGAGGCTTCTGCTGCATGGGGATCAGCAGGGTGGCAATGGTTTTTGCTGCGTCCATTTCTTATCCTGTTCCGGCCCCTTTCAGGCTTTGCGGGCCGATCAGGTTCTCAATAATTTCAAGCAGTACCGTTTCCTGGTAAGGCTTGCCGATGTATTCATTCACGCCCAGGCTGAAGGCCCTGGCCCGGTGCTTCTCACCGGTCCTGGAAGTGATCATGACGATGGGCAGTGATTGCAGTTTCGGGTCGTTGCGAATGGCGCTGGCCACCTCGTAGCCATCCATTCTTGGCATCTCGATATCCAGCAGCACGATATCCGGAACTCTTTCTGACAGGCTGGCCATGGCTTCAACACCATCCCGGGCGCTGTCAACGGTGTAGCCTTCCCGGGTGAGTATACGACTGGTGACCTTTCTTACGGTTACTGAGTCATCGACTACCAGCACTCTGGCAGAGACCTCATTGGCAGCAATCTCTGGTACTGGGGTATCCACAAGGTGCTCAGTAGCGCGGTGTTTTCGTATCAGGGCGGCAGGGTCAATAATGATCACGACACGCCCGTCACCGAGCATGGTGGCGCCATTGACGCCGGTCAGTCCTGCGAACTGGGGTCCCAGGCTCTTGGTGATGATTTCCCGGTTGCCGGTTATGGCATCCACATGGAGTGCAATATTCTGGCCGCCACGCTGTACAATCAATAGCGACGCCTGGTCTTCCTGGATTCTGGGGGTGACTCCGCCGAGTAGCTCACCAAGGAACATAACCCGGTGTTCCTGGCCACCGTATTCAAGGGTTTTCTGGTTCTGATAGCAGTCCATCACAGTATTGGTATGGACGACAGTAACACCGTCAATGGCTGGCATGGGAATAGCGTAGAGAACTCCGCCGGCCTCGACCATCAGGGCACGGTTTACCGACAGGGTAAACGGCAATCTAAGTATGAATCGGGTGCCTTTGCTGGTCTGGCTGTCGATCTCAACACTGCCTCCCAGCTGCCTTACTGCCGTGTTGACCACGTCCAGTCCCAGTCCCCGGCCAGAGATCTGCGTGACAGATTCGGCGGTAGAAAAACCAGGCTCAAGGATTAACTGGGCTACTTCCTTTGGCAGCAACTGGTCGCCAGGAGCGATCATATGTTTTTCGACGGCCGTGGCATAAACGGCTTCGGTATCAATGCCCAGGCCATCATCGGACAATACCAGCATGATATCCGCGCCATCGCGCTTTATCGACAGCTCCAGCTGACCGGCTTCTGGTTTACCCTGTTGCAGTCGTTCTTCACGGGAGTTTTCAATGCCGTGGTCAATGGCGTTACGAAGAAGATGCTCAAGGGGGCCCAGGATCCGCTCAAGCATGGTGCGGTCCATTTCTCCTTCTGCGTTGGTGACATTGAGTTCCACAGGCTTGTCCAGCTCAGAGGACAGCTGTCGGGTAATTTTACGCAGACGCGGCAGCAGTCGGCCGAAGGACACCATCCGCGCCCGCATCAGTTTTTCCTGAAGGTCGATCTGGGTCCGGGACTGCTGCAGAAGCAGGGTTTCGGCGTCCCGGTTTTTATTGAGGATCACCTCCTTCAGGTCCATGAGGTCAGTTGCGGATTCAACCAGTGAGCGGGACAGCTGGGTCAGTTCCGAATACTGGTCCATTTCCAGGGGATCGAAGTCAGGGTTGCCTCCGGATTCTGCTTCATGGCTGGAAAGAATCTGGGTCTGGGTCTCGATGTCGAGCCGGCGCAACTGCTCTTTTACCCGGTTGATGGTGCTTTCCATCTCGTCCAGAGTCTGGCGGACCTCCAGGGTCTGCTGCTCGATCCGGGTACGGGTGATGTTCGATTCACCGGAAAGGTCAACGAGCTGCTCCAGCAATTCAGAGGGCACCCGCATCATTTCACTGGTTTTTGGCAGGCTCTGGGTGACCGGTGTCGTCAGGCGCGTAGTGGTGGGCGTCGCCTCTTCAATTCTGATTTCCGGATTGAATGAACTCTGGGCCGTGACGGCACTCTGCAGGACTTCCAGTTCTGCTTCGGAACTGGCTACAGTGTCTAAAGGTCTGGTGCTCTCGGGAGTCCCGGTATCGGCACTGTTCTCGAATGATGTTACCGACCCAAGATAATCAGGTATTGCCGTCTGAGCCCCGGAAGCGGCGGATGTACTTTTAAGCGCTGTTTCCTCAGGCCATTGCTGCAGCCTGGTGATAATGTCAGCAGGGTCAGGCAAGGCCTCCTGTTGTCTGATAGCCAGCAGCATGTTGTCGATCTG
Source organism: Endozoicomonas sp. (assembly GCA_051008495.1). Classification (GTDB taxonomy): domain Bacteria; phylum Pseudomonadota; class Gammaproteobacteria; order Pseudomonadales; family Endozoicomonadaceae; genus Endozoicomonas_A. The sequence continues at coordinate 18,009 of JBPCXN010000353.1, read as the reverse complement.
GTCGTGTGCTGTCTGCAACAGAGCAAGAGGTGCAGAGCCTGCCGGCAACCTGCCCTCGACGATGGACTCATAGATATCTTCAATGGCGTGGCTGATATCCCCGAGTTCCGGCTGGTCAGCCATTCTTGCCCCACCTTTCAAGGTGTGAAGAGAGCGTTGCAGTTCTGCGACGTACTCAAGATTCTGGCGATCATCGAGCCAGAGCTCCAGAGACTGTGCGCAATCTTCAGTCAGGTCTGCGGCTTCTTCCAGGAACAGTTCCATCAGCTCCTGGTCATGCTCTTCGACTTCAACATTCAGAGGCGTCGGAGTATAAGGCTCTGGTTGAGTAATTTCCTGGGGCGTGATGGTTTCTTCTGACACAACTTCATCGGACAGGGTCTCAAAGGCAAGATCCTCAGGGAACTCCATTCCGGTGAGCATCTCTTCATGGTTATCCTGCTCTGGCCTGGCTTCTACTTCTGCAGGTTCCGGGATCTCAAACGTATAGACAGCTTCAAGCTTCAGTAATTCATCATCGTCTTCAGCAGACAAGTCATGAACAGTCTCTTCCAGCTCTACGGAACTGTTCTCCAGATCCTGAACAAGCAGTGCTTCCAGGGATTTCCTCAGAGCAGTGAATATCGGCTGTGGTGACACGGGGGTTTGCTGGGCGGCCACCTGGTTCATCATATCCACCAGGGCTTCAAAACCGTTGGAAAGAGGTGATACCAGGGGAGCAGGCAATCTAGAGTGATGCTGGCCCAGGTATTCACAGACATCCAGCAAAACTTCACAGAGTTCAGCCAGAGTATCCAGCCTTGCTTCCCTGGAACGCTCAGAGAGAGTGGCAAGCTCTGTCCTGAAAAGGTCTAGCTCCCCGGCCGACATGCCCTGACGCCATTTTTCCAGATAACTTTCGGCATCAAGAAGCAGTTCAATCCCTTCCGTGAGGAACAGGGCGGCTTTCTGTCCGATGCTGTGCAGGCGGGTGGAGGCCTGGAGTTTCTGCTGCTCAGCAATCAATTGGGCATGAAGCGCCTCAAGCCAGGACAGATAGCTTTCTGCATCCAGGTCCGGCTCCCTGCCTGTGGCTTCAATCTGTTCCAGGCCACTTTCGATTAACTGCAACCCTTCGGTCAGCATGCGCACGACCCGATCATCAGCCGGTACCAGGTGAGCACGAAAGTCTTTGACATTTCTCTCGATGGCCGTCACCAGTATCGCCAGGGGCTCGATTTCTGCCATCCGGGTCATGCCCTTCAGGGTATGGAGCGCACGCTGGATCTGGTCATTGATCTGGAGCTTGCCGCCCCTGGATCTGACCTCATCAATGAAGTCGAAGACTGTCTGAAGATGGATCCTGGCTTCAGGCAGAAACACAGCCAGTAACTGCTGGTCATAGAGGACGTCTGACTCAGGTCCTGTTTGCTGGTGCTCAGAGCCCAAGACATAAAAACCAGATTCAGGCTGGAACAGTTCCGGTTCAGGCAAAACAGGCTCTGGCTCCAGGGCTTTTTCTTCACCCTCGGGCTCAAGAACTGTCTCTTCCAGCTCCACTGACTCAAAGAAGTCTGCAGAGGCTTCATCAGCCTGCTCTTCAGTGATCGGAACCCGTTCTCCGCGGGCCAGTGCATCGGCCTGTTCCATGCATAGCAGAACTTCGGGAGTCAGCAGCTGGTTCTGCCTGGAAAAATCATCGATCAGCTCTGGCAGCAGGGCGATAACCCGGCCAATAAGGTCATGAAGAACCGGGCCAGCATGAATGCTGCCATCAATCAGACGATTGAGCATGTTCTCGACCGACCAGGCCAGTTCACCGACCACATTGGCCTCAACCATACGACCAGAGCCTTTCAGTGTGTGAAAGGCTCTGCGTATATCCTTTAAAGCTTCAGTGTCTTCACTGTTGGCCTGCCAGTGAGGAATTTTAACGCTCAACTGCTGTTGTACTTCGCCTGCCTCATCGATAAAGACCTGCAACAGCTCATCTTCCAGCAGATCATCGTTTACTTCAGGCTGCCCGGATGTTGAAACAGAGAGCTCTGGCTCCGGACTGGTTTCAGGAAAAATGCCACTTTCATCCTGACTGTGCAGGTGCGGAGTTTCTTCCTCGAGATTGATCTCTAATGACTCTGGCGCCAGAACCAGAGCCGGGGAGAGCACTGGTTCCGTCTCGGCGGGAGTGGAAGGAGCAGGAGTCGATATTGAAGATGTACTGAACTCGAACTCAATAAGATCCGAATCAGAGCCGTCATTAGTGGTGTTTTCCATTGGGTCGTCAATGGAAAATACAGCAGACTTTTGGGCTATTGTTACGGTTGGTGGGGTTTCCTGTGTTGAACCTTCAACGGGTTGATGTTGTGACTGTCTTTGTTCAACGCTAAAGGGCGAATCATCTTTTACTATCGCCAGGTCATCCAGTTTAAAAACAGGAAGAGCGCTTTCTACCGGCGCCTGCTCTGGTTCTTCCTCCTGGTCATTTTCGAGTGCCAGCAGGCTTTCCTCGGCCACTTCAAGGATCGCTTCAACCTCTCCCTGGCCTTTGTCGCTGAGTCGTTCCAGGTAATACTCGATACTGGTGATGGCGTCGGCCAGGTGCACCAGGCCGGACTGCTGCGGCTGGTTTTTCGTATCTGGCCAGACTGTCTGGATATGCTGGCGGCAACGTTCAACCAGGCTTGCCGCCCGGCTCAGGGGGGTCATGGACAGACCGGCATGGATGTCCCGCAACAGTGAAGGGATTCTTTCGAGATAGGCGGGGTCCTTGTGACTGTCGAGATAATCGGCGATATCGTCCTTGGCCTGGTCCAGGCTCTTGCGGGCTTCCTGAATTACCGCCTGGTACACATCGTCCATCAGGGAGGTTTCAGCAGAAGAACTGCTGATCTGACCCTGGGCATACTGGCTAAGGGCTTGTTCAAGATCCAGGAAAGCAGCAGCTACGCCCATTAACTCCTGTTCGGAGCTTCGGCCCTTGCTGATAATATCTTTAAGAACCTCTTTCTGTCGCAGCATTGCCTGACGCTGGTCGTCCATGCCGAGCATGGCCAGGGTATCTGCCACTTGTTGAACGATGGGAAGCTGGTTTTCCAGAATCAGCGCGTCCGCTTCTGGTGACAGCAGATAAAGGTCAAGGGCATCCTTGACACCCGCAAGCTCGTCGTTGAGAGCCTGAACAACTGGGGCGGCTACGTCGATGCCAACATAAGTACCTGAAACTGACCGGGTAGCGTCGGCAAGGGTTTCTTCCAGGTTGTACCTGTCTTTTAAAGCGCCGGTGAAGCCTGAATGGCCTTCGGCCGTGGCGATACAGTAGAGCAGCCCTCTGAACAGTTCATCTTCAGGCGGCAGGTTTATAAACGACACACCCTGGTCAATAAAGGTTCGTAGCTGGTGATCGAGCTCTCTCAACAGGTTGGCAACGTTGAGAGTCTGTTCGATGGAGTGCTCCGCGAGGCCTTCAGTCAGGGCGACGCTGGCTTCCCAGAGCGGTGAAATGGGAGAGCCCCAGAGAAGGTCCTGCAGTTTCGCAAAAATCCTGCCCATCAGCTGCAGCTGCTTGGGACGGTTCTGCTCGCGAAGGTAGCCGGCCAGGGCAATCTGGTATTTCTGTCTCAGCTTTCTCAGCAGCGGGTCCAGGCCTGAGCTTTTGAGTCGCTGTAAGTGGTCAGAACTGACAGGGGAAATCTCATGGTCCAGGTCCGGGAAGAAAAAGGTCGACTCAGGCAGCAGGTCTGCGTCACGCAGGGCACGCATCTCATTGATCAATGGCAGTATCGACATGGGTCTGTCCATGCCACTGCCAATGATGTGCTCTATGTATCCGGGCAGCTGCAGGCAGGCCTGCATCAGGCAGTCAAGAGCCGAATCGGCCTGCTGAACCCTGCCATTGCCAACGGCTTCAGCAAGCTGCTTCATCTCCAGGGCCAGGTGTGTTGCGCCGACCTGCTGGAGCATTTTAAGTGTGCTGTAAATCTGGTCGAAGGCCTTCTGGCTGGAGACCAGATGGGCAGGATTCCCTGATTCGCCAAGATGCTTCTCAAGACCCTGGCGGGCTTCAGTGAGCGTGGCAGTGATCTCACCCTTGACCCAGCCAAGTCCGGCATAATCCTGTTGTTCAGCCATGTAAGGCTCCCGTCGTCAAAGCACCAACGCTTTGTGTCGTTCTTATCTGTGCAGATGGCTGTCGTCTGCCCACCGGCAAAACAATACGCCCATTGTCATTTGCTTGCTGTAGGAGAGGGCTTTCTGACCCACCCGCTGATCTAGCTTTCTGATCAGGCAACAGCGTCTTCTTCACTGCCTTCAGGCTTCGGGAGGCGGAACCCGGATACAGATTGACGCATTTCCAGTGCCATTTCCGCCAGGGTACCTACCGAGCCGGCGGTGGCGTTGGTACCTGACGCGGTCTGTGTGGTGATTTCCCGGATGGTGACCATCCGCTGGGAAATCTGCGCTGCAGACTCGGTCTGGCCCCTGGCGGTATCGGAAATGTTCCGGATCAGGCTGGCCAGGTTCCGGGAAACATTTTCAATCTCTTCCAGGGCGACACCGGCGCTTTGCGCCAGCTGGGCACCATTGACCACTTCCGTAGTGGTCTGCTCCATGGAGATAACGGCTTCATTGGTGTCGGTCTGGATCGTGGAAACCAGAGCCTCCACCTGTTTGGTTGCCCCTGAAACCCGTTCCGCCAGTCGCTGGACCTCGTCGGCTACGACCGCGAAGCCCCGGCCGGCTTCCCCAGCCATGGATGCCTGTATGGCGGCGTTCAGGGACAGGATGTTGGTCTGGTCGGCAATGTCATTGATCAGGGAGATAATGTTGCCGATTTCCTGGGACGACTCACCCAGTCGCTTGATTCGCTTGGAAGTGTCCTGAATCTGCTCCCGGATGGTGTTCATGCCCTCGATGGTGTTCCGTACCACCTGGCCACCGTTGGTAGCGATTTCCACAGAACGGTCTGCCACCTGGGCCGATTCATTGGTACTTTCAGAAACCTGCTTCATCGAGTCGGTCATGCTGTTCACCGACTGGGTGGTGAAATTGATTTCCTCAGCCTGGTGCTCGGCAGCCTGGGCCAGTTCTCTGGCGGTACTCTGGGTCTGCTGCGCTGAGGTGTCTACTTCCACTGCCGTCTGGTTGATGGTATTTACCAGGCTTCTTAGCTGTTCTATGGAGAAGTTGATGGAGTCAGCAATGGCGCCGGTAAAGTCTTCCGTTACTGTCGCTCTAACCGTCAGGTCACCGTCCGCAAGGTCTGCCATTTCATCAAGCAGTCGCAGGATAGCGGTCTGGTTGATTTCGTTCTGAGCAGCAGTTTCAGTCAGGCGCTTACGGGTATCCCGGACTATGCTGAACGCCACCAGGAACAGGGACAGCATGGCCAGCGCACCGAAAGCGATGGCAATGTTTTCGTTGATGAATCGTTCCCTGGCGGCGTTTTCAAAGGTGTTAACCAGGATCGAGGTTTGCTGGAGCAGCTGCTGAGAGTCAGTGAATATCTGGTCTGATGCGGCACGTACCTGGAACAGTTCCGGGGAGGTTTCCAGAATTTCATCAACACTGCCTTCAACAAAACCGAACAGGTCAGAGATTTCCACCAGACGATCAATGGCTTCCTCATCCGTCACCTGAGAGATACGCATGGCCAGGTTGCCATCCAGCATACCATTGAGAACCCGGCCGAAGAGTTTGGCGTCGCGGCCAAAACTGTCTGCCGCCATGATGGAGTCATCACCCCCTTCCAGAACCTTGGAAACACTGCGCATGATGCGCTCAGACAACCAGGGCTGACGCTGCGCCATGGCGATCTGATCGGCAGGTGCAGAGTTCTCCAGCAGGATCTCAACCACTTCGTCGTATTCCACCTGCAGTTGAGGCACCGTTTCACCAAGGGTCTGGGCGACGTCATGGAGGTTCAGTACCGTTTCTTCCGCTGCCAGGATGTTGTCCGCTTCTACTTTCAGCTCTGACCAGGCCAGGTCCAGGGATTGAACCTGGGATGCTGCCGCCCGGTCACTGTCGTTCTGATAACGGGTAACGGTGATCTTTCTGGATTTCAGGGCATTGAGACGGGCTTCAAATTCATCCCTTGCTTCCCGAAGCAGCGCGAAGGCTTCTTCTTTACCCGCTGATGCTTCTGATGCACTGGTAGCGATACGCTGGGAGAGAACCCGCAATTCACCGGAATCCGATAAGTGCGCCTGGCTGAGGTTGCTCTGCAGGTTAATGAAAACGAAGGAGCCGACCAGGATTGAGAGCGATAGAATCAGCAGAACAATGGAGCCGATAATGGCCCGGTTGGTCCTGACGCCCTGGGCATTTCCAGCAGTTTTGTTTTTCATTATTGATGTCCCCGGTGCTTATCCCTGGATATGCCGCTTTCATCTCCGTAGACAAAAGCTGCATTCCTCAGCGCATGGCTTACTGTACCGTATGCATTTGCCAGTGGCTGTCTGGCCTGGGTGTTGCCTGTCTTCATTGTTCTATGGCCGCTCTCAAAAAACGTTCGTTGCTGACCAGCCGGCTGGTATTGAAAACCACGTAATCCCGGTCCTGGTGATAATGGCCAGCACTGAATGGCCTGACAGAGTCAGGCAGGCTTTCAGGCAGCTCTTCGTGATGGTTGCTGGTGGAAAAGTGCATCAACCCCTGGACGGCATCCACCACCAGACCAACAGACAGGTCATCCTGCTGGATAACCAGTATCCTGTTTTCAGCCAGTCTGGCCGGTCTCTGCCGGCCAAGAAATTCTCCCAGGTCGACAACAGGCAGTAGCCTGCCCCGTACGTTGGCTACCCCCTTGGCCCAGGTGTGCACCCCCGGAAGAGGGGTGGTAGAAGGCACTGGCAGGATTTCTGTGACTTCCCCGATCTGCATCACAAACTCATCGTCGTTCAATGTAAAAGCTACGCCTGTCCAGTAAACAGTACTGGCCTTTTGCTCGGGCAGGTCAGCAGCGTGGGCAATGGCCAGACTTTCAAGTTCTTCAAGGCAGCTGAACGGGGTGAACTGACTGTTATTCATCGTCGTTGATTATCAGGCTGGTGCCGCCTCCATCACACTGTTGAGGGTTTTCAGCAGCACATCTTCCCGAATAGGTTTGCTCAGGTAATCACTGGCGCCCTGGCGCATACCCCAGACCCGGTCAGTCTCCTGATCCTTGGTGGTGATGATGATGACGGGAATATGGGCTGTTTCCGAAGCTTTTGTTAGTTGTCGTGTAGCCTGGAAGCCATTCAGGTTGGGCATAACTATGTCCATGAGCACTGCATCAGGCTGTTCCTGTCGGCAGAGCGCTACGCCATCAGCGCCATTTTCTGCAGTCAAAACCGTATGCCCATGTTTTTCCAGCATCTCTTTCAGTTGAAACAGCTCCGTGGGGGAGTCATCAACGATGAGTATATTGGCCATTGTTTGCCTTCCTTTACTTCAGTCCGAATCCTGTCGGAGTGTTGCTCTTATTGTTTGTTGTTACGACACAGCACCTTTAATGGCGCTTCTCCCTTTCGGCAGGCTAACCTGCCAGAGCCTTGGGCGGACAGTGGTCGCGTATGGCGCCAAGTAACTCATCCCTGCTGAACGGTTTGGTCAGGTAGTGGTCAGAGCCGACAATTCTGCCCTTGGCCCGATCAAACAGGCCGTCCTTGCTGGACAGCATGATCACAGGGGTCTTGCTATAGGTGTTGTTGTTCTTGATCAGGGCGCAGGTCTGATAGCCGTCAAGGCGCGGCATCATGATGTCCACGAAGATAATATGAGGATCATTTTCTGCGATCTTGGCCAGGGCGTCGAAGCCATCGGTAGCGGTGACAACGCTGCACCCTGCTTTCTTGAGAAGGCTTTCGGCTGTCCGCCGGATGGTCTTGCTGTCGTCTATGACCATCACCTTCAGGTTGTTCATAACTTTATCCATACATTCCCCCGGATATCCAGTACGCCAGTCCTGTGGCTTGAGGCTGCTAATTATTTTTTCTGCCGGCCTCTCTGTCCTTACTTCCAGCTCAGGGTCTGGATTCAGGTCCGGTGCCTGGCTTGCAGGCACAGTCTCCGCGTCGAGCGGCTGAACCTTCGCAGCCTGCCGGAGCAGCGAGAAAACAGTTAAATAAGTGCGATTGATAAAGATCTGCCAGTAATCGATCCGGATTAAAGCGCAGTTATCAAGAATCTGACTGTTTTATCGTTGTTTTAGGGCTAACAGCAGGCTTTGAGCCAAGCTAAAAGCATTTTTATCACAGATAGGAGGGGTCTGACCAGACGATCCGGACGGGAAAAGGTGTTAAAGCTTGGGGAAGACAGGTCGATGCAGTGAATAACAAAAACCAGTAACGTCACAGCAGGGATGCAAATGAATGCGAATCGATTTGTGGCGGCAGGCCTGTTGGCCTGCGGCCTTTCAGTCAGTTCTGCGGGGGGAGCCGAAACACTTGATGAAGTGATTGGCAAGGCTCTGAAAGAGAATCCTCAGGCTATTGCCGGCCTGAATCGCTTCCGCGCCGAGATGGAGAATGTCGATGTAGCCTGGGGCGACTACCTGCCCACTTTTGACCTGTCCGCCGGTTATGGCAAGCAGAGACGCGACTATCCTGAGCCAGAAGACGGAGCAGCTCAAAACCCCAATGATGGAGTTACATATACCCGCAAGGAAGCTTCTGTTACCTTAAGGCAGAAAGTGTTTTCCGGCTTTAACACCAGCAGCAGCGTCAAACAGGCGCGCTTCAGAGCCACTGCTGAGCAACATCGGCTGCAAAGTACACTGCAGGATCTCAGTCTGAGAATCTCGGATGTCTACATCAAGGTTCTGGAGCGGCGCGACCTGCTTGAACAGGCCGAGCAAAACCTGAAGATTCACGACAGTATCTACAGGCAGATTGAGCAAAGAACGCGCCAGGGCGTTTCCAGAAGCTCGGATCTGACCCAGATAGAAGGTCGTAGAGCCCGGGCCAATGCCAACCTGGTCAATGCCCGCAACAACCTGCAGGATGCCGAAAGCGAATATCTGAAGCTGGTTGGGTCTATGCCCAGAGACCTGCAACAGCCAGGAAGCTACAAGCTGGAAATGCCCGCATCATTTGATATGGCGTTACAGACAGCAGTGAAAAGTAACCCGGGCATCATAGCGACGGACTTCGATATCAAGTCGGCAGAGTCTTTCTATTCGTCGCAGCAGAGCACTTTCTATCCCACCCTTGACCTCGAACTGGACCAGAGCTGGCGACATAATGTCGATGGGCAGCTGGGCACCCAGAAAGACACTACTGCGATGCTGCGCATGCGTTATAACCTGTTTCGTGGCGGCTCAGACCGTGCCCGCCTGAAGGAGAGTGCGTTTCGGACGGAAGAGAGCCGGGCTCAAAGGGACAGAGCTCTGAGGAATGTAGAGGAAACACTGCGCCTGGCCTGGGCCGCCTATACCTTTGCCATGGAGCAGAAGGAATACCTGCTTCAGCACGAGACTTCCAGTCGGGAAACCGTCGAGGCCTACCGAGAGCAGTTCAACATTGGCAAACGCACTCTTCTGGACCTGCTCGACAGTGAGAATGAACTGTTCCAGGCCAGCCAGAGTTTTACCCGCTCAATTTATCAGGAAGCTTTTGCCCGCTATCGTATCCTGGCCGCCACCGGAAAGATTCTGGAACGTCTGAAGGTCTCTTTGCCTGAAGACGGGCAGTAGTTCCGGTCCAAAAAGGGTCATTGGCTGGCTCATGGCCAATGACCCGTATCCTGGACCTGGCATCCTGAGCAACACCTTCCTGTTAGGGCTGCTATTTTTTTCTTCGACTTGCAAACTTCTACTGGCCTCAGACTCTGTTGACCAACAGGATTCAGGCAGAATCTCATGCTGCTGCTAAAGTTACCCGGTGGTCAGCAGTAACGGGTGAACAGGATTGCCTACCCTTGATATTTACTTGCAGTACTCAGGGGACAGTAAACCAGAGTGGTCAGTGGTTGCAGAGGAAAGTCAGAATGAAAATAGTCGTTGTTACCGCCTGCCCTACGGGGATCGCCCACACTTACATGGCTGCAGAAAAACTGACGGCAGCGGGCCTGGCAATGGGGCACGATATCAAGGTCGAAACCCAGGGCGCCATGGGCATAGAAAACGAAATCACCGAGCAGGATATCGAAGAAGCTGATGTGGCTCTGTTTGCAGTGGATATAGCCGTAGAAGGTGAACACCGGTTCACAGACCTGCGGGTCGTCAAGGTTCCTGTTGCAGAAGCCATTCGTAACCCTGAAGCCGTCATGGCCCAGCTGGGTCAGAACTAGCTGGCAGAAGCGCTGGAATCATCACCAGGGAGGATTGTCTGTAACAATCAGAAGATCAGAGGAAACCGGGGGCGATGAAACTGAAGGAGCTATCTTTTACCTGTGAACTGATCAATGGATTGCATGCACGTCCGGCAAGTTATCTGGCCAGGGAAGCCAGCCCCTTCAATGCCAGTCTTGTCATAGAAAATCAGCGTAACGGCCGTACAGCCAACCTCAAGAGCGTTCTCTCTATCATCGGCGCTGATATAAACCACCGTGACGCCTGCCTCCTGACGGTATCCGGAGAGGATGCCGAAGAGGCATTTAAACGACTTCAACAGTTCATTGTGAATGTTCTGCCCGGTTGCGATGACAACCTTCCGGAGACAGGAGAAGCCGGAACTCTTCCACCCTCCCTGCGAACACTGAATCTGAAGTCTTGTCGGGGGGTACCCACTGGCGACGGATGGGCCAGTGGCGTGCCGGTTCGACTTAAGGAGTATCGCTTTCTGCCCGGTGTTGATCACGCTGTTTATGCCGGTGTTACCGGAGAGCGCCTGCGGCTGCTGGGCGCCATGGAACAGGTCCAGGCACAGCTGCAGAGTGCCGTGGAGCAAGCAGAGCTGCTGGCCGAAAGAGAGGTGCTGAATGCCCACCTGGCTCTTGCTGGAGACCCGGATTTCAGGGCCAGGCTTCTTGAGCATGTAGAGAACGGGCTCTCTGTGGCCGAGAGCATCGAAGCAACCCTCGAGCACTTTTCTCAGGTGCTTGAGAGTAGTGAAAGCGGTTATCTTCGGGATCGGGTCATTGATATCCGTGATCTCTGTGATCAGCTGCTGAGGCTGTCTTATGGCAGTGGCTGCCTTTACAGCCCGGATATTCTGACCCAGGACAGCATCTGCCTGGCCGATAACCTGACTCCCAGCCAGTTTATGGCGCTGGACAAGCGCTATCTGAATGGCCTGGTTCTGGAAAGTGGTGGCAAGGCTTCTCATACTGTGCTGCTGGCAAGGGCCAGAGGCATTCCGGTGGTGGTGGGGGTTCTCGGGGCGAGGGAGCTGATGGCCAAAGCCAGGGAGGTGGTTCTGGATTCCTGCCTGGGCCTGCTGATTGCTGATCCTTCGTTACAGGTCCGTCGTTATTATGCCCAGGAAGGCAGGAAACAGCAGAGACTCAGGGAGAAATGCGCCCCTTTTCTGCAGAAAAAGGCCCGGACTCGCGATGGATGTAAGATTGAGGTGGGGGCCAACATAGTCGGGGTGGAAGATGCTGAGTCGGCTTTTGCCTATGGCGCCGAGGGTATTGGTCTGTTTCGTACCGAAATGATGTATATGGAACGCAGCCGGGCACCGGATGAGTCTGAACAGCTCTGGATTTACAGCAGCGTCGTCAGAGTGGCCCGAAATAAGCCTGTGATCATCCGAACCCTGGATGTAGGGGCGGACAAACCGGTAGATTACTTTCAACTGGATAATGAGCAGAACCCCTTTCTGGGCTATCGGGCGGTGCGGCTTTATCCACAGTTCAACAGCATTTTCAAAATACAGCTTAAGGCCATACTGCGCAGCGCCATCCAGGGAAACGTTCGCATCATGATTCCCATGGTGACCTGCCTGGATGAAGTGAAATGGGTGCAGGGAGTGCTAAACGAAGTCAGGGAGGAAATGGACCTGATGGGAGACGCCTACGGTGATGTGGAAACCGGCATCATGGTTGAAGTGCCGTCGACCTGTCTGGTCATTGACCAGATGGCGCGGTACGTGGACTTTTTCAGTATCGGCAGTAATGACCTGGCCCAGTATTTTCTCGCAGCGGATCGGGGTAATGAAAAAGTCAGTGAGCTCTACAGCTATCTCCACCCTTCGTTCCTGAGACTGCTCAGAAACGTCGTCAGTGATGCCCATCGCCATAAACGGTGGGTCGGGCTTTGTGGGGAGATGGCTGCTGCTGCTGAGGTGCTGCCATTGCTGGTGGGGATGGGGCTGGATGAGATCAGCCTGCCCGGTAAAGGGATTCCAAGCATCAAGGAGAAGCTCAGTCACCTGGACAGTTCAGAGTGTCGTAAGCTGCTTAATCAGGCCGTGACCTGTGAAAGTCTTGAGCAGGTTCGCAGCCTGCTGCAGAAGAATCCAAGCAATATCTCGTCACGCCCTGTTTTAGACCAGGCCATCATCAAGCTTGATTGCGACTGCCTGACCAAGGAGGAAGCCATCAAGGAGCTGGTGGACATGATGTACCTGGACGGCAGGGTTTCTGACAGCAGGGCCGTTGAGGAGGCCACCTGGAGGCGGGAAGTGGTTTATTCAACAGGGCTTGGCAATGGCATCGCCATACCGCACTGTCAGTCCGATCACGTCTACAGCCACTCAATCGGGGTGTTACGTTTGAGGGAGCCGGTGGATTGGCAGGCAATGGATAATCAACCGGTGGATACAGTATTTCTGCTCGGAGTCCGGGAATCGGGCGCCAGGGGCCGGCATATGAAAATCTTTGCCAGACTGGCCCGGAAACTGGTCAGAGCGACATTTCTCGACGAATTCAAGGCATGCACGGATGAGGTGGCAGTGATGCATCTGCTGCGCAGAGAGCTGAATATCGATGTAGCTTCAGAAAGCTCTTAATCAGGAGTATACGCATAAAGATTTTTGAGAAAATCGGAAGTCTGAAGCAGCTTTTTTTGTTCCAGGTAAGGGTTCCGCCTATTCTCCAGCTCCTTTCTAAGTATCTCTCCTGATAAAGGGGCTTTTACTTCCATACGGCTTAGTTCTGAGCTCTTAGATTTTATAACCAAGTCTGGTCCGGGTGTGGTCGTTTCCAGGTTTCCATTCAGCTCTTCCTGGCTGGCGAGAAGCTTTTGCCACTCAACACAGAGTGTCTGCAGGTCGCTCTGAGCCTCTGAAATTTCAGATGAACCAGGCACTCCCAGTTTTTTGAAGGACTCAAGATCCTCGACCTTGAACTCATTCTTGAACCTCATTTCCTCCAGCCTTTCGACGTCTCTCATCAGAGTACAGGGCAAGCTGTCCGGTTCCCTTGATCTGCCGGTCACGGCTGTAGCTATGGTATCGGCAATAACGGGTTTGATATTTTTATCGCGCAACTGCTTACGACAATTTTCCCTGTCAAGCTCAGAGCCGTCCTTTTTAAGCAGACTTTTGGTGTTTGGCCTGGTGCACAGAATTCCAAGCTGGTATGCCTTTGCGGCCTCTGGAGGGATTTTCATCGCCTCCACATCCTTGTACTTTTTGTGGAGGTTCAGCATAGTCTGAAACAACAGGGCTTTTCTGGCCAGGTGTGTCCGCCCCTGGCGGTCATGGGCTACCTTCCTGGAATAAGCTGCCAGAGGGACCGGTGGTGTGAGCCTGCTGCCGAGAGCCGTTATATCTGGAACCTCCCCTACACCGTATAGATCATGTTGCCTGAAAGCCACCAGATAGGGATGAAGCTTTTCCACAGGATCCAGGTTCTGACTGTCAAGCCTGTCGGTAAACTGCTTTATTGTCTCTTTATCAACAAGTTCTGTTGAAGAGCCTGTTACTGACTCTGATTCTGACTCTGACCGGTTGTCTGACTCTGGACGGGGAAAACTGGCACTCTGATCCTCAGCCTCGTCATTTCGTGTGGGGGTCGATGAAACCGGGATGACAATGCCTTCCAGATCGGTACTGTGAGTGGGGCTGGCGGCCGCGTGTGCAGGTGGTGTTGGAGGAGAAGATATATCGAAAGAGATCAGCTCTTCTGTGGCGACTTCTTTAGGGTGACTGACAGTGGTTTTGGTTTGAGCAGAAATAGAATCACTCTGAAACTGTTTCCTTGGTGAAGAATGACTGGGCGAAGGCGGGGCAGGTCTGGACGTTTCCTCGTGCTGGCCAGCGCGAGGCTCGGTTACTTTGAGTGTTGGCCTGGCTGGTGGAGGTGCTGCTTTTTGCAACAATGGATCAGGCAGTTTCGGTTCAGGGGTGAAGGTGATTACAGGAGGTTTCGGGGTGGATATTAAGCTGGCAGGAGCCTGTCGTTCACCGGGTGCCGCCAGAGTATTTGCCAGAGAGTTCAGATCCACGGGATGACTGGCAGTTGCTGCTGGTTCTTTCAGCCCCAGGTCAGCCAGCATGTGTGCATAGCCTGACAACAGCCCGCGGGCCTGATCAAGCTGCTCCGCCAGTAGCTCTCTCTTCTCCCGTGTGTAGTAGTGATCAATAGCCTTTACGGTCTCTTTTACTGTATCTCTCAGGCGGTTAGTCTCTTCTTCATTACCCACTGTGCTTTCGTCAGGTACGATACTGGTCATCCGACCCTTCTCTCCAACACAGATGATGGTGAAAGGCGCGTCAATACTGCTGGCTTTGGGGTAGTTGAGAAATTGCTGTATATCCGCCAGGTGGTCCAGGAGGTACTGCTGGGTTTCCAGGGCTCCGACAACAGCCTGTTGCTGGAGGTAATTCTGTCTGAGTTTTTCTGCCCGGGCCTCTGTGTTGACATTCAGGTCAGGAGAAGATTTTTCCGCCGTGCGGCTGGCCAGTGGCCTGGACGGGATGTCCTGTCCTTTTTCAGGCAACTGAGGCTGGGCGTCGGTAGGCTTGATCCTCTGGCTGGGTGGCTGCTCCGGAGGTTCCGACTGTGTTGGTATCCCGGTAACTGGCGAATGGTCCGGCGGCCTGTTCACTCCACTCATGCCTTCTTCCCTGGACGTGAATGATAATGCCTTGAGTATAGTAACGAGGGCTTAGTCTTAACCGGCCTCAGGTGGTACCGGAGAAGAGCTTTTTACTGCCGTCCTCATACTGAATTTCCCTGATGGTGTTGGGTATGCTGCTTCGTTCAAGCTGCCTCTGAGCTGTCGCAAAACCTGACTTTATCGCCGCCACAACTTCTGCCTCGCTGGCCTTGTCGTCCCTGTAAAGATCAGAGCTGAATGCGCAGGTGCGTAATACCGGAAGAGGCTGTAGACCGGGACGGATCTTTTCTTCCACCAGCAGGTTGTATCTGTTCTGAAGCATATAGAGTCTGGCGGCGGTAGCCCTTACAGCTTTGAGAAAAGCTTCCTTGTTTGGATAGTTATCCCCCTTGGGGGGGACGACATAGATCATGGCCCTGTTTTCCGGGTTGCCTGCAGGGAAATCTTCCTTGAAAACGTCCAGAAAAACTGTGCCCTGGTGGTGCTCATCAGCATCTTCTGGGATATAAAACAGGCAGGCAGCCAGCCCCGGACTCTTTTTATTCACAACACCATCAACGTCAAGCACGGCACCGATTCCATGCCTGTTGCCCCGCTGCTCCAGAACTGCGGCGTGGAATGCTTTGTAGTCACCAGCTTGATGGATCTCATCGGAAAAACGTCCGTTGATGCCTCCCCCGCCTACCTTCAGTGAATGGGTACCGGCATTGACAGAGGCAATGTTGTTAGTCGCAAAATTGCTGCCAAATGGATTGGTGGGCAGGAAGATATCGGCATGCCCGTCAGGGCCCTTGCCTGACAGGTAAGTCTCCCTGGCAAGCTGAAAAGGTTTCTTGTCTGGTGCGCTTTCCGAGGTGGCTTCGTGTTCAATCTGGCCGGTCTCTGATGTCTTGGGAATAGGTGGTGCTGGAGGAGGTGTTGATTCCTGTGGAACAACAGGAGGCACTTCTTCTTTGTTTGTAACAGGTTTTGGACGAATTTCGTAGCGTCCTTTTGAGGGATCGGGCTTCGTTGGTTGTTGCCCTCCTGTTGTCTGTCCGGTGGCTGGATCGGTGGTGGCAGGGCTGGCGGTAAGAAGTTTCAGGTCCAGATAGATTATTTGTCGGTTCCGGGGCGTTGCAGGAACCTCTCCGCCCTCTGATTTAATGGCATTGGCCAAGGCATGGAGTTTTGCCGTAGCTTCAATGAATCTTTTGTTGAGATCAGCCGTGACCCCGGTATTGTAATGACTGTCTATCGGGCCCAGTTGTGTTTTCAGACCGTCCATCAGTTCTTTTGCTTTCTTCGAATCGGCCTTTAAACTGCTGTCCATCGGGATAAGGGAGGTCATCTGCTTGATGGACTGACCCTGTTCATCTTTCCCTTCTTTCACATAGACAACCATGAACGGTAACTCACTGGCAGGCCGGCGCGGATCATCCAGATGCTTGCGAATAAGGGGCAGATTATCCAGCAGGTCTTTCTGAGTTTGAAGGGATTCAACGACCCTGTGCTGCTGAAGAAAACTGTCTGTGCTGGCGCTGGTGCCATGGGTCTGGGGATTTACTTTAGGTTGCGGGACAGACTGTTCGGTCTTTCTCTCGGCAAGGGTCTTGGTAGGGGCTTTTGAGGGCTCCCTGGGCAAAACAGGCTTTCCCTGTAACGGTTTTACACCCTGGGATTCCTGACTCTCTTTCTCTAGCTCTTTGGCCAGATACTTGACCGAGTGCTCTGCTCCCGTCTTGATCCCGCCGGGACCTCCCGTGCTCATTGGCTTTCCTGTTCTCTCTGGCTACGGGTAATGTATCGGTCAGTACATGCAACAAATGAGATCTGCGTCCCGAACGGCTATAATCCGGCCACTCCAGTTACAGGATTGAAATGAGAAAGTGCCCTTAATGAGCAAAAAAGATATTGCACAGCGTTTCCTGTTCGACGATACCGATATCCGGGGGGAAATCACCTCCCTGGACAGCAGCTTCAGGGAAGCCCTTGCTGCCCATAACTACCCCCTGCCGGTCAGGGCCCTGCTGGGAGAACTGGTGGCTGCGGCTGTCCTGTTGAGCTCCACCCTGAAATTCGAAGGTATTCTGAGCCTGCAGGCTAAAGGCGATGGTCCATTATCCCTGCTGATGGTGGAGTGTACTGACCAGAAAACATTCCGCGCTCTGGCCCGCTGGGAAGGCGAACTCAAGGGAGAAGGGCTTTCCTCGCTGCTGGGTCAGGGGCAGATGGTCATGACCATTGATCCTCACAAGGGTAATCGCTATCAGGGGATTGTTCCTCTGCATCACGATTCACTGGCAGATAGCCTGGCGCAGTACTTTGAGCAGTCCGAACAGCTGCCGACCCGTTTCTGGCTGACCAGCAATGGCGACCAGTGCCGGGGCATGCTGTTGCAGGCCATGCCTGCCAGTGTTGAGCCCGATGCGCACAAGCGGGATGAATCCTGGGCCCGGATCACCCTATTTGCTGACACCGTTAAAGAACAGGAAATGCTGGAGCTGGATACTGAATCCCTGCTGACCCGCCTGTTCCAGGAGGAAGAAGTGCGACTGTTTGACGCCGAGCCGGTCAGCTTCAGCTGCAACTGCTCCAGGCAGCGCAGCGCCAGGATCATCCAGGGGCTGGGGCGTGAAGAGGCGGAATCCATTGTCGCCGAACAGGGCCAGCTATCCATGGACTGTCAGTTCTGCAGCCAGCAGTACATTTTCGATGCCAGTGATGTGCAGGCTATTTTCGATAACAGAGAACCCCGTCCACACTGAGCGCCCTGCAGACAGCTGATGAAACAGTAAAAGAAACCGGGTGTTGCTCCCATTGTCGCATCCGGTTGCAACAGGCTGGCAGTTGTCATCTGATCACAAGAAAGACAAGAAAGACAAGAAAAAGCAAAATCTTCCGTTCTACTCCCAAACTTTGACTTCAGACAACGTTCTCCAAGCCCATTGTCGTTAGTTTTATTAGCAGGCCAGATCATTGGGCGGCGAAGATCTCTAGGAGCCTGACCGAGAATGGCCACTTTTGATACAATACGGCCTCAACAAGGCTATAACTCAACCAATGTCACCACCACCCAAGTTCAAAGAAGCTCCTGCGGAGTTTGACCAGTACAACCTGTT
>JBPCXN010000352.1:0-50193 GCA_051008495.1 Endozoicomonas sp. | reverse complement strand
TCAGGCTCCTAGTACCCCGTCTGCTTCCATTTGATAGGTTCAGTGGGTCGTAAAGTGGTCATATGCAAGGCAGACCTGTGCAGGCGTAGCCATTCTACGTCAATCAGGTCTAACGCTGTCAGATGGCCACTTTACGACCCACCCGGAGGGCTCAAGTCAGAGCGTCCAAGCCTGCGTTCCAGCTGATTGAAATACGTAAAGTATTCCTGCACAGCCGCGCCTTGACCTGAATGCTCTGGCCGAGCCGCGCAGGCTTGAGCTGAACCTATCAAACGGAGCCAGACGGGGTACTAGTCAGATCAGGCCATACTTGGCTGCATCCGGGCTTCAGCAGACTTGACGTACTTCTGGTCCTGAGGGCGGAATTTACCCAGGTAGGCAAAAGCGACTACCAGGAAAAGACTGATGAAGCTCATCCACATGTAAGGGATGTAGGCGAAGGTGGAAACGCCCAGCAGGCCAGCCATGAAGATACCGTTGTCACTCCATGGAACCATACCGGAAGTCAGGGTGCCACCGAACTCGGCGCTGCGGGACAGCATCCGACGGTCAACGCCCATGCGGTCGTAGCTACCGGACATGATCTTTGGCGTCAGGATCAGGGAAACGTACATGGCGCTGCCGAACACGTTGGCGAAGAACGCAGTCACAACGGTGTAGGCGGTCAGGTTGCCTTCGTTGGTGATCTTGTTTTCGTACTGTTTGGCGACGGTTTCCAGGATACCGACTTTATCCAGCAGACCACCGAAGCCCAGGCCGAAGATGATAACGGCTACGGAGCCCAGCATGTTGACCATGCCGCCACGGTTCAGAATGTTGTCGATGAAGGCGTTGCCGGATTCAACTGACAGTGGCGCCCACAGGCTGCCCAGAGCTTCTACCGGAGTACGGTCCTGGAACAGGATGGCCCACAGCATACCCAGAGCAGCACCAAACATGATCACCGGGTAGGAAGGCATCTTGCGGGACAGCAGGAACAGCACGGCAACGACGGGGATAAAGGCCATTGGCGAGATGCTGAAGTGCGTTTCCATGGCAGCCATAACAGCCTGCACCTGGGCCATGTCTGCGTTACCGCCGAACTGGAAACCATAAATGGTGAAAGCGATGGCTGTCAGAATGTAAGCGGACAGACTGATTGGCAGCATGCCTTTAATGTGGTCAACGATTTCCACCTCAGACATGGAGGACGCCAGGATTACGGAGTCAGACAGTGGAGACAGCTTGTCACCAAAGTAAACACCGGACAGGATGGCGCCGGCAGTCACTGGAGCGGGTACGCCCAGGCCCTGGCCGATACCCATCATGGCGATACCCGCAGTACCGGCGGCGCCCCAGGAAGTACCTGTGGCCAGTGCGGTCATGGAGCAGATGATCAGGGTGGCCAGCAGGAAGATGGACGGATGAATGGACATCAGGCCGTAGTAAATGATGCTGGGTACGATGCCTCCGGCGATCCAGGAGCCGACCAGGGCGCCTACAGCCAGCAGAATCAGGATAGCGCCGGTGCCTTTGAAGATACCTTCGGCAGCCGCCCCTTCCAGATCCTTATAGGAGTGACCCAGTTTGATACCCAGGCCCATGGCCAGGAACCAGCCGATACAGAGCGCCAGCTGAATGGGCAGATCCAGTTTGGCGGTAAAAGAGAAAGCCAGCGCCAGGAAAGTACCCAGTACCAGGAAAACCTGGCCTATCGATGGCAATTGCTTCTTTTGTTCCATACACGTCACTCCAGTGTCTAAAAAATATTCGTTACCCGTCTTTTCGCCGCCATCCTAATCGCTGGTCAGAAAACCATCTTGATCTGAGTCAGGAAAAAAGACGAAAGATGGTAAAGAGTGATGAAAAATGATGCGGGAAAATCGGACGACGATTGCAGCATCTGAATCTGAAAAAGTCTATTCAGAACAAATAGTTATGTGTTTAGGTGAAACCCGCTAGGCGGGTTTCGGTATGTATTGACGGCACTGGAAAGATCGAGAATTACTGAAAAACATACAGCTATGGCGGCCTGTTATGGGTTGAGAAGGCGTTGCTGAAGCCCTGATGAACGTCGGGTCGGGTTGCGAATGGCGCCTGCCAGAATCTCCTCAGAAGCGAACATATCCAGCTTCTCCCTGGCCCGGGTGATACCAGTGTAAACCAGTTCGCGGGTCAGTACCGGATTCATGGTTTCGGGCAGAACCATGGCGGTGTGTGTGAACTCGGATCCCTGACTTTTATGAACGGTCATGGCGTAAACTGTTTCATGCTGCGGCAGCCGGCTGGGGAGCAGTTGCTTGATCGCGCCGTCAGGCAGTTCAAAAATCACGCGAAAACGTCCATCGTCGCCTGCCAGGGTGATCCCGATATCACCGTTATAAAGTCCCAGGCTGTGATCGTTCTGAGTGATCAGTACCGGCCTGCCTTCATACCAGAGCCCTTCTGCAGGCACCAGGCCGCTGCGAGCCAGTGACTGGCGGATTTCATCGTTAAGCCCTGCCACACCGTAACGACCTTCCCTTAGGGCGCAGAGCAGCCGGAAACAGTTATAGGCTGACAAGATCCGGCGTTTGTCGTCGATGGTGCTGGCGCCCGACCGTATAGCTTCCAGGTAGGGGCGATAGCCTTTGATGCACAGTTTCAACAGGTTCACGTAGCCGTTTTTGTCACAGGGGTGTTGCCTGATATCCTCATACCCATGCTGCCAGATCTGCGATACTGCTTCCGGTTTACCCTGGTTCACAGCAGTGGCCAGTTTTCCTATTCCTGAAAGGGCGTCAAAGCGATAGCTCTTTTTCAGCAGGCAGAAACTGTCGCCGATAGTCGTACGATCACCTGCGTGGCTCGTTTCCAGCCTGAAGCCTGTCAGTTTCTCCAGTCGTGCAGTCTGTTCCCGTGAATAGCCTTCATCTGCAGCGGCACATATGTCCCCCAGTACGCTACCTGCTTCGACAGACGCCAGCTGGTCCCGGTCTCCCAGCAGAATGACCCGGGCCTGGTCTGGCAGTGCAGAGAGCAGATGGTTCATCATCGGCAGGTCGACCATGGAGGCCTCGTCCACAACGAGAATATCCAGATGCAGTCTGTTGTCGGCATTGTGGCGGTAGCCGGGCTGGTTGGGGATAACACCCAGCAGTCGGTGGATGGTGCCGGCTTCTGCAGGTATCAGCTGTTTCACCGCCTCACTGCAGTTGAGGTTCGCCAGGGCGCCGCCAATGGATTCGGTCAGTCGGGCGGATGCCTTACCGGTGGGGGCTACCAGTCGAATAGTTGGTACCCGCCCCTGGGTCAGTCCCAGCTCAACCAGCATGGCCAGGAGTCGTGTGACAGTGGTCGTCTTACCAGTCCCTGGCCCGCCACTGATAACAGAGAAGGTCTGGGTAACGGCGAGGGCTGCCGCCACTTTTTGCCAGTTCAGGCAGATGTCGTATGGAACAAGATTGTTCAGCTCTTCCAGCCCGCTGGCCTGTTCAGCTTGACGAACACATTGTATGGCGTCTTCCCAGCACACCTTCTCGGGGTGCTCCACATCAAGCCACTTCTCCAGGCTTTTCCGGATCGCTTCCTTGGTATCCGTTCGGTCAATGAGTCTGTGCAGAAAGCCATAATCTCTCTGGAACAGGCGATCCAGGATTGTTCTGGCACTGGCTTCATCAACCCCTATGGCGCTGCTGCGGCTCAGGCGCTCTGCCACATGACATTCATGCAGCCAGTAGCGGTAAAGGTATAGTCTGTTCTTATCCAGAACCAGGGGTTTGGTCTGGCTTTCCGGAAGACTTCCTACGGGAAGGCATCGACGCAGGGGCTCGCTCCAGTCTGAGTGACTGATTTCGGCATGTTCTAACAGTTTCTTACTGCCATTGCTGTCCAGGTCAAAAAGGTTGTCGGCGTCGATACTGGTCAGTTCCAGGCAGACATTGCCCTGTCCCAGCTCGAAACTGACCAGTGCCGAGGCCAGGACCAGGTGAGGGGTGTCATCCAGTTCGCTGATAAACCGGGCGAACTGGTAATCCAGTGGCCGGATCTGGCGATCGTCGCTCAACTGCCGCAGGGACTTCAGTAAAGGTTCGGCTCTGCTCACGAAGTTTCTCCTGCAAAAAGACCGTCAAGGCTTTCTATAAGTTCCCTGTCCGGGCGGCAATCGTATATCCCGTGTCGTTCAGAATCATCGACGCGAACGCCCCGTAGAAAGAGATAGATGACGCCACCAAAATGCTTTTCGTAGCCATAATCGGCCAGTCGGCTTTTCAGCAGGCGGTGCAGGGCGAGACTGTATAGCTGGTACTGCAGGTCGTAGCGGTGCTCAATCATGACCTTTTCCATATTCTCACGACTGTAGTCGCTCAGCTCTGCGCCCAGCCAGTTGGACTTGTAGTCCAGTACATACCAGCGCCCCTGGTATTCAAATACCAGGTCGATGAAGCCCTTGAGCATGCCCTGGACACGGCTGAAAGCCAGTTCTGCCGCCTGGGCGGATAAACGGTCGTGCTGCTTCAGCAGTCTGTTCAACTGGGAGGCGTGCAGTGGTGACAGGGGGAGGTAGAATTCCATCTCCACTTTCTTTTTGCTGGCGGGCAGGCTGTTCAGGCTCATCTGCTGTCCATCCAGTGGTGCGTCAAGACAGTTGTTCAGCATGGTGGTCAAAACATCGCACCAGTCTTCACTCAGGCCTTCGAGCTGCAGTTGTTCGTTGACAAATTCCGGCATTTTCTCTGGCGTAGAATTTTCTGGTGTCAGGCGTTCGAACAGCGTGTGCATGAAGGTGCCGGGCCGGGCGCCCTTTGGAAAGGTAAAGATCGACTGTTCATCGGCTGGGGCTTCCGGCTTTATGGCGGACTGCCCCTGGACTTCAATATCCATACCCGGCTGTTCGTCGCTGGCATTAGGTGAGTCATCACTATCCGGGCTTCCGACAGCATGGCTGTGACTGTCATGGGCGGTTCGTGACAGAGCGGAATAGCTGGTCACCCACCAGTCTTTCTGGATGGAACCGGCAAAGGTGCGACTGGCAAGAGCACTGGTTACCTCATCCTTCGGCTTGTAGTCAGGGAGGTTTTTCAGTGGTGGCGGGTTCACTGTAATAAACTCATGATTGCCGGCCAGCTGGCTCAGGTGTTTGATCAGATCCGTTATCGTAATGACCTCACCCTGCTGCAACAGGTTGCCAAAAGCGGTTTTGTGCAGATCCGTTTTATCCCCATTGCTCCTGCCTTTTTTCAGAGGGGCTATGCCGATATAACAGCTGTGTACGGCCCGGGTCAGGGCTACATATATAAGACGCAGGTCTTCTGCCAAGCGCTCTTTGTCAGCCAGAGTTAATGCCTCTTTATTCCCCGAGAGATCCAGAAGGTTGCGGCTTGTGCTATCACTATTGCTGACACCGCCACTGGCTTCCTGGTGATAGATCGGCGAGGATGCCTCCTTGAAATTGCAGGCAAAGGGCAGAAAGACGACGTTGTACTCAAGCCCTTTGGACTTGTGAATGGTGACAATTTTTACCAGGTTGCGCTCACTTTCCAGGTGCAGCTGCTGGTCTTCGGCATTAATGTCCGGACTCTGGACATGCTCTCCCAGCCAGCGGAGCAGGGCATGGGATGTTTCCAGCTCCTGGCTGGCGCTGGCCAGCAGCTCTCCAAGGTGCAGCAGGTCAGTCAGACGTCGTTCACCATCATTAGTGCTCAGCAGCTGTTCTGCCACACCCCGCCGGTGAATCAGCTGCCTGAGCATGGGCAGTACGCCCTGTCGGTGCCAGATCTCCCGGTAGAGGGTAAATTCCTCGACAGACGTCTCCCAGGCGTGTTCATCGAGGTTCATGGCATCCAGTTGGTCGGCCCGCAGATTCAGCAACGGGGTCGCCAGGGCTGAGCGCAGTGTCCGGTCATCCGTTGGCGATAAACAGGCGGCCAGCAGACGCTGAAGGTCAATGGCTTCCTGGCTGCTGAATACAGACTCCCGGTTACTCAAATAAACGCTGGCAATGCCCTGTCTGGCAAGGGTTGCCCGGATCTTGTGCCCCTGCCTGCCGGTCCGTACCAGCACCGCGATATCCCCAGCCTGAAGGGGCTGACGCCCACCTTCTTTTTCAATAACACACTGGTTCTGATTGGCGTCTGTTAACAGCCGGTTGATCTGGTTGGCGGTGGCTTCTGCCATGCAGTCTTCGTAGTCAGTGTTGCCAACCAGGCCCTCTTCACCTTCCAGCAGCCAGATCTGGGCGGCAGGCACTTTCTGTCCCTGGTGCATCAGACTGGACTTGTCGGCCACTGGCGATGGACTGACAGGAAGAAACGGAATGGCGCCGTAGATAAAGGGGGCTTCAACCCGACTGAACAGGGTGTTGGTGCTGGCGATCATATCGGATGTAGAGCGCCAGTTGGTATCAAGGGTGTAATGAGACGAGACCCGCTGTCGTGCAGTCATGTAGGTAAAGATATCGGCGCCACGGAACGCGTAAATTGCCTGCTTCGGGTCTCCGATCATGAACAGACCGGTGCTGTCGTCAGAGGTCGCATCGTATACCCGCCTGAAAATCTGGTACTGCTGTGGATCGGTATCCTGAAACTCATCAATCATGGCCACCGGAAACTGCTCGCGGATGGCGCCGGCCAGAAGTCCACTGTGATCTTTCTGCAGGGCCCGGGCAAGATTGCCGAGCAGGTCATCAAACGACATCTGATGTCTTTGCTGCTTGAGTTCTGATACCCGTCGCCTGACCTCGGCCAGAGCCTGGCTGAGGATGACACCTTCGAACGCCTTGGCAATATCCAGAGGAATATCCTGCAGTGCCTGGATGCGATCAAACACAGGATGATCCGGAACAGTTCCGGCCTTGGTAGTGGCTTTTTCCAGGCTCTCCTTACTGTAGATTTCCCAGCTTTCCTTGCCGTTACTTCCCAGGCTGGGTTTGAGACTGTCGCTGTGCATGAAGGCGGACATGTCGCTCAGACGGGTCAGCGGTTTGGCTTTTTTGCCAAGGCCACCATCAAGGACCTGGGCTTCAATGGTGTCCTGGTTGTCCCGCCACAATTGCTTGATCTCAAGAAGGGGCTCAATATAAGTCTTGCTAAATGCTGCCAGGGAATCAGGTAGCTGCCCCCGTTCGACTTCAAGATTGCTTTGCCCGAGCCAGCCACGAATGCTGGCCAGAAGGTCGGCCGGGGTTTTCCATAGCCGTCGTGACAGCTCTGCCAGGGGTTTGTCCAGCGGATACAGGTTGCGCCGCCAGAAATCGGCGGCGGTTTGCTGCAGCAGGGGTGTTTCGTCGGTGATCAGCTCACTGGTAAACAGGGTGCCGCTTTCAAAGGCATGCTGTTTCAGCATCCGCTGACAAAAGCCGTGTATGGTGAATACAGCGGCTTCGTCCATCTGTTGTTCGGCAGCCAGCAGCAGCGCTATACGTTCTTCACGACGATCCAGGTCATCAATTAATTTCTGGATGAATCCGTCACCGGACACTCCGGCGAGAAAATCAATCCGTGCCTTGTGGATCCTGGCCCGGATACGGTCCCGCAGTTCTGCCGTGGCGGCATCGGTAAACGTCACCACCAGTATGCGATCGGCACTGAGCGGCTCCGGCTGTTTTGTGTTGTCATTACCATGACCTAACACCAGGCGAAGGTACAGGTTGGCAATGGTGTAGGTTTTGCCTGTGCCGGCACTGGCTTCGATGAGGCGGCTGCCGTGGAGTGGAAATGTGAAAGCATCAAGTTTTGCAGGCTGGGAAGAGACTGGACTGGTCATTTGCTGACCTCCATGTAGGGCATCAGAGGTTGCATCAGGTCCGTTGACAGTCTGGTCATATCATCGAAAACAGGCTCCAGTAACGGATAGCAGCGGCCAATGTAGGCATCGCTGTTTTCACCGGGGTAAAAACCGCCATTGAAGCGCTCAATGGCTGCTTTGGTGGCTTTTTCGTCGTCAGCTGTCAGCCAGGTGTAGGCCGTTTCCGGGAAAAACGCCAAAGGTTCATTGTGGCCTTTGTGGTAGTGCTCGATAAGGTTTCCCAGTTGCTCCAGCGCCTCAGCCTGACTGACCGGATTAAAGAGAATCTGGTTGTCCAGGCCATACAACAGGGTGAACTCGGGCGAAGGAACACTGGCGCAGTAACAAAGGTGCTCAATCCAGGTGAGCATGATATCCCGCCCCTTGGTCCTGGCAGGCCGGAAACGTACAAGTCCGGTGTCGTACATCTGCTTGAGCCAGCCAGTCAGTTGCTGGCCTTCAATGTTGAGGTTAACTTCCACATCATCGGCGGGAGTGACGATGGCTTCCCGGACACGGGTGACCATCTTGTTGAGCTGTTTCTGCTGCTCTTCCAGCAGCAGTTCACCAAAGGCGCCATGGGGCAGCTGCCCCGTGGCTTTAAGGTTGGTCTGCAGCTCGCTCAGGTCATCACCCCGGGTCAGCAAGCTTTCCAGGATTCCCTGTTTCAGGCTGTAGGCCTCCAGCCCGTCAATGGTAAAGGGTTCTGTGTCAGGCAGTTGCTCATCACCCTCTTCAAAATAGACTTTAAGACGCCGGTTGAAGAAGTGTTTGCAGCAATTGCGGTAGAAGCGCAGCAGTTCGCTTAACTCAATGGTATCGACTTGCTCTTCAGGAGTTGGCAGGGAGTGGAGGAGGAACGGGCTTTCAGCCTTCGGATTGTGTTGCGCTGCGGACAGCCACTCATGGGCATAGCTGAACAGCTCACCGCCGGGCAGGAAGTTAGACGGGCTGAAAGGCTGCAGTGGATGCTCTGTAAGGAGCTGCCTGCGAATGCAGCTCTGTTCTCCTGCAAAGCTCTGTTCGCAGTAGTTCAGTAGCTCAGTCACCAGTACCGAAGGTACACGTTCGGTGTTGTCTTTAATGCTGTGTCCGACATAACTGATGTAGAGCTTCTCCCGGGCGGAGAGCAGGGCTTCAAGAAACAGGTAGCGGTCATCTTCCCGCCGCGACCGGTCTCCCCGGCGTGAGTGCTGGGCAATCAGGTCAAAGCCTGCAGGTGGAATGCTACGCGGATAGGCTCCGTCATTCAGCCCAAGCAGGCAGACAACCTTGAAAGGAATGGAGCGCATGGGCATCAGGGTGCAGAAGTTGACCTGTCCGGCCAGAAAGCGCTGACTGCTGCGCTGACTGGTCAGCCTTTCCGTCAGGTACGCCAGCAATACCGGACGGGACAGGGGCTCGCCGTAAGCCGCATCCTGTACCTGTTGATGCAGGTGTTCCAGGGAATCATGAACCAGTATCAGAGCATATTCATCGGCTTCATCCGGCATAAAGAAAGTGTCCATCAGGGTGTTGATGGCCTGGATCCACTCAGTGATGGTTCGTGGCTTGTTGATGGACTGGATCAGCCGGTCAGTTCTTTCAATGAAGTCAGCCAGTTGCCCGGCAAGCCTGGCAGACATACCCTGAACAGGCTCAAACGGCAGGGTATCGTCGTATAAACCGCTGGCTTCCGGCATGGCGTAGCCCAGCAGCATGCGCCGAAGGCCGAACCGCCAGGAGTTGCTGTCCCGGGGCGGTAAATCAAAATACTGCTGATGTTCAGGGCTGATGCCCCAGCGGATACCGGTATCGTTTACCCAGCGGCGCAGAGTGGCGAAGTCCTCGGCTGACAGATCAAAGCGGCGCTGCAGTGCCGGTATCTCCAGAAGTTCCAGAATCTCCGGTGCTGTGCAGCGGCTGTTGTCGAGATTCAGCAGGCGCAGCAGACCGGTCAGGATGGGGTGCTCGTTACGGGCGCTGCGGTCGGAGATGGAGAAGGGAATACGTCTGGAGTCGTCCTTATTGGCTTCACTGCCACTGTGACCGCCAAACACTGCCTGAATCCACGGGCTGTACTGATCTACATCAGGCAGCATGACCACGACATCTTTGGGAGTCAGATCCGGATTCTGCTCAAACATGGCCAGAAGCTGGTCATGGAGAACTTCCACCTCGCGCAGGGCGCTGTGGCAGCTGTGCAATTCCAGTGAGCGGTCACTACCGGGAATGGTTTTGTGATCATTCCGGTCACGCAGTTCAAGGATATCGCTCTGTATAGCCTGTAGCAGGGAGTGCTCACTGCCATCAACAAAAGCGCTGATATCGGGAGTGTCCAGGGCATGAAGCTGATGCAGATAATCCCTTCCAAGCTTGCCCATGGAGCCCAATAGTGGATTACCCGGGGCATCAGGATCATCCAGTGACAGTCCCTGCTGGCAAAAGCCGTCCTGGGTGGATGAACTGACCGCAGGTAAAGAGCTGGCCAGCTGATGGCTGGAAAATTTCCTGGCGATCATCCGTGCCAGGTACCTGGGGTCTTTTTCGTCGCCCCAGTAATAACGACAGGGGTTGCATACCAGCAGATGGACATCGGTTTGCTGGCCCAGGGCATTCAGTGTTTCGACAAAATGGGGGGGCAGCGCGGAGATGCCAAAGACAAACAGACGGCTTGGGAGCTTCGACTGATGCTGACCGTTATGCAGCTCATCCAGAAAACGGTTGTGCATGTTGGCGCGATGCCAGTGGCTCTGGCCAAGTTCGGCGGTTTTTCTGACCAGGGCTCTCCAGAGTTCCGGTTGCCACGGCTGGTCTGTGGTAATGCCTGCCGGATCCTGCCCCATTTCCCAGTCTGCTATCCATTCAGGCCGGTACACCAGGTACTGGTCAAAGGTGTCGGCAATTTTTTCTGCCAGCTGGTACAGTCGAACGCCATCATGGTCATCGGCCAGGTACTGTCTCAGTGCCGCAAAGGCTTCCTGGTCAACCATTTCCGGCAGCAGGGCAATGATTTTCCAGGTCATGGCTTCTTTGTTAAAGGCCGAGCGCTTCGGGACATCCGGCAGAACCCGGACAAACATATCCCACAGAAAGCTGGCCGGGAGGGGGAAATCAATACTGGCGGCAATGCCGAGACCTTCCGCCAGCTCCTGGCGCAGCCACTGGGCCATGCCCGGACTTTGCACCAGTATCTGTTCATCAGCCAGTGGATCAGGCAGAGGGTCTCTTTGGATCAATTCAACCAGCAGGTCCTTCAGGACATCGAGCTGGTTCGAGTGAAAGATGGTAAACACGTGGCAGTAGTCAATGGCGGCTTTATGTTAGCCGTCACTGTCTACTGTCAGGCAGGTCACTGTCAACTGTTTGGCGGCTCAGGCCCTGCCCTGGCGGGCAAGGGCTCCGAGCATGTTTCTGCGTTTCTTGGTGGCGGGGGAGCGGGGGGCTGGGCCAGAGTAGCTTTTGACGATTTCCTGTTCAGCCTGGTGTAGCTGGCTTTCGTCCGGCTTGATCTTCTGGAGAAAGCGAACGCCAGCGCCGTATTTGATATTCAGCTTGCCCTTGAGGGCGTTCATGCTGTCCATCAGGGCCAGAGCTTCATGAACGGCGCTTTTTCCTTCCTCAACGGCGGTTTCTGCGGTTTGCTCTATGTCCATATCTGTCTATCCGGTTCTGTTCGGTCTCCATTCAGTCTAGCACCGGCTGTTACGTGCTTTTGCGGGTGGTCTGTCGGTGATTTCGGGGTACAATGCGTGGGCTTCCGCAAATAATTCATGCCATACCGAGCAGATATGTCGTACGCTCTTCTAAAAAAATACTGTTTGTCCCCCTTCCTGTTCCTGCTTCAATTGTTGCTGTTTATTCCATTTCTGGTGATTTCCGGGCTCATGGGCTTAAGCTGGGGAAAGCTTGCGTTTCTTCAGAAGACTGGTTCAGAAATAAGAAGCATCCATAGCCGTTGTGGGTGGCCAGGCGCAGCCCTTCTGTTGCTGTTATTAGCAGTGGCTCTGGGTTCTGACACAGTGGAAGCGGAACAGGGCCTCAATTTCACTCCGCTCAAGATAGCGTACCAACCGAACTCCATTCCCTTCAGCTTTTCCAATGAAGTTGGTGAGGCTGACGGGCTGATTATTGATATCTGGCGGCAGTGGTCCATGGAAATTGGTGTGCCACTGAACTTTATCCCCATGACAAATGCCGAGTCTAAGGAAGCTCTGGATAACAATGAAATAGACTTGTTGGCAATCAGTGGAATCGAAGGAGATGGGCGGGATAAGGAATTGACTGTCGTCTCAGTCTTTGAAACAGATGTTTCGCTGTTCGTCAGAGACAGCTTGCAGAATATTCCCATTGAGCAGCTGGTCCGGGAGCATCCGATGGCCGTACCTGCTAACACTCCTCTCGTGGAGCAGGTTATGGCGGCTTTTCCGGAAGCCAGAATAAAGGAAACAAAAACACTCAGGGAAATGGTGGATGACGTTTCCAGAAGAAAAGTAGACCTTTTTGTCGGTAATGGCGACATCTTTCGGTACATGCTGCACAACCGCGGGATTCGCTCTGACTACCAGGCCATTGACACTCCTCTGAGCCAGAAGATTCGAATCTATGCCGGCATGAGCCCTGATCGCACGGCCCTGAAAGGGCTGGTCAACAGAGGCATGGCCAGGATTGGGCAGCAAAAGATGGATCTTATCCGCCGCAAGTGGATGGGGCCGGAGGAGTTTGCCGCCAATGAGCTGGTGATTGGCCTTGAGAGTTCTACAGCCCCCCTTTCTTTTATCAATGGCCTGGGCATGCCGGCCGGCATGTTTGTCGACATCTGGCGCCTGTGGTCGGAAAAAACCGGCAGGCCCATTCGCTTCCGAATGGGGGAGCGGGAAGAAGTGCTGGATGATGTCAGGGAGAGGAAGGTGGATATTCATGGCAGTCTCTCTCCTTCCCGGGCTCGCAGTGAGTGGATGCGGATGTCCTCCCCGTATTACGGGATCACCTCAAGAGTTTATTTTCGCTCGAGTCGAACGCTCAGCGATCCGGGGGCCGACCTTCAGGGTGAGCGTGTCGGTGTGGTCAAAGGCTCCAGCCAGGCCGAGTTTGCCAGTAAGTGGCTGTCAGGAGCCATAGTCGAAACCCGCGATAACATCAATGAACTCATCCGGTCCCTGGTTTCCGGCGACCTGGGCGCCATCATTGGCGAGCCGGTGATAGTCGACTCTGCCCTGAGCGCCCTTGGCCTGGTAGGAGAAGTTGTCAGCAGCAAATTTTTCAACATGAATGAGGCCATCGGCGCTGGCAGCCTTGCTGAGCGGGGTAATGAGCTGATGCCGTTGATCAACAACGGGTTGGCCAGCATAACGCCAGAGGAATACCGTTCCATAGAGGAACGATGGGTTGCCAACAGGGAGTATCGTTTTTTCAACCGGGAAGTGGCCGGCGTTGAACTGACGGAACAGGAGCGGCGCTGGCTGGGCCAGAACCGGATTATCCGCGTGGGCATTGTTGGCAACTATCCACCGTTCATGCTCAAGGACGATGAGGGCAATCTCCAGGGCCTGGTGCTGGATTATCTCAAACTGCTGGAAGATCGCCTGGGATTCAATTTCAAGCTGGTGGAATACAATGCCCTGCCCGAGATGATGAGTGCGGCTTACCGGCATGAAGTCGATATGGTTGGCCTGGTTCAGAAAACCGATGAGCGCAGCCGCTACCTGAACTTTTCATCGTCACTGTTTTCCGTCCCTACGGTTATCCTGACCCGCAGTTCCAACCAGGCGATCAAGAACCTCAGAAGCCTGAAAGGCAAAAAAGTTGGCTATCAGCGCGGCTTTGCCGGTTATGACTTCATAAAGGCCAACTATCCGGGAGTTGACTATATGCCGGTAGCCAGTGCCGCCAGTGGCATCAACCGGGTATCCAGCGGCTCCCTGGATGGCATTTTCCTGGACCTCGCCACGGCCAGTTTCGAGCTGGACCGTTTGAAAGTCACCAACCTGGAGGTATTGGCTGAGACCGGGCACAAGTACGAATACAGCTTTGCCTCGCGCAACGACTGGCCGCTGCTGGGATCCATCCTGGAAAAGCTGGTTGACAGCCTTTCCAATGAAGACCGGTACGAAATCAGTAGCCGCTGGGGGGCCATCAATACTCTGACCTGGTCACCGGACAAAGAACTGTTTATCGGCCTGCTGCTGGTTCTGGTGACGCTGATACTGATCATATACTGGAATCGTCGTTTAACCCTGGAGATTGCGGAAAGGGAGAGAGCAGAACAGGCCCTGAAGTTCAAGTCGGAACTGGATCGCCTGATGAGCGATATATCCAGGCCGTTTATGGGTAAGCCCCTGGATGAAGCGGCGGACTTTTTTCTGCACCAGCTTGGTCAGTTTATTGGTTGTGAGACCGGCTTCGTCTATTCCGGGAAACCGCCTAAAGCGAGAGTTGAGTATTTCTGGAACCAGGATGGCCATAACGATCGAGAAAAGTACAAATCTCTGTTTAGTGCGGAGACCTTACGGGGGTTTGATGCGGATTTTGGCACTGCAGTGGTTCAGTTCGACCTGGCAACGGCCTCCGATCTGATGAGTGAAAAGAACAGGGCGTTGCTGCAGGAGCTGGGTATCAGAAACGCTGTTTTCTCACCGATGGTGCTGTTCGGTGAGGTGGCGGGGGGTGTCGTCTTCCTTAACAGGGAAAGTGACCAGGGGCTGCAGGTTGACGAACTGGATATGCTGCGCCGCTCGGGTGAGCTGGTAGCGGTGGCAAGGGCACGGCAGATGTCGGAAGACGCCCTGCGCAAGAGCGAAGAACGTTACCAGCTGGCCATGGATGCCGCGTCTGACGGGCTCTGGGACTGGGATGTAACGCACGAAAAAATCTACTTCAGTCCCCGTTATCAGACCATGCTCGGCTATCAGTCCGGCGAGATGATGAATACTCCCAGCGCCTGGCGCCGTCAGATTCATATGAACGATAAAGTGGCGACGGTGGATTTCTTCCAGGAACAGTTCGCCCATTCTGACGAAGCTTTCCAGTGTGAGTACCGGATCCGCCGTAAGGATGGCAGCTACGCCACGGTTCGCAGCAAGGGTAAGGTGGTGTTCAGGGATAGCCGGGGGGCTCCCCAGCGGGCGGTGGGAACCCTGATTGATATCACTGAGCAGCGTGAACGTGAAAGGGAACTGTCCATGGCCCGCTTCTCCCTGGATATTGCCGCGGACCATATCCACTGGTTCCGCCGGGATGGCAGTCACAAGTACATCAATGAGGCGGTCTCCAGGTCTCTTGGCTACAGCCAGGAACAGCTGCTGGATATGACCATCATGGACATCAACCCGGCCGTGACACTCAGCTCCTGGGAGCGACTCTGGGATCAGCTGGCCCTGTGCAAGGCCATGACTTATGAAACCCTGAGAAAAACCGCTGATGGCCGGGTTTTCCCTGTGGAGGTCACCGCCAATTACACGGAGTATGAAGGGGAAGGTTATCTCTTTGCCACCGGGCGGGACATCACGGATCGGAAGCAGGCGGAAGAAGCCTTGCACAAGGCCAAGGAAGCTGCCGACCAGGCCAACCTGGCCAAGAGTAACTTCCTGGCCAACATGAGTCATGAAATCCGCACGCCCATGAACGCCATCATTGGTTTGAGCCACCTGGTGTTGAAGACGGAGATGAACAATCAGCAGAGCGACTACGTCAGCAAGATTCAGTCGTCGGCCCACGCTCTCCTGGGAATCATCAATGACATCCTCGACTTCTCCCGTATTGAGGCCGGCAAGCTCAACATGGAGACCATCGACTTCGATCTCGGTGATGTTTTCGACAACCTCTACAACCTCAGCATCATCAAGGCAGAAGAGAAAGGTGTCGACCTCAGTTACGACATTGCCCCGGATGTACCCAGGCATCTGAAGGGGGATCCTCTGCGCCTAGGGCAGGTGCTCATCAACCTGACGCACAACGCGCTCAAGTTTACTCATGAGGGCGGAGTGAAAATAAACGTCAGCCTGGTAAACAGTCAGAGGGGCAGGGCGAGGCTGGAGCTCAAAGTCACTGACACCGGCATTGGTATCAGTCCTGAGCATCAAAGCCGGCTGTTTGAATCCTTCTCCCAGGTGGATGGCTCCACCACTCGCAAATTCGGCGGAACCGGCCTGGGCCTGGCCATTTGTCGAAGTCTGGTGGAGATGATGAGTGGTGAAATTTCCGTAGAGTCAACACTGGACAAAGGTAGTGTCTTCACTTTCTCCGTGGAACTGGGGCTGGCGGAATCCCTGCCGCTGGCCGACCAGGTGCTGACCGGATTCAAGGTCCTGATTGTCGATGACAATGCCGATGCCCGCCTGGTACTGAGCGATTATCTCAAGGCTTTTGGCTGCCAGTCACTGGAAGCGGACAACAGTGAATCGGCACTGAAGCTACTCAGGCAACACAATAGAAATGGCGGCTCCGAGATCAGTGTCGCCCTGCTTGACTGGCGGATGCCGGATGTTGACGGAATAGAGCTGGCGACTCGTATTCGTGAACTGGACCTGAAAACAACGCCTTCCCTGATCATGGTGTCTGCTTATGGCAGGGAGGAAGTGATGGCCCGGGCTTCAGGACAGGTGGATGCCTTCCTGATCAAACCGGTCAGCAGTACCGTGCTGGTGGAGACCATGCTGAGAACCCTGGATCGCCAGAATGCCCTGGGCAGACAGGAACGGGAAAAGGCCCAGCGACACGATGTCCTGTTCAAAGGGCGGGTGCTGCTGGCGGAAGACAATGAAATTAACCAGCAGGTGGCCCGGGAACTGCTGCAGGGAATGGGCCTTGAAGTGGCACTGGCAGCCAATGGCCGTGAAGCCGTGGAAAGGGTGGAGAAAGAACCCTTTGACCTGGTGTTCATGGACGTCCAGATGCCTGAGATGGACGGCTACCAGGCCACCAGAACCATACGTCGGCAGCAGACTGGTAAACGCCTGCCCATCATCGCCATGACCGCCCATGCCATGACCGGCGACCGGGAGAAATGCCTGCAGGTGGGTATGGATGACCATATTGCCAAACCGCTGAATCCTGAAGAGCTACGGGAGCTGGTAGCCGAGTGGTTCGAGCCCGGGGAGAGTGGTGCTGAAAGCGGTAAGGCTGAGACTCAGGTGGCTGCCTGGCAGGCAGATGACAGCCCTGCTATCAGGGCACTGCCGGGTATCGATCAGGATGACGGACTGGCCCGGGTCATAGGCAACAGAGATCTTTACCGAAGGCTGCTGGAGAATTTTTACCATGATCAGCAGAGCGACCTGGATATGCTTTACGGCTACCTGGACAGTCGTGACTGGCAGACCGCCCGCTACCTGGTTCATGGCATCAAGGGGGCGGCGGGGAGCCTGGGTGGAGCCGGGTTGCAGATTGCCGCATCGCGCCTGGAAGCGGCTCTGAGGTCCAGCGCCTCGCTCCCGGAACAGGCGTTAATGGATGACTTCTCTTCTGCCTTTAACGAGGTCATGGATGGTTTGAAAGGGCTGGTCGAAAATGCCTCTGAAGAGGATAGCTTTGGAGAGGGGCTGGTAGAGACTGAACGACTCTCCTACTTGCTCAGCGTCATGCTGCTGCAGTTGCAGGAGGGCGACGCCTCCGCGGCAGAGTCCCTGCCAGAGTTGATCCGTGGGCTGTCCGACAAGGTTGACCGGGTGCGCCTGGATGACCTGCAGAAACGCATGCGGGCTTATGACTTTGAGGAAGCGGAAAAAATTCTCGATAACATACAGCAGGAAATAGCCTGACCTAAGTTAGGGGTGTGGTATTTCAGTGCATACTTTTTCCGCTTTCCGCTTTCCGCTTTCCGCTGTCAGAAAGATTACGGACGACGGATAGCGAGAGGCGAACAGCGGACACTTTCTGAAATTCCACTTTTCTTAGAAGAAAATCTTTATAGCTAAAGCGGTTGATTATCTCTGCAGTTCTTCCCTTGGGTTTATCTCGTAGGGAAGCGGCTGAACCCTGAGTTGCTCACTGGACTCGGCATCAAGGTAGACATCGCCTGCCTCTGCCGCTTCAACACGGATAACCGCCAGCATTTCTGTCCCTGTTTCTCCGTTCGGGCAGATGGCTTCAAGGACTTCTCCAATACTCTTTCCGGCACTGTTAAACAGTTTTGTCATTGGTGCAACAGGCTGTTGCTGTTCTGAAGTCAGGCGATAGGTGCGGCTTTTCAATTCACCGAGATTCTGCATCCGGGCGACAATTTCCTGGCCGGTATAACAGCCTTTTCTGAAGCTGACGCTGCCCAGCGAGGCCAGGTTAAGGTGCTGTGGAATGTATTTCTCCATGGCTTCCGGGCGCAGCCGGGGCTGGACCGCTTCAAGGTCGAGTAAACGCCAGTGGTCTTCCGGGGCCGGCGTGAATACAGGCGTTAATTGCTCCCACAGCTTTTCCAGGTCTTCGACGGGCAGCCACAGCTCGTAGCGGGAACACAGCCCCGGAACCTTAAACAGCCAGCCATTATCTACTTTCAATGCATTGCTGTCCTGGGGGGTGGCGCCAAAAATGGATTCAATAGTGTCGTCTATGTTGTCGCCGGAAAGCCCCAGGCAGACCAGGTTAATGTCCGTGGATATTCCGCTTTTGAAAAAGACGGCGTATTTGCCCAGTGTGCTGGCTGTTGTCTCAACCAGGCCTTCATGCATCGCCAGCAGGTAGCCCTGTTCAGTGTGCAGAAGGTTAAAACTGCTGTACATCCGGCCTTTCGGAGTGCAGACGGCGCTGGACTGACAATGCCCAGGCGCCAGGGTGTCGACGTTGCTGGTGAGCTGGCCCTGGAGAAAACGACCAGTGTCCGGGCCGCGAATTTCCATTACTGTCTGACTCTCAAGAACAGCAAGAGCAGGAGCGTGCCGGGCAGGGGCTGGCTGCTGTGAAAAAGCGGTCAGCCGATCCTGTTCAAAACGGGCGCCTTGGCTTTGCAGAAAGTCGACTAGAATCTGTTTCCGTTCAGTGTTCATGTTCGTAAAATCAAAATGTGAAAGGTTCCATTATTTGCCAGGGTCTGATGTCAATTCAAGCGGATTTCATGTTTCAGCGTAAATAGCTGTACTTAAAACGGCAGTAGGCTGGCATGAAGCGGCGAGCCACTCCGATATCAGCTAGAATGCCTGCAAAATTAACGATTCAGGGATATGCATGCACACCTTGCGTGGGTTCTGCCTGATTCTTTTTCTTATGCTGGTACCTGTTTCTGGGGTGCAGGCTCAATACACTATCAAGCTGCATCTGGTTCTACCGTTTATTCAGGACACCAGGCCTCACTATATTTCTGCAACACTGTCTGACACGACAGCAAATTCGCTGATATGCAGCATTGATGGCCTTGGGCAGCAGCTGAACAACCTTCGTCCCGGCCACGCTTTAGTGGCCGTATTCAAACGTCCCGGAAAATCTGATCTGGGAGGTGTGCAGCTTCGTGGTAAATCCATCATTGTCCCGCCACCGTGCGAAAGCTGTGGAATCTGGGTACCCTTCAACCAGTTTGGAGAAAATATTTATATACAGAATGACTTGCCGTTCATGATAAACCCGGAAGCCAGCGCTTCCTGGCTGACGTCCGGGCAGGTTATTCCTTTCTTGTCCGGCTCCCATGCGCCGCTATCGGAAGCCAGTGACTTCTGGATGCTGGAAATTATCAGAAACGCGGAGCCTTCAAACTATGACGCACAGGTTTTTTCCGGGGGCTATGTGATCATGGACAATCAGGTCGCAGGCATTTTTCCTCATCATCCTGTTTTCACACTACCACTATCGCCATTTCATTCAACGCTTAACCATCTCCTCTCGAATCAGATGGCAGCCGAGGGTCTCAGACGATTTTTTCCCGAGTCAGGAACATCCGTCCAGATACACAGCCCTGCTGGAAGCCATCCCTGTTTACTTACCAGTGACCCTCTGGGCCGTTTTCAGAGCGGCTACAGTGACCACTCGACATTTCAACATATACATAATGTTCAGGTGTATGTTGATCAAATCGGGGACCTGAGCGAAACCTGCAGACAATCAATGCGTACAATGGCCAGACTGGTAAACCTGAGGCAGGGGAATGTTGAAAAGGCGGGCAGCGAGCCATCCTATGACAGCGAGGCCATCCGCCAGGAACAGAGCCGTTTCGATCAGTCGGAGCCAGAAAGTATGGGTGACTCATCGTTATTAACAGGAATAAGCAGGTTACCCGGTATTGTTTTAATAAAGATCTTTTCTTTTCTGAACAGACTAAAAGATCTGGACGCATGTTCAGGGGCCTGTCTTCGCTGGAGCAGGCTGATCGAACACCTTAAGCCGACAATAGAGAGAGATATTTTCTGGAATCGCCCCCCCGACAACATGAGACAGTATCTGCATAACCTGCTGGCAAGCAGGTTTTTCGTTATCAATATGAGTTCAGAGATAAATAGAAGCCATCAGCAACGGCTACGCCAGTCGATGGCTGCAACGGTTCATAATAATGCCGTCGAGTCCCAAATAATAACCAGCTCGCTGCTGGCCAGCTGTCCTTATGAGCAGGAGGAGGCAAAAGAGTGCAAGCTGACCATCAGTCCTGATGGGCTTGATATTGCTGTCTTCTATAGCACCAGGCCTGATGGCTATAAAGTATCTGTTTTCAGTTGTGACCATCAGCACAGATTCAGTCGTACACTCGACAAAACGTATAACACTTACCATAACGTGTGCTTTCTGCCAGATGGCGAGACTCTATTGATCTATTACAAGGGGCTGGAGATATTTAAATTACGGAAAAATCCGGAACATAGTGGATACACATGGGATTTACAAAGCTCTGTCAGCATGGATGATTCACTGAGCAAAATTACTGGCTGTTTTCATGATTTTTATGTTTACCCCGGAACCAGTCTCAGTCTGATCACAGAGGTCCGGAGAAATTCCCCGGAAGGCTCGGTTGTCTTTGAGGTCAGCACTCTGGAAGAGGGAGAGAGGGTACTCAAGCACTGTTATTCGATGACAGTTACACAGCTTGTCATGCCAGGTTCCCATCGGTTCAGTGATGATGGAAAACTACAGGCTTTCACACTACTCCGGTTTGGAAGCCTTTCCGGTCAGGGAATTTCCGGTCGGGGAATGTTATTTCTGTTCAATATTCACACCGGCGAAATCCTCCAGAAAAACTTTCCCTATGATATGGTTTCAGGCCCTTTCAGTTCAGACAATCAGCTTCTGGTGATTCGCTCTGCAACAGCACTGACCATTTACTCAACAAAAGATCTTACGGCGAAAAAAAGCATCGAAATCAGCAATATCCTTCCCTTCTGCACGAACTTTCTCCCATTTTCTCATTATCTGGTCTACTTCAAGGGTCAACAGCAATGGATAACAAGCCCTGACCCTTGTGTATCAGGTCGGGTACTCATCAATAACCCGAAAACCTACGCTATGAGCTGGGACGGCACCCTGATGGTCACGCTGACTCCAGACTTTAACGTAGATTATCCATACCACCCCCGGGGAATGCCATACGCCATGATTTTTGCTTTAAACCGAGAGTGTGTTTTATGCAGGAAGGGTAGAGTAAAACTAGAAACCTGGTGCGAGTCTGTCGTCTTAGCTCCAGACAATAGTTTTTTTGTCGTCAGTGGTAGTCAGGATTTATACTTCTACAGCCTCCTGCCCTTAACCTGTACAGCTGGAAAGTGGGTTGACCTGAAAACAGATATCACACACAGGTGAGTAAGTACCTGGCCAGTTGTTTCGCAATATTCTAACGAGTGATTTTTCTCAGTCTTCAAGACAACTACACTGGTGCAGGTATAATGCGGGCGTTACTTTTCTGATAATCATTATGGAGTTTGCCGGAAGATGATGAGCGCTGAGGATTTCAAACGTCTGCAATGGCACAGCCGCAGGGGGATGCTGGAGCTGGACGTACTGCTCGAGCCTTTTACCAACAATGTCTTCAAAACGCTGTCAGAACAGGATCAGCAGAGTTATGAAAAGCTGCTGGCCTGTGAGGATCCGGATCTCTTTGGCTGGTTCATGTCCGACCAGCGTCCCGCTGATCCTGACCTGGCGGCCATGGTCGACCGGGTTCTGAACCATACCCGCCAGAGGTTGCAGGAAAGTGTCGCCCAGGAGTGATGACCTTCTTGAG
Organism: Endozoicomonas sp.; assembly: GCA_051008495.1. Lineage (GTDB taxonomy): Bacteria > Pseudomonadota > Gammaproteobacteria > Pseudomonadales > Endozoicomonadaceae > Endozoicomonas_A. The sequence continues at coordinate 28,346 of JBPCXN010000352.1, read as the reverse complement.
GTGAGGGTTCGCGGCAGGGCAAGGCTGACCCTGTTGTGCATTCTCAGCCATGGTACGGCGCTGGCTGCATTATGGCTCGCCGATCTGTCCTGGCCGGTTAATGTGCTGCTGGGCTTACTGCTGGCGGGACATGCCCTGCAATACAGTCGCCGGCAATTATTGCTGAGTCATCCTGAAGCGGTTCTGGCAGTGCGCTGGCAGCATGGTCGCTGGTATATTCAGAAACCTTCGGGCTGGCACCGGTGCTGGCCAGCTGGGACAATGCTGGTGACTCCCTTTCTGATGGCCTTCAACTTTCGCCTGGAAGGTTCTGGCAAAAAAAGCTGTCTCTGTCTTTTCACTGACACTGATTGCCCTGAGGCCCTGCATGCCCTGAGACTGCGACTGCTGCTGGAGAAAGCCTGATAAGATGAACTCAAAAGCGATAAGTTGCTGCCCCGTTCAAACTGACAGCTGATCCTGTTGTTGGCGAGCCCAAAAGATTTTCGGCATTTTCCCTGTCGTCCACTATTATGAAAGGCTGTTGTGTTTTTGATTTTGAAAACCATCCAGAGTTGCCAGAGTTGATTGTCGCAGGGGTCTTGGGAGCCTGTCGGACTTAAGGCAATTTCGGCCTGAAATCCAGAAAGAGCGGCCGCAGCCTTGAGCGTTCTAGACAGCTCCGATGAATTTGCTTAAATAGGTTAGCTATTCGCACAAATCCATCGAAAAATCTGACTCGCTCTACTGACTCTTACCGTGAAGAGCATACTCGAAAGCTTAAGTCCGACAGGCTCCCGCCGGTCCCGGATATTTTTCAGATTGATAATAAAGTGATCAGCAGAAATGACAGCTTCTGAACCTGCCATCTCCCAGGACTTTATTAACTTTATGGACAATGACCAGGTTCAGGCCTGGGGAGTACATGATTGTTCCGACAAGGCCTTCTATGTTAACCGCCACAGTGCCTGGCTGTTCGGCATACCCCGCTCATTCCGGGTTTGCGGCAAGCCATTTTCAGAGATTCCAGCCCCTATCTTCCGCAACTGTTCCGAGAAGATCATCGAGCAGAATCACATCTGCATACAGCAGAAGAAAGAGATAGCCGTCCTGAATGTTCATCCGGGCGGCAATGGCTGGTTTGCCTACATTTCGAAAAAAAGCCCGCACTATAACCTCAAGGGTGAGGTCGACGGTGTCCTGAGTTACGGCTACTCGGTCACACAGGCATGGATGAAGGCCGCCAACAATATCCGCAGCCTGATGAAGGTGGATGACCGAACCCTGAAAGGGCAGGCCGCATTCCAGGTGGTAGGCAGCTTTCCCTGCCTTAGCCCCAGGGAGTCTGAAGTGCTGTTTTTCCTGATCTGCAACCAGCAGATCAAACAGATTGCTTCAATCCTTGAACTCTCGGAAAACACTATCCGCACCCATATTGAACACCTGAAGAAAAAGTTTTCCGTGCACTCTATCGCCCAGCTGCTTGAGGCCGCCATCGCTTCGGGGTGCCAGGATTTCCTGCCGGCCACCCTGCGCCTGCGGCAGCTGTCCAAGATAGTCAGTCATAACTGATGGCGACAGAGAACCATGGCAGAGTTATTCTGGTCACCTCCCTGGGAGGCTTGCTGGAAGCATACGATTTCACTATCTATGCCCATATGGCGGGTTATCTGTCCCTGGCGTTCTTTCCGGGAGAAGATGCCAGCGCGGCTTTACTAAGCACTTTTGTTACCTTCTCCGTGGGGTATCTGGCCCGCCCTCTGGGGGCGTTGTTGTTCAGCCATATGGGCGACAGGAAGGGGCGCAAGGCCAGCTTTACCCTTACCATTGTCATGATGGCCATCTCTACCTTTCTGATCGGTGTTCTGCCGGTTTATGCCCAGGTTGGCATCCTGGCCCCGGTGCTGCTGGGGTTTATGCGCCTGTTGCAGGGATTTTCCTTTGCCGGGGAATTGCCGGGTGGCTTTACCTACCTCTATGAAACTGTTCCTGAACACAGGCAGGGCAGGGCCCTGAGTCTGCTGGGAGCAGGAACGCTGGCGGGCATGCTGCTTGGTGTCGTCATGCATGCCATGCTGCTGCAGCTGCTGACGCCGGAAGAGGTGGTGAACTGGGGTTGGCGCATTCCCTTTATACTGGGTGGTTCCCTGGGTATTGTCAGTTACCTGGTGCGCAGGAATTTTGCCGAGTCGGAAGCATTCAAAGACATCATTGCCCGTGGTCGGCAAGAGAAAGTGCCGTTCCTGACGCTGGTGCGGGGGTATAAAAAAGAACTGTTGACCGGTCTCCTGGTGGTTATGCCGGTGCTTGTGTCGGTCTGCCTGCTTATTCTCTTTATTCCAGGTTACCTTACCAGGCTGCTGGGGTACCCTGCGGCAGCTGTATCACTCACCAACGCCCTGTGCATGTTTGCGGGTATTCCCCTGTGCCTGCTGATGGGCTGGCTGGCAGACCATTTTGATCGTCGCCTGTTGCTGGGCGGAGCATCCGCCATTATTGCCGCAGGTGCCTGGCCCCTGTTTCAGGTCTATGCCAGTGGTTCTGCCAACCTTATGGTTTTGGCGATAGCGGGGGCTGTAATGTGGGGACTCGCTGAAGGTATAACATTGCTGCTGGTAACGTCCCTGTTCCCCACCCATCTGCGGTATACAGGTATGGCCTGCACCTACAATCTTGGGGCGACGGTCTTTGCCGGGTTCGGTCCCGTTATCGCCATGTGGCTGATTCAGGTTACCGGATTGCAGGCGGCGCCAGCCTTCTATCTAATGATTAGTGGCTTTGCCGGAATGCTGGCGGCCTGCCTGCTCAGCCCTGGGCAGGCACATGGTTGTCATCCTCTGCAGATTATTGACTGAGTGATGAGGCACCAAAGTAGTTTTCCGGTGTCAAAACGGTATCTGAGGTGCTCTCCTGTGCCAGGGGGTAATCCAGTGTGTAGTGCAGGCCCCTGGACTCCTTTCGGTTCAGGGCGCACTCAATGATCAGTTCTGCGGTCTGGGCAAGGTTACGCAGTTCGATCAGGTCGTTGCTGATCTTGAAATGGCTGTAGAACTCGTCGATTTCCGACTGCAGTAACTGAACCCGGTTCTTGGCTCTCTGCAATCGTTTGCTGGTCCTGACGATACCCACGTAATCCCACATAAAGCGGCGCAGCTCGTCCCAGTTATGGGAGATGACAACATTCTCGTCGGAATCCGTGACCTGGCTGTCATCCCAGGCAGGTATATCACCAACAAGGGGCCAGTCATCGATACAGTCATTGATGACTTTGGCGCAGCTCCTGGCCGTGACAAAGCATTCCAGCAATGAATTGCTGGCCAGTCGATTGGCGCCGTGCAGGCCGTTAAAGGCGCATTCGCCAATGGCGTACAGACCGGGGATATCGGTCTGGCCATCCAGGTCCGCCAGGATGCCGCCGCAGGTGTAGTGCGCTGCCGGAACCACCGGCAGAGGTTCCCGGGTCATATCAATACCAAATTCCAGGCATCGCTCATAAATGGTGGGGAAATGTGAGCGGATAAATTCTGATGGCATGTGGCTGATGTCCAGGAACAGGCAGTCAGCGCCGAGCCGTTTCATTTCGTGGTCAATGGCCCTGGCGACAATATCCCTGGGGGCCAGCTCGGCGCGTTGATCGTAGTCAGGCATGAAACGGCTGCCGTCAGGCCTGAGCAACTTTCCGCCTTCGCCGCGTACAGCCTCAGAAATCAGAAAAGACTTGGCTTTGGGGTGGTACAGACAGGTGGGGTGAAACTGGTTGAACTCCATGTTTCCCACCCGGCACCCGGCCCGCCAGGCCATGGCGATGCCGTCGCCACTGGCGCCATCGGTATTGCTGGTGTAAAGATACGTCTTGCTGGCTCCGCCGCTGGCCAGTACCTGGGCACGGCTTTTGAAGAGTTTGACGCAGTCTGCTTTCAGGTCGAGGACATAAACACCGACGCTGTGTTGTTGCTGCTGGCCCAGCTTCCGGGTTGTGACCAGGTCTATGGCCAGGTGATGTTCGAAAAAGTCGATGTTTGGACGACTTCTGGCCTGGTCCAGGAGGGTTTCCGAAATAGCCTGCCCCGTTGCGTCTGCAGCATGAATGATCCGCCTGGCGCTGTGACCGCCTTCTCTGGTCAGGTGAAACTCAAAGGGGCGGTCAGCAGCTTCATCCGGAGTGAAAGGAACATTCTGGTCAATCAGCCACTGAATGCTGTCCCGGCCATTCTCTACAATATGCTTGACGGTCTTTGCCCTGCAGAGGCCTGCCCCGGCAATATGAGTGTCCTGAATGTGCTTTTCCAGGCTGTCGCTGTTGGGGTCCAGTACTGCGGCCACGCCGCCCTGTGCGCCCCATGAGGATCCGGAACTCAGTCTGTCTTTGCTGAGCAGGGCTATGCGTAAATCCTGATGAAGATGCAGGGCCAGCGTTAGGCCTGCAGCACCACTGCCGATGATGATGACGTCGTATTGGTAAGACTGTTGCATGTAAATCTGAATTCCCCGGGCCGCACTGCCAAACACTTCCTGTACGACAGACGGATCAGCCAGTGTTGCCGGAGTCATCTCCCTGAAAGTCCAGACATAACCAACGGCTGATTTTGGTTTTGTGATTGTGCAGATATTTTCTTGCAGCTGCCTGCATGACTCTTGCGAAGTTTGCAGAAACTACGGAACAGCTATCATTTTGTGACTCAGTCATTCACTGAATGTAAACTACAGCCTTACGGAATCCTGGCGGACTACTCTGTAAAAGACCGCTCTAAAGCCCACTCTGCCTGTGCCGATGGATGAAACAAGAAATACAGACAAGTAAAGCTCTCGTCATTTTGCTGTTTACAGAAGCTAGTATATAGAAATCAACGGCAGCACTATAGTACGCTGTGGTAATCCGAATCAGACTTTCAGTGTTGACTGAAAATAATTTTCTTAACTTTTCTTAACGAGTTCGGGAACTTTCAGGCCGGAATATGGTCTATACAGAAGCAGAAAGAATTCGCAGGTCATACACCCCGTTTTTCACTTTGCCGGGACACGGCTGTTTGGGTGAAGAAAAGGGTATCCTGGAATTCTGTCATGAAAGGTTGGAGACGCCTGCATGGTAGAAGCCCAGGAAGCGGATCAGCAGTTAGTTGAGCGCGTAAAGAAAGGCGACAGGAATGCATTTGATCTGCTGGTCATTAAGTACCAGCACCGCATCCTCGGGCTGGTTGGCAGTTATGTCAACGATTTCCAGGAAGTCCAGGATGTGGCGCAGGAAGCATTCATCAAGGCCTACAGGGCGATCGACAAGTTTCGGGGTGAGAGTTCCTTTTATACCTGGCTGTACCGTATTGCCGTCAATACAGCCAAGAACCACCTGGTATCCAAGGGACGCAAGCTGCCAGAGTCGGATATTGATGTTCATGATGCCGATTTTCTGGATACCGCTTCTTCCCTGCGGGTGGTGGATACCCCTGAACGCAACCTGTACCGTGATGAAATCCAGCGCATCATTCATGACGTTATACGTCGCCTGCCGGATGAGCTGCGGACTGCTGTCATGCTCCGTGAGTTCGACGGACTTAGTTACGACGAAATCGCCAATGTCATGGAGTGCCCGGTAGGAACAGTACGTTCCAGGATTTTCCGGGCCAGGGAAGCCATAGACCGTGAGATTGAACCACTGCTCAGGAGTGGTGATTGACCGGGAAGCTTCCAGTATGACCAGCGAACGTCAGTTAGTTTTTAACCTGTTAGATTGTCAGCCCTGTGCGGCTGTCAGAACGAAAAGCCAGAGGTGTGCCAATGAGTGAGAAACCTTCTCACAATCATACCCGGGACAGACTGAGAGAGTCGCTGTCGGCGACGTTGGATGGCGAGGCCGGAGAGTTAGAGTTGCGGCGGGTTCTGGACAGGATCGGCAGTGACGATGAGCTCAGGGGCGCTGCCCGGCGTTACCAGATGATCGGTGACGTGATGCGGAAAGAGTCAGACGCCTTCATGAATGTGGATCTGTCTTCAGGCATTCGAGATCGTCTGGAGCAGGAAGGTGAGGCTCATAAGGAAACGAGCCCTGACAACAGAGCCGGAGTGATCACAGTTCTCGACAACTGGTGGTCTTCCCTCGGGCGTGTTGCCGTAGCGGCCTCCGTAGCTTTTGCCATGGTGGTAGGGTTGCGTAACTACAACGATGTGCAGGAAGTGCAGACCGTTGCCGCTGTCTCTGACCCCGTGACTCTCAGCCAGCCTTTACAGATATCCCAGGGCGGTTATGGGGCATCCGGTATTCTGGCCGGATACAACTCCCGTCAGCATGACAGCGTTACCCCTGAGCAACTGGCCCAGGCCCAGAGTGTTGCCGATGCGGCCACCCGGGAAAGGTTCAGGGCCTATGCGCTGCAGCATGCAGAAATGACCACCATGCATTCCGGACAGGGAATGCTGTCTTTTGCGAGATTGACCAGCTTCGACGCACGATGACTATATGAATGGAACTCGATTGAAAAGGGGGATTGCGTCAGCTTTGCTGTCTATGGCATTGCTGGCAGGGCTGCCTGCCCAGGCGAACCAGGCCGCGGGCGAAGCGCAGAAATGGCTGGAAAACATGGCGGCAGCCAGTCGCCAGCTCACCTACCGTGGGCATTTTGTTTATCAGCAGGGCGCCAGCCTTGAAACCCTGTCTGTTGCCCATACCATGAAAAATGGTCAGGAGCTTGAGCGAATTGCCTACCTGGATGGCATTCCCAAGGAAATGATCCGTCAGGGCAATGAAATTGTCTTTTCTTCTGCCAACCGTCCTTCGACCCGATTCCAGCATGAGTCGCTGGTGCCCATGGTAGGCCGCTTCACCAGCCTGCCTTTCAGTAAAAATTACCAGCTTCGCCCTGCCGCGATCGACCGGATCGCAGGACGTGCAGCGGTACAATTGCTGGTGGTGCCTACCGATCGTTTTCGTTATGGCTATCAGCTGTGGCTGGATCGCAAGACCAGTCTGTTGCTGAAGTCCGTTATGCTGGACTCGGAAGGGAAGATCATTGAAAGGGTGCAGTTTACCAATTTGGAACCGGACGTTGCCCTGACGGACAAAGAGCTGAAAGCCATGAGCCCGGCACCTTCAGGAAAAGCCAGTGAAACCCTGGTGAAGATGTCTGGCTCCGTCAGTAAACCGGATCAGAACTGGGGCTGGGAAGCCGGCTGGATTCCTGCCGGGTTTGAAGTTCAGAGTCAAAGCAGGCGAGTCTCTCCGGTTAGCGATAGAATGGTGGATACCGTGATCTATTCTGACGGGCTGGCCAATTTTTCCGTGTTCGTAGAGCCGGATGAAACCCGTGTGCTGAGTCAGGCGGCCGAGCAGATCGGTTCTATGGCTGCCGTCTCCAAGGTGTTCCGTAATGACAATGACTATTTTCACGTCACTGTGGTTGGTGAAGTTCCCCTCGGTACCGCTGAACGGATAGCCGTGTCTGTCCGTCCTGAAATCAACAAGAAAAAGGCAGAGGAGAAATGATTGAAGAACCGGGCCGCGTGATGTCGGTCGAACAGGATGGTGTCTGGGTTGAGACCATCCGCAAATCCACCTGCTCCAGTTGCAGTGCCAGAAATGGCTGCGGTCAGCATCTTGCTGAGCGTTATGTCTCCAGCAAGAGTCACTCCTATATAAGGGCGACCAGTGATGTTGCCCTGAATGAGAATGACAAGGTGGTTGTGGGAATCCCGGAAGGCGCCCTGATAAAAGCGTCGATGTTTGTCTATTTGCTGCCGCTGGTGAGTATGATGGGTTCGCTCTGGTTATCTACCTGGCTGGAGTGGAATGAACTGGTCACTGTTCTGACAGCTCTGGCGGGGCTTGCCCTGGGCTTTCTGCCGGTGAGGTCGCTGGGGAGGCGGGCTGGCGAAATGTGCCGTGTCCGTGTTGTCAGAGTACTGCCCCGGGAAGTGACCGAACCAGAATGGATGCCCGTCAGGAAATCCTGGTCGGCTTAAGGTCTGAGAACAATTCGCCCAGGCTGTTCTGCCCGGGCTTCAGTAAGAGAACTATGAGATGTATGGAGAAGTCAGGATCATGAATAAGTTCACCCTTCTCTTGAGGAATGTATTTTTCACTTTGGGAATGTGCCTGCTGACCCTGCAGGTGGTCAGTGCCGCGCCGGTGAAAGGGGAGGCGAAAGGGGAGGTGAAAGGAGAGGCGGGTCGGCTGCCGGATTTTGTCAGCCTTTTTAAAGAAGCCTCGCCGGCTGTTGTTAACATAAGCACGCTGTCAACGCCAAAAAGCAGCAGACCGCAGATGTACGGACCTGGTGCTGAAGAGCTGCCGGAGATTTTCCGTCGTTACTTTGGTATTCCGATGCCGGATGCCCCTTCCGGCAGACCTCAACCGATGTCCCTGGGTTCAGGGTTCATTATCTCTGATGACGGCTACATCCTGACGAACAACCATGTGGTCGACGGTGCGGATGAAATCATTGTGCGGCTCAGTGACCGCAGTGAGAAAGTAGCTGAGCTCATTGGTGCGGATAAGCGCTCCGATCTGGCATTGCTGAAAATAAAGAGCAAGGAAAAACTGCCCGTTGTGAAAATGGGTGACTCTGAAAATGTGGACCCTGGCGAGTGGGTGGCCGCGATCGGTTCTCCATTCAACTTCGAGTATTCGATCACCAAGGGTATTGTCAGTGCCCTGAATCGCAGCCTGCCCAGCGATTCCTATGTGCCCTTTATTCAGACAGACGTGCCGATCAATCCGGGTAACTCCGGTGGACCACTATTTAACATGAGTGGTGAGGTGATTGGTATCAACTCTCAGATCTTCACCCGTTCCGGTGGGTTCATGGGGTTGTCGTTCGCCATACCTGTGGATCACGCGCTCTGGGCTGTGGATCAGCTGAAGGAGAAAGGCTTTGTCAGCCGTGGCTGGCTGGGTGTGGCTATCCAGGAAGTGGATCGCGACCTGGCAGAATCCTTCGGCCTCAAGAAGCCGATGGGAGCCCTGATCAGTCAGGTGGTACCCGGAGGTCCTGCTGACAAGGCCAGGCTGCAGCCTGGTGACATCATTACCAAATTCAACGATCGTGTGATCAAACATTCCGGTAGTCTGCCGATGGCTGTTGGCGTCATCAAGCCGGGTGAAAAAGCTACGGTGGAGTTTATCCGTAACGGCAAGCGCATGACCGAGAAAGTGGAAGTTGGCGAGCTACCAGATGAAGCGGGACAGCGCCCTGAACGTCCTTCACGCAAAGAAGCCGGCAAGAACCGCCTTGGTGTCCAGGTGGCTGAGCTGAACGAAGACTATCGCAACAAGCTGCGGCTCGATAAGGAGATCAAGGGTGTGGTGGTCATCAGCATGGCTTCCGGTGCGGGACGGATCATTGGTCTTCGCCAGGGCGATATCATCACTGACATTAACAACCAGCCGGTTCAGAGTGGTAAAGAGTTTGAGGCTGTCGTCAGGAAGCTGCCCAAGAACCGCTCTATTTCCATGCGCGTGATTCGCAGCGGTATGCCGGCGTATATTTCTTTCCGTCTCAGTGAGTGATGCTTTCGCTGCAGCGGATGTGGCATTTTCTGGAGTGGTGGGCTGACATGCGGTAGAATTCAGCCCATTTACAGCAGCTCTCCGGGTAGTACCTGTGGCAATCGCAGCCCGGTACCGGCAAAGGGAGAGACTCTGCACGCTGAACCCTATTGTCCTCGTGAAAGGGAATTGCCCCCTGTCACGAGGACAACTTTTTTGTAGTGATGCAATCGTGCGCGATCTAAGCCATATCAGGAATTTTTCTATCATCGCCCATATCGACCATGGCAAGTCGACTCTGGCCGATCGTTTTATCCAGGCCTGTGGAGGTCTCTCTGATCGGGAAATGCAGGCGCAGGTCCTGGATTCCATGGAGCTTGAGCGTGAGCGTGGTATTACCATCAAGGCTCAGAGCGTCACGCTGAACTATACCGCCAAAGACGGTAAAACCTACCAGTTAAACTTCATCGATACCCCGGGACACGTGGACTTCTCTTATGAAGTGTCCCGTTCACTGGCAGCCTGTGAAGGGGCATTGCTGGTTGTCGATGCCGCCCAGGGTGTTGAAGCTCAGTCTGTAGCCAACTGCTATACAGCCATTGAACAGGGGCTGGAAGTGATGCCGGTCCTGAACAAAATGGATCTGCCCCAGGCTGAGCCGGAAAGAGTGGCTCAGGAGATCGAAGAGATCATCGGTATTGATGCCCTGGATGCCGTTCGTTGTTCAGCCAAGAGTGGACTCGGTATTGATGAAGTTCTGGAAACCCTGATAGACACTATTCCTGCGCCTGAGGGTGACGTTTCGGGCAAACTTCAGGCCCTGATCATTGACTCCTGGTTCGACAACTACCTTGGGATTGTTTCCCTGGTGCGGGTCAAAAACGGCACCCTGCGTAAAGGTGACAGGATTGTCGTCAAGTCCACTGGCCAGGTGCACGGTGTTGATAATGTCGGCATTTTCACTCCGAAGATGGATGCAACCGGGGAGCTGAAAGCTGGTGAAGTCGGCTACGTCATTGCGGGTATCAAGGATATTCACGGCGCACCTGTTGGCGATACCCTGACCCATGTTAAAACTCAGGACGTGGATGCCCTTCCAGGCTTTCAGAAAGTGAAACCTCAGGTATATGCCGGTCTTTTCCCGGTCAGCTCTGATGATTTTGAAAACTTCCGGGAGGCTCTGGAAAAACTCAGGCTGAACGACGCTTCCCTGTTTTATGAGCCGGAGAGCAGTGACGCCCTTGGTTTTGGCTTCCGCTGCGGCTTCCTCGGTATGCTGCACATGGAAATCATCCAGGAGCGGCTGGAACGAGAATACAACCTGGACCTGATCACCACTGCGCCAACGGTTATCTATGAGGTCAAACTCAAAAACGGTGAAGTCATTGAGGTGGATAACCCCTCCAAACTGCCTGATCCAGCTGGCATTGATGAGGTCCGTGAGCCGATTGTGCAGGCCAATATTCTGGTGCCCCAGGAGTACCTGGGCAACGTCATCACTCTGAGTGTTGAGAAGCGCGGTGTGCAGAAAGACATGCAGTTTACTGGCAGTCAGGTGGCCATCACCTATGACATGCCGATGAACGAAGTGGTGCTGGACTTCTTTGACCGGCTGAAATCCGTCAGCCGGGGCTTTGCTTCCCTGGATTACAGCTTCGACCGCTTTGAAGCCGCTAAAATGGTCAAGCTCGATATCCTGATCAATGGCGAGAAGGTCGACGCCCTGGCACTGATTGCACACGCAGACCATGCGGTTCCCCGTGGACGACAGCTGACCGAGAAAATGAAAGAGATCATTCCGCGTCAGATGTTCGATGTGGCGATCCAGGCGGCTATCGGTGGGCAGGTTATTGCTCGTACCACGGTCAAGGCGCTGCGCAAGAACGTTACCGCGAAGTGCTATGGTGGTGACGTCAGTCGTAAGCGCAAGCTGCTGGAAAAACAGAAGGCGGGCAAGAAACGCATGAAACAGGTAGGCCGGGTGGAAATTCCCCAGGAAGCGTTCCTGGCGGTGTTGAAAGTCGACAAATAACCTGTGAAGTGCCACGTTATCTATTGAGTCGTGAGATCTCGAAGCAGGCACTGACACTTTATCATTTTTGTTAAAGTGCAATGAACCTGTTGTGCGGGGTGGGGTACTTTTAACTTTTCCCACCCTGCTTAGAGACGACAACCTTGATTATGGGATGTACTAGAGTATCAAAGGGCTGCATCAAGGCTGACAGTCAGCGATGAATATTGCAGTACCTGGGAGCCTGTCGGACTTAAGACAATTTCGGTCTGAAATCCGGAAAGAGCGGCCAGATTTCCCGATGAATTTGCTTAAATAGGTCAACTATTCGCACAAATCCATCGAAAAATCTGACTCGCTCTACCGAATTTCATGCTTGAAAGCATAAGTCCGACAGACTCCTAACTCATAGTTGTTTGGTAAAAAGACACAGGTTTACTGAGAAAAACCAACCATGGATATTAATTTTCCCCTGCTGCTGGTTCTGGCCGTATTTATCACCGGAATCGTTGCCCTGATTGACCGCTTGGTTCTGCTGCCCCGTCGGCGTGCAGCTGTTGATACATACAAGTCCGGTGCCGGAAGCGCCATTGATCAACAGGTGATTGACAGCCTTGAACGGCAGCCCGGGTTTATCGAAACTTCGGTTTCCATCTTTCCGGTGCTGGCACTGGTTCTGATCCTGCGCTCCTTCCTGTTCGAGCCATTCCAGATTCCTTCCGGTTCCATGATCCCGACTCTGCAGGTCGGGGATTTTATTCTTGTTAACAAGTACGAATACGGCCTGCGCCTGCCGGTCGTTGGCACAAAGATACTGTCTGTCAATGACCCCCAACGCGGTGAAGTCATGGTGTTCAAGGAGCCACAGAATCCCAATATCAACTTCATCAAGCGTGTCATCGGCGTGCCGGGGGACAAGATCCGTTACGTTAACAAGCGCCTGACCATCAATGGCGAGCCAGTGCCCGAAAAGTTTGTCGCCCAGCTGTCGGATGAAAGCCTTTACCGGCTCTATAAAGAAACCATTGATGGACGTACGTTCAATATCCGCAAGGACAACCACCTGCGCAGCCTGCAGGCTGAGGGTATCTGGGAAGTTCCGGAAGGTTTCTACTTCGTCATGGGCGATAACCGCGACCGGAGTAATGACAGCCGCTACTGGGGTTTTGTACCGGAGCAGAACATCGTCGGTAAGGCGGTTTATATCTGGATGCACTGGCCAAGCTGGACAGAACTGCCCAATTTCAAGAACAATGGAAGCATAAACTAACCGCAGCTATTCAATGCTGACGGTAGTCTATGTTTCAGGACTAATTGGGTGAAGGGAATGGCAGATTTGAGGAGCAGGCAGAAGGGATTGGGAGCACTGGGTTTGATGAGCAGCCTCATGGCCGCTGTGTTCATAGTCATGTTTCTTGTGAAAGTGCTGCCACTGTATGTGGAGGATTACACCATTGCCCGGGTGGTGCAGTCCCTTGATAACCGGCCTGGTATAGAGAGCGCCAGCCTTGGGGAGCTGCGGAGCTGGCTCAACAAGGGGTTGCAAACCAATATGGTCACCCTGGCCCCGGGGGAATCAGAGGTCTCCCGCGTAAAGGGTGGGCGTCCGGCCGTTGCAGTGAATTACGAACGCCGGGTGAAATTCCTCTACAATATTGATCTTGTATTAACTTTTGAACACGACTGGAAAGTAAAATCTCAGTGAAGTCTGATGAACTTGCCCGGCTGGAACGCCGGCTGGGCTACGCATTTTCTGACAGGAGCCAGCTGGAACTGGCCCTTACCCACCGCAGCTGCGGCAGCCGCAACAACGAGCGGCTGGAATTTCTTGGTGATTCCATTGTCAATTTCGTGATTGCACAGGCGCTGTTCGAGCGCTTTCCTGAAGCCCGTGAAGGGCAACTCAGCCGTCTGCGTGCGCGTATGGTAAAAGGCGCGACATTGGCGGAAATTGGTCGGGAGTTTGAACTCGGTGACTACCTGCGACTGGGCTCCGGAGAGTTGAAAAGCGGCGGTTTCCGCCGGGAATCCATTCTGGCGGATGCTGTTGAGGCCATCATCGGCGCCATCTACCTGGACTCCGGAATGGCAACTTGTGAAGAGCGCATTCGCAGTTGGTTCAAAGAGCGCCTGGCCGGGCTTTCTATCACTGACCAGCACAATAAGGACCCGAAAACCCGTCTGCAGGAATTTCTCCAGGCCCGGCAGAACTCGCTGCCGAAGTATGAGGTGGTCAGTATTGAAGGCGAAGCCCACGACCAGGTCTTCACCGTGATCTGTGAGTTAGAGACGCTTGGTGTCAGCAGTCGTGGACAAGGCGCCAGCCGACGCGGTGCTGAACAGCAGGCGGCACGCCATGCCCTGGAAAAACTGGGAGCGGAGAGCGCATGAACGTTGAAGTATCTGAGACCCAGGCAACAACCCGCTGTGGCTACGTGGCCATTGTTGGCCGTCCCAATGTCGGCAAGTCGACCCTGCTCAACCATATTCTTGGCCAGAAACTCTCCATCACTTCGCGGCGGCCTCAGACCACCCGGCACCAGGTTCTGGGGATAAAGACGGAAGGCGATGTCCAGATCATCTATGTCGACACGCCGGGTATGCACAAGGTTCAGAAAAAAGCCATTAACCGCTATATGAACCGCGCCGCCGCCAGCGCCCTGACCGGTGTTGACGTTGTCGTGTTTGTGGTGGACCAGCTGAAGTGGACCGAGGAAGATCAGCTGGTGCTGGACAAGCTGGCTCATGCGCCCTGTCCGGTCATCCTGGTCATCAACAAGGTCGACCGTATCCAGGAAAAAGAAGCCCTGATGCCACACCTGGCGACACTGGCTGAAAAGGCCGATTTCAAGGCCATCATGCCTATTTCCGCCCAGCATGGTCATAACCTGGACAAGCTGGAGGCCATGATTGATGACATGATGCCTGAGAGCACGCACTTTTTTCCGGAAGACCAGATCACCGACCGCAGCTCACGCTTTCTGGCGGCAGAACTGGTGCGGGAAAAGATTATGCGACAGCTGGGTGATGAACTGCCTTATGAAATGGCGGTGGAAATTGAAGAGTTCAAGCACGAGATGCGCCCCAAGGGGCCTTTGCTGACCATCAGCGCCCTGATCCTTGTTGAACGTTCCGGCCAAAAGGCTATCGTCATTGGCGACAAGGGCGCCCGCCTGAAGCTGATTGGCCAGGAAGCCCGGGCCGATATGGAGCGGATGTTTGACTCCAAGGTGATGCTGAATCTCTGGGTCAAGGTCAAGGGCGGCTGGTCTGATGATGATCGGGCTTTGAAAAGTCTGGGCTACGACTATTCACAGTAGCGAGTCACTGTCATGAATGAACTGAGCGCGGCCTGGATGCTGCACAGCCGGCCTTACAAGGAGCGCTCAGTCATTGCTGAATTTCTGGTGGAAGGCCATGGTCGTGTGGCCATGGTTGTGCGGGGCGTACGCCAGGCCCGCTCCCGTCATGCTCCCCTGTTGCAGCCATTCACCAAGGTGCTCACCAGCTGGCGGGGCAGGGGAGAGCTTAAAACACTCCTCACCCTGGAACCCTGTGCAACCGTCAGGCTGACGGGAAAAGCGCTTTTTTGCGGGCTCTATATCAATGAGCTGGTGCTGAGAGCCGTTCTGCCCGGGCATTGGCTTGAAGGTTTGAGTGAGCTTTACGAGCCGGTTCTGGAAAAGCTGGCGGATGACCTTCCCGTTGAGCCGGTGCTCCGACTGTTTGAGATGGAGTTGCTGGAATTGACCGGCTATTTGCCTTCTCTTTTCCAGGATGCAGCCTCTGGTGCTGATATTGAGCCTGATCGTTTCTATCGTCTGGCTCATGAACAGGGTCTGGTTCCTGTGGATGCAACTCGTATCGATAATCAAAGCTTTTTGTACCCGGGGGAGCTTCTGCTGGCCCTGGCGAACAGGGATTTCAGCAACACTTGCTTCTACCCCGGTTTCAAGCGATTCACCCGGCAGGCGCTGGCGCCTTTGACAGGCAACAAACCCATGAGAAGCCGTGAGCTTTTCAGTAAGATGGCAACATCAACGGGTTAATAGCGCAACACAGCCCCTAACAGTTAAGGAAATGGAGTCATGGTTCCTCATCAACGTATTCTTCTTGGCGTGAACATCGATCATATTGCCACTATCCGGCAGGCCAGGGGTATTTCCTACCCTGATCCGGTACAGGCTGCTATTGAGTCGGAACAGGCAGGTGCGGACAGTATTACTCTCCATTTACGGGAAGACCGCCGCCATATCCAGGACCGGGACGTCCGCCTGATCCGTCAGGTATTGCAGACCAAGATGAACCTGGAAATGGCCGTCACCGAAGAGATGCTGGGCATAGCTAAGGAGGTTCAGCCGGAATGTGTCTGCCTGGTGCCGGAAAAGCGTGAAGAGTTGACTACCGAGGGTGGTCTTGATGTGGTTGGACAGCAGGCGTTGATTACCGATGCCTGTAGTCGTCTGGGTGCCAGTGGTATTGAAGTATCATTGTTTATTGATCCTGATATCGCCCAGATAGAAGCCGCTGTAGCGGCAGGTGCTCCCGTCATCGAACTGCACACCGGGGCTTATGCCGAAGCTCATACTGCTGAGGCAGCGAAGGCTGAACTGGTTCGCCTGATCAATGCTGCGGAGTTTGCCCTAGGTAAAGGGCTGGTGGTCAATGCCGGGCATGGGCTGAACTATCAGAACGTCGAACCGGTTGCTGCCATAGAAGGGATTAATGAACTGAATATTGGTCACTCGATTATTGGACGTGCGTTGTTTACAGGCCTGAAAGAAGCGGTTCGTGAAATGAAAACACTGATGCTGAGGGCTTCCCTGCACAAATGATTGTTGGTATTGGCACTGACATTATCCGGATCGAGCGTATCCGTACGTCACTGGACCGGCGGGGAGAAGCCTTTGCCCGCCGGATACTGACCGATGCTGAGCTGGCGCTGTTTCGTCAGCACAGCAACCCTGCGGCTTATCTTGCTAAACGCTTTGCGGCCAAGGAAGCGGCCTCGAAAGCCCTGGGAACAGGAATTGGGAAAGTCTCCTTTCAACACCTTGAAGTGACCAATGACGAACTGGGAGCACCGGTACTGACGTTTTCAGGCTATGCGGCGCAGTTGCAGGAGGAGCGAGGTATCAAGGGAGTTCATCTCAGTCTCTCCGATGAGTCCGATGCCGCCGTGGCCTTTGTAGTGCTTGAAGTCTGACAGCTGTTTTGCTCAGCTGCCAATAACACCGCCGTTGTCTTTGGTGATGACCACTGTTGCAGAGCGGGGCAGATCGCTGCTGTTCTTATCGGGAAAATGTCGTCCCGGGTGCTGGATATTGACCCACAGAGTCTTACCGTCAGGGGTGCCGGTGATGCCCGTGATTTCACAGCCCTTCGGGCCAGTCAGGAACCTTTTCACCTCCCGTGTCTCAGGGTTTGCACAGAGCATCTGGTTTAAGCCCATGGGCAGGTTTCTTTCTGCAGAATCGCCATAGTCGGTCTGAACCCACAGCCTGCCATCCGGATCAAACCAGAGACCGTCCGGACAGGAAAAAAGATCCCCCTTAATGTTTCCCCGAAGATTTTCCGGCACCGTCAGGTCATTTTCTCCTGAACCTGCCTGCATGAAAATCTCCCAGCGGAACACTGTAGCCGTTGGGTCATCATTTTCCTCCTGCCAGCGCAGGATATGGCCATGCAGATTTTCTGCTCTCGGGTTGGCGGCGTTCACCCACTCAAACAATTCACCGCGACTCTTGTTGTTGGTCAGACTGACATAGGGAGTGTTGTTCTCTGGATGAATGGCGATCCATTCCGGCCTGTCCATGGGAGTGGCGCCCAGTGCGTCAGCTGCCGACCGGGCATTGATGACAACATCCGCCTGGGATTTAAAGCCCTTCTCGGTGGTGAGTGGACCTGTGCCGTGAACCAGTGGCAGCCAGACACCCCGGCCATCATCCATAAAACGGGCTACATATAGGGTTCCCTCATCCAGAAGATCACGGTTTGCTTCTCTGTCATCGGGATTCCAGGCTTTGCTGGGTACAAACTTATAGATGTACTCCATGGTGTCATCGTCACCAGAGTAAAAAGCCATTCGGTTGTTTTTTCCCAGGCTCAGGGTTGCACACTCTCTGTGCAGGCGCCCCATGGCAGTCCTTTTGACCGGAGTCGATTCCGGAGAGTAAGGGTTGATTTCAACCACCCAGCCAAACTTGTTGGATTCGTTGACGTAGCATTTTTCCGGCACGTCTGAAGGGGTTACGTTGAACCGGGGCTGTAAAGACTCCCAGGCCATATGCGTTGAATAGTCCTGTCTAATCCCATATCGATTCTGTTCGCGGCGTTCCCGGTGACTGCGTCGGTTTTGATTGACGAAGTTTCTTTTCCAGTGCTCCTCGCAGGTGAGATAGGTTCCCCAGGGGGTGTGACCAAAGGCGCAGTTGCCCATGGTGCCCGTCACGGACCGGCCAACGGGATCAGCAAGAGTGATCATGGCGTTATCACCCGCTGCGGGGCCACTGAGTTTCATGGGAGTGTTGAGGTGGATTCGGCGATTGTATTTTGAGGGAAAAACTCTTTGCCAGCGTCCGGAAGCATCCTTTTTAATTTCAATGACCGAAACCCCCTGGGCCGCCTGTTCTTTCCTGACCTGGTCTGCGGCATCGGGAGGCCTGGTGCGCACTTCTTCGTTCTTCAGAAGGTTGGTCTGGACTGTGAAGCCTTTTTGACCATGAAGGTGACCACCGAAATTTTCGTGATTGATGGCCAGCAAACCATGGCTGTTTTTTTCGGACAATGGGAAAAACTGCATACCGTCGTGGCTCTGGCCGGCCTGTTTTTCCTGGTCGGCGCCGGTATTGGTATCCGGATTCCAGGGGGGCGCGCCATTCTCTACCGGATCTCCCCAGGCAAAAAAGACCTCTGCCGTATAGCCGTCAGGCACACGAACACTGTCGAATGTCAGGTCGGTCATAGGGGGCAGGGGCTTGAAGTCTATGGGGCCTGTCACGGAGTCCTTTATGTCTGGCTGGTACTGGTACCAGCTTCGGTCCTGCAAGATACGACAGCCAGCGGCACTGCCCAGGGCTGCTGCAGCCGCAGTGGCGAGGCTGCCTTTTAACAGCGCTCTGCGACTTAATGGTGACGCGGCTGAACTCTGGCCAGTTCTGTCGTTGCCTGACATTTGGGTAGCACCTTTCTGCTGGATGATATGCGCTTCCATGCATGGTTTACCCTGTTGATTATCGGCAGCCTGGATGAGGAGTGAATGAGCAGGTGGAAGCTAGGGGAATGGTTATTCCCCCCTATCAATGACAATGGGCTGGTGAGTTTAAAGAGATGGCTGTCGGCCTGAGTTTGCTATGCCAGAATGGCAATACCGGGGTTCCGCTCACGCCAGGACTGAAGCTGCTCTATAGCCTTCATCAGCCTGTCAATACCGTTGCGGACTGGTTCCCCGGACAGGTCAGGAGCCTGTTTAAGACGGGTTTCGAGCCAGTAGCAGGCTTCTTCAAGCTGTGGGACACCGCAGTAGCGGCAGGCGCCATGCAGGCGGTGCACCCTTTCCAGTAAGGAACCATGGTCGTTTTGTTCCAGGCTTTCCCTGATGGTGTGCAGGTCACTGTCCAGACCAGTCAACAGCATCTCCAGCATTTCCCAGGCCAGCTCCCTGTTGCCGGCGGCCAGCTGGATGCTGCGGGCGCTGTCCACAGGGCTGTTGATGGCGATAGGCTGCGTGAGGTTGTCAGCAGGCGTGTCTTTTTTAACGGGAAGTTTCAGCTTATTGCCGGTCCAGTGGGTGATGAAGTAGACCAGCTGCCTGGGGTTCACCGGCTTGGTCATATAATCGTCCATGCCACTTTTCAGTATCTGCTTTCGCTCTTCCGGCAGGGCGTGCGCCGTGACCGCAATAATGGGTAATCGATGGTCCCGTGGCTTAAGTGCCCGGATCTGCCGGGTCGTTTCCATCCCGTCGATGCCTGGCATCTGGACATCCATAAAGATCAGGTTGGGAGTCTGTTTCCGGCAGTAATCGACAGCTTCATAGCCGCTGTTGGCCGCTATGACATGCTGTCCCATGTTGGAGAGAATGGTTTCCAGCAGCTTCAGATTTACCGGGTTGTCATCGACGATAAGGATGTTGAGGGATTTGCAGAAGGTCTTTTGACTTCTCACTATCGTCCCGTCTCTGCCAGTACCTGAGGTCATGACCTGCAGCATTTCTTCCAGGCGATTTCGGGAGATAGGCTTCATCAGGGTGTTGATCGCCTTCGGCATGCTCTGTGGATAATCTTCGGGAGTGCCAGCCAGGGTCAGGATGATCACCGGGGCAAAGCGGGTCAGGGCATCCGCGACACTCAGTACCTGGGGCAGCGGCTGGTCTTCCTGACTCAGTAATATGAGGTCCTGGTCATAGGTATCGTGTTTGGCCAGGTGTGCCTGCAGGTCTCCCCTGTTGCTGAAAGATTGAACTTTGCAGCCCAGGCTCTGCAGCTGATGGGATATGGAGAGCCGGGTCAGTTCCTGGGCCTCGCAAAGCAAAACGTTTTCACAGTAGGGAAGGACTTTCTTGGTCTGGATCTTTTGTTTGGCGTCCACTCTGCGGGTTCTGAAAGAGAACCAGAACGTCGAACCCTGGCCGAGGTCGGACTCAAGCCCGATCTCTCCCTGCATCTGTTCCACCAGACTTTTGCTGATCACCAGGCCCAGGCCGGTGCCACCGGCCTGGCGGGTTCGACTGGAGTCTGCCTGGGAGAACGCCTTAAACAGCAGTGAATGTTGCTCAGCGGTCAGACCCGAGCCCGTATCGGTAATGGAGCACTTCAGGGTAAGGCTGCCATCGTCGTCTTCGTGTTCAAGCATGGCTCGCACGGAAACGCTGCCAAAGTGGGTGAACTTGACGGCGTTGTTCACCAGGTTGGTGAGAATCTGTGTCAGGCGCTGGCGGTCGCCCATGATTTCCACGGGCGTATCCTGGTAGATGAAACTGACCAGCTCAAGAGACTTCCGGTGGGCGTCAGGCGCCATGATGGCCAGGGTGTCTTCAATCACTTCGCGGATGTTCAGGGGCTGGCTCTCCAGCTCCAGCTTGCCAGCTTCGATCCGGGAAAAGTCCAGGATATCATTGAGCATGGACATCAGCCCCTGGGCCGATTTCTCGATGGTGCTGAGATACTGGTATTGCTGGGGCTTTAATTCGGTCTCCAGCATCAGGTTGGTATAACCTGTGATGCCGTTCAGCGGCGTACGGATTTCATGACTCATATTGGCCAGGAACTCGCTCTTGCTCTTGCTGGCCTGCAGGGCTTCCTTGCGGGCCAGATCCAGCTCGACATTCTGGATCTCTATGGTTTCCAGGGTTTCCCGCAGTTCGTCCGTGGTCAGGTCGACGTTCTTCTGCATTTCCACCTGGGCCTGCTGCAGGCTGTCGAGCATCTCGTTGATGGTCTGCTCAAATTCCTGCAACAGGCTGTAAGGCTGCGCCTTCAGCCTGATATTCAGTTGACCGGAGTGGATTTTGCTGGCTGTCTCCGTGATCTCTGTCAGTGGTGATGTTATGGCGCGGCCAAGTCGAAGTGACAGGGCAATACCTATGCCGAGACACAGGACCACAAGCAGGCCACTCAATAACAGGGCGCGGTATTTGCCCAGACGGACCTCTGCGTAGGTGTATTCCATCTGCAGCCAGCCGGTGACCTGGTACCCTTCGACGACATCACCCTCTATGATCGGGGTAATGACCCGGAGGCTGTATTCGCCGGTATAGATACTCAGGCTGGAAGGCAGTGGCTTTCCGCTTTCAAGGGGGGCAAGCTTGGGGCCGGCGTGAATCGTTTCCTCACCTTCGGCATTCAGGATGCTGACGGCACGAACATCCATATCTTCAAGGGCCAGGGACGCCAGGGTCTGGATATCGTGCGGATGTCGGGACAGGTCAGTGCTGGCAATAAACGTCGCAATACGTCCAGTGCTGTTCTGGGCTTTATTCAGCAGACCCTGGTCCAGTTCAGAAAATCGCGCCCAGAGATAGAGGCTACTGACCAGTAGCGAGATCAGTATGCCGGGTAGCAGTGACATGACCAGAACCCGCTGTTTGACGGCCTGGGCTGAATTTTTCATGGCATCGGCAACATTTTTATTTTTAATTTTTTTATCTCGCCATGGCTTCTGGAAGGCGGTATCCCTCGCTCATGGACGATTTATAATTTATTCTTCGCATCGCAGCCTGCCCGGAAGTTTCGGTCAGGCCCGGAAATAATAAGACGAATACGGCATCTTTGGAAGCTTCACCGATGGAATACCCGACTATAGAGTCTCTCGTAGGTAACACTCCCCTGATCCGGTTGCAGCGACTGGCTGGACAGTCGTCCAACACCATCCTGTTGAAGCTGGAAGGCCAGAATCCGGCGGGTTCAGTCAAGGACCGGCCGGCGCTGTCCATGATCTCCGAGGCTGAGAGCCGTGGGGAGATCAGGTCCGGTGATACTCTGATTGAGGCCACCAGTGGCAACACCGGTATAGCTTTGGCCATGGCTGCAGCCATACACGGGTACCGCATGATCCTGATTATGCCGGACAATATGAGCGACGAGCGACGTGCGGCGATGACTGCCTATGGCGCAGAATTGCGGCTTGTCACCCAGGCAGAAGGCATGGAAGGCGCCCGTGACCTGGCCCTTGAGATGCAGAGTCAGGGCGCAGGTAAAGTGTTGAATCAGTTTTCCAACCTGGACAACCCCCTGGCGCATTACAACGGCACCGGGCCGGAAATCTGGCGGCAAACCAATGGCCAGGTCACGCATTTCGTCAGCTCCATGGGGACGACAGGCACCATCATGGGCACTTCCCGATACTTGAAAGAGTGCAACGAGGCCATTGAGATTGTTGGTCTGCAGCCTGCTGATGGCGCCAGTATTCCCGGTATAAGGCGCTGGAGCCCGGAATACCTTCCCGAAATATTTGATGATCGTCGTGTGGACAGGGTCATGGACATCAGCCAGGAAGAGGCTGAATCGACCATGAAAGCCCTGGCAACCAGGGAGGGGATTTTCTGTGGAGTGTCATCGGGAGGGGCTGTGGCGGGAGCATTGCGCCTGGCCAGTGAGGTCGAGAATGCCACGATCGTCGTCATTATCTGTGACCGGGGGGATCGCTACCTTTCTACCGGGGTCTTTGGTTCTTAGCCCGGATATTTCATAAACATGCTCCCGACTCTCGCTGGCCCCTTCCCGCCCCAGGAAAGTTTGGCTCGGTCGACCGTACTCCCCGGTACGGCGCTCCCTCACCAAATTCCCTGAGACGACAAAGTTCTGCGCGATAGCCGGGGCAGTTGATGAAACATCCGGGTTAGCTCTGTAGCAGTTTTTTACAAAAGCCTTAATTACGGGCGCTGAATTCGGTGGCGGATCGCTGTAGACTAGTACCCCGTCCGCCTGCATATGATAGGTTCAGCTCAAGGCAGAGCGTCCAGGTCAAGGCGCAGCTGTGCAGGAATACTTTATGTCTTTCAATCAGGTGGAACGCAGAGATGCCTGGGCGGCCCCGAGCGCTCAGCCTTGAGTCCGGAGGATGGTTCGTAAAGCGGCCATCTGACAGCGTTAGACTTGATTGACGTAGAGTGACTATGCCTGCACAAGTCTGCCTTGCATATGACCGCTTTACGAACCACTGAACCTATCATATGCAGCGGGACGGGGTACCAGGTGTTTATAGCTTTCATATTGCT
Organism: Endozoicomonas sp.; assembly: GCA_051008495.1. Taxonomy (GTDB): domain Bacteria; phylum Pseudomonadota; class Gammaproteobacteria; order Pseudomonadales; family Endozoicomonadaceae; genus Endozoicomonas_A. The sequence goes on along the minus strand of JBPCXN010000352.1, from coordinate 5,165 downwards.
ACGGAAATAGTTCTTGATGCGTGTTTCACAGACTTCACCGGTCCCACCCCGGGATCTGGGTGAAGTACTGGTTGACGGCCTGTCACATGACGGTCGTGGCCTGGCCCGGTCCCGGGGAAAAACCCTTTTTATTGATGGCGCTCTACCCGGTGAGAGGGTCGTGGTATCGACTCTTGAGGAACGCAGGCGGTTTATCAATGCCCGGGCAAAAACGGTTGTTGAACCTTCTCCCCAGAGAGTGGCTCCGCAATGTCGTCATTTCAAACAGTGTGGTGGCTGCAGTCTTCAGTACTGGTCTCACGAAGGGCAGTTGGAAGGTAAACAAACAATAGTGCTGGATCAGCTCCGGCGTTTTTCCAGTATCGAACCGGAAGAACTGTCGGCATCGCTGGAATCCGAGCCCTACGGCTATCGTCACCGGGCAAGACTGGCCATCCGCTGGCGCAGGGGGAAACTGGCTCTTGGCTTTCGGGAACAGCAAAGTCAGGCTATTTGCTCCATCCAGGAGTGTCCTGTGCTGGCCCGGCCTCTGCAGTCGCTGCCGGGGCAGCTTCGAACACTGCTGCCGGAATTGCAAAAGAAAGAAGCCGTTTCCCACGCCGAGCTGTTTCTCGCCGACAGTGGCCGTGGGCTGCTTCTCCGGCATATAAGACCGCTTCCTGAAGGTGATCAGCAGATCCTTGAGGATTTTGCCCGGGAGCAGGAGTTACACCTCTATCTTCAGAGCGCACCGGGCCAGGTCAACTGTCGCTATAAACCCGGTGATGACCCATGGCTCTACAACCGGATTCCTGAGTTTGACCTCAACCTGCAGTTCCGCCCCACCGACTTCACACAGGTCAACTGGCCGCTGAACCGGAAGATGGTGATCCAGGCTAATGAGTGGTTGCAGCCGGGCAGCACTGACAAGGTGTTGGACCTGTTTTGCGGGTTAGGCAATTTCTCCCTGGCCCTGGCCAGGACAGCGCAGTCTGTTACAGGTGTTGAAGGTGGCCCAGGGGCTGTAGCAAGGGCGGATCATAATTCCGTCATCAACCAGCTGGACAATTGCCAGTTTCACCAGGCCGACCTCTCGGCTCTTGCTGTTGGCAGGGGCTGGCTGAGTGAGCGCCATGATGCACTGCTGCTGGACCCGCCCAGAACCGGTGCACTGGAAATCATTGAGCAGATGGCCGGGCAGCTGCCGGACAGACTGCTCTATATTTCCTGTAACCCTGCTACCCTCGCCCGGGACGCCGGGGTACTGGCAAAAGCAGGCTTTACACTGCAGCGGCTTGGGGTGATGGATATGTTTCCGCAAACAGCCCATGTTGAATCAATGGCCTTATTCTTGCGACGATAATCCGGAAGCGAGTAATTCAGTAGAATGGCGCAGCCTTTGTTCACGGGGGTGATGAGGCTGTCTCCACACAGAAGAATGGAAAGACTTTCATGGTCAAGGTAAGAGAAGATCACCCGGTCAGGTACGATGGCACAGTAGACCTGGATGCCTGGTTGGGACGCCTCTCGGATTCTTTTGGCATTACCGACATAGAGCGCCTGCGTGACGCCTGTGAACTCAGCCGCCAGGCGGAAGAGCAGGCCAGGCTGCAGGCCGATACGGTCTGGCCCAGCGGTCCGGGCTGTTTCCGAACGGGCCTGGAAATGATCGAGATCCTGGCAGAACTGAAACTGGATCCCGACTCGCTGGTGGCGGCGGCGCTTTACCGGGCGGTTCGTGAACGCAAACTGGCCCTTAAACGGGTGGAAGAAAGTTTTGGCAAGACGGTATCCGGACTGATTAAAGATGTCCAGGGCATGGCGGCTATCAGCACTCTGCTGAACCCGGCCAGAACCCAGATACTGGACCAGAGGCAGGACCAGCTCGAGAAAGTACGCAAGATGCTGGTGTCCATCATCGACGATGTACGCGTGGCACTTCTGAAGCTGGCAGAGCGGACCTGCGCCATTCGTGCCCTGCGTGACGCTGACAAGGAAAAACGTCAGCGCGTGGCCAGGGAGGTGTTTGAAATCTATGCACCACTGGCTCACCGGCTGGGTATCGGTTATATCAAGTGGGAACTGGAAGACCTGTCGTTCCGTTACCTGAATCCGCAGGATTACAAGAAGATCGCCCGCCAGCTGGATGAAAAGCGGCTTGATCGCCAGCAGTACATCGACAATGTCGTCCAGAGCCTGAGATCGGCACTGGGAGAGGCTCAAGTGGAAGGCGAGGTGCACGGGCGGGCCAAGCATATCTACAGCATTTGGCGCAAGATGAAGCGCAAGGGGCTGGATTTCAGGGAACTCTATGACATCCGGGCTTTCCGGATCATCACCCAGGAAGTCCGGGACTGCTATGCCGCCCTGGGTGTGGTGCACTCTTTATACAATCACATTCCCCAGGAGTTCGATGACTACATCGCCACCCCGAAGGAAAATGGCTACCGGTCGCTGCATACTGCGGTATTTGGTCCTGAAGGCAAAACCCTGGAGGTGCAGATCCGCACCCAGGGTATGCACGAGGAGGCCGAACTGGGAGTCTGCGCCCACTGGAAATACAAGGGCACTGACGTTAATTCCAGGAGCGACAGCTACGAAGAGAAAATCGCCTGGCTGCGCAATGTCATGGAGTGGCATGAAGAACTGGGTGACCTGGGGGATATCGCCAAAGACTGGCGTACCGATGTCGAACCGGACCGCATCTATGTCTTCACCAGGAATGGTCACGTCGTCGATCTTGCCGTGGGCGCAACGCCGGTAGATTTTGCTTTCCGCATTCATACGGAGGTGGGCGTCAAATGTCGTGGCGCCAAGGTCGGTGGGCGGATCGTGCCTCTTAACCATACCCTCAAGACCGGGGACCAGGTTGAGATTCTCACCGCATCCAATGCCCATCCGAGCCGCGACTGGCTGAATCCGGACCTTGGTTATGTCACCACCAACCGCGCCCGGGCCAAGATCACCAGCTGGCTGAAAAAGCAGGACCGGGATTCCAACATCATCGATGGGCGCAGTCAGCTCGATGCGGAACTGAAGCGTCTGGCGCTGACCAGTGTTGACCTGGGGCCACTGCTGCCGCAGACCAGCTTCAATGAACTGGATGATATGTACGCTGCGATTGGCGCCGGAGATTACCGGGTATCCCAGATGGTGGCACTGGCGCAACGCAAGCTGGCGCCGGAAGAGGAAGATACGTTTGAAATTCGCTCCCGGCCAAAGCAGGAGAAAATTTCCGACAGCAGCATCACCATAGACGGCGTTGGTAACCTGATGACCCAGATGGCGGGCTGCTGTCAGCCTGTGCCGGGTGACCCCATCATGGGGTATATCACCATTGGGCGGGGTGTCACCATTCACCGACAGGACTGCAATAACGCTCTTTCCCTGCGGGAGAAAGAACCCGAACGCCTCATTGAAGTGAACTGGGGGCATTCACCGGAGTATGCTTATCCTGTAGAGGTGATGATCAGCGCTTATGACCGTTCCGGGCTGTTGCGGGATATCACTACGGTCCTGGCCAATGAGAAGGTCAATGTTCTTACCGTCCAGACTCAGACAGACAAGTCGGACAATGTCGCTGCCATGACGTTGACACTGGAGGTTCAGAGTCTGCAACAGCTGGCGACAATGCTGGCCAAGGTTGGGCAGCTGCCTAATGTTATTGAAGCGGTGCGGCGCAGGAACGAAGCTTGATGAAGCCAATGGCAGAACTGCTCTATATGATGCAGCGTCTCCGTGACCCGGAGACCGGCTGCCCCTGGGACCTGGAACAGGATTTCAGCACAATTGCCCCTTACACGCTGGAAGAGACCTGTGAGGTGCTCGAGGCTATCGCCAACGAGGATTACGACAACCTTCGTGAAGAACTGGGCGACCTGCTGTTCCAAGTGATTTTCCATGCCCGTATGGCCGAAGAAGAGGGGCTCTTTGATTTCTCCCAGGTGGTGTCCGGGCTGGTCGTGAAGATGATCCGTCGTCACCCCCATGTATTTCCTGACGGCACCCTGGAGTCCGAGCGCAGGCCCGGAGACCCGGAAACCAGTTCGGAACAGGTGGCGGTGAACTGGGAACAGATCAAGCAAAAGGAGAAGGGTGGGCAGGCCAGGGTATCAGCGCTGCCCGCTAAGCTTCCTTCCGCTCTGCCAGCCATGACCCGGGCAAAAAAGATTCAGAGAGCTGCAGCAAAAGTGGGTTTTGACTGGCCTGATGCAGAACCTGTTTTCGACAAGATCCTGGAAGAGATGGACGAAATCCGTCAGGCGCGTGTTCAGGGTGAAGGCAGTGAAAGGGTGGCGGAAGAGGTGGGTGATCTGCTGTTTGCCTGCGTCAACCTGGCCCGTCACCTTAAGGTTGACCCTGACCTGGCTTTGCGACAGGCGACCGGGAAGTTCGAACAACGTTTCCATGTCATGGAGCAGCTGGCAGAAGACCATGACCAGGACTTTCAGCAGCTTACCCTGGAAGAGATGGAAGCCTACTGGCAGCAGGCTAAATAAGCCTTCTGTCGTTCAGTTTGCAACGGAGTCAGAGTACTTTGATGTGATCAAAGTACTCTGACTCCGTTTTGCTTGTTATGCCAGGGAGGATTTCCTGGTATTCCTCATTTTCTTCTGCTGCTGCCGTATGCCATCCATGGTAAAGATGGCCAGCGCCGTCCAGATCAGGGCAAAGGTGATCATCTGGGGCAGTTCCAGCGGTTCATTGTAGATAAAGACACCCACCAGGAATGACAGGGAAGGGCCAAGGTATTGCAGTATGCCCAGCACGGTCAGACTTAGCTTTTTGGCGGCAATGTTAAAGCAGATCAGCGGAACGGTTGTAACCACTCCGGCCAGGAACAGCAGGCCGGATGTTTCCAGATCACTCACGACGAAATGATTCTGACTATTGGCCCCCAGCCAGATGATATAGACGACTACTATCGGCAGCAGTAGAAGCGTTTCTGTGGCCAGGCCCGGCGTTGCGTTGACGTTGGTCATTTTCCGGATCAGGCCATAGAAGCCGAAGCTGAATGCCACCGAGAAAGCGATCCAGGGAACCCGGCCAAGCATGATGATCTGCAGTGATACGGCGGCCACTGCCAGCATTACTGCCAGGAATCGCATGGGGCTCAGACGTTCTCTCAGGAAGAGGTAGCAAAACAGTACCTTGATCAGTGGGTTGCTAAAATAACCGAGACTGGT
>JBPCXN010000351.1:0-6339 GCA_051008495.1 Endozoicomonas sp. | reverse complement strand
AGAACCTTGTGGCACTGAGGAATTTTGCGATTGAGCGCCGTACTGGTGTGTACGGTCGATTGAGCAAAACTTTCTCAGTGCTGCAAGGGGCAAGCGAGGACGCACGCAAATTTATGAAATATCCGGGTTAGAGTGCCTTGATGGCTTCCAGCTGTTCTTCCAGTCGGGCTTTTGCCAGACGGGCGTCTTCCAGCTTGGCTTTCTCTTTTTCAACGACAGCTGCCGGCGCATTGCCAACAAACTTCTCGTTGCTGAGCTTGCCTTCGAAGCGCTGAACTTCCTTGACCAGCTTCTCCACTTCTTTGCTGAGACGGGCTACTTCCGCATCCTTGTCGATAAGATCGGCCATGGGAACCAGTACTTCCATATTGCCTACCAGCTGTGTGGTGGACATTGGCGCTTCTTCGCCTGCTGGCAGAACGCTGATGTCTTCCAGTTTGGCCAGAGACATCAGGAAGGTGCGGTTTTCTTCCAGGCGGGCAATGTCGTCTTCTGAAGCATTGCGCAGGATGGCTTTCAGTGGCTTGCTCGGGCCGATGTTCAGCTCTGCACGGATGTTACGGATGCCGGTGATAAAGTCTTTCAGCCATTCGATATCCTGCTCGGCTTTTTCATCGATCCTGTCCTGTTCAGCAACCGGATAAGGTTGCAGCATCAGAGTTTCGCCTTCTACTCCGGCATTACTCTTAATGGCCTGCCAGATTTCCTCTGTGATGAACGGCATGAACGGGTGAGTCAGGCGCATGATGGCTTCCAGTACGCGAATCAGTGTACGACGGGTGCCGCGCTGCAGCTCTTCAGAGGCGCTCTCCCCATGAGCATCCCAGAGAACCGGCTTGGAAAGCTCCAGGTACCAGGCGCAGTACTCATTCCAGACGAAGTCGTACAGATTCTGGGAAGCGTGGTCCAGGCGGAACTCCGCCATGTTTTTACCGAGCTGCTCTTCAAGACGCTGCAGTCGGGAAATGATCCAGCGATCGGCCAGGGTCAGTTCTACCGGCTCACCATTAACACCGCAATCCTTGCCATTGGTGTTCATCTGCACATAGCTGGCGGCGTTCCAGATCTTGTTGCAGAAGTTCCGGTAACCTTCCAGGCGCTTCATGTCCCAGTTTATGTCTCGACCCGTGGATGCCAGGGAATACAGGGTGTAACGCAGGGCGTCGGTACCGTGGGCGGCAATGCCTTCAGGGAAAGCCTTGCGGGTGCGCTTTTCGATCTTTGCCGCCAGCTGGGGCTGCATCATGTTGCCGGTGCGCTTTTCTACCAGCTCTTCCAGATCCACGCCGTCAATCATGTCCAGTGGGTCCAGGACATTACCCTTGGACTTGGACATCTTGTCGCCGCTTTCATCGCGGATCAGGCCTGTCACATAGACGTATTTGAACGGAACCTGGGGTTCACCATTGTCATCCTTCATGAAGTGCATGGTCATCATGATCATGCGCGCCACCCAGAAGAAGATGATGTCGAAACCTGTCACCAGGACATCAGTTGGGTGGAAGGTCTTCAGGCGTTCAGTGGCTTCCGGCCAGCCGAGTGTGGCGAAAGTCCAGAGCCCGGAAGAGAACCAGGTGTCAAGAACGTCGTCATCCTGTCTCAGGGCTACGTCGTCAGCAATGTTGTTTTCAGAACGAACTTCCGTTTCGTCATGGCCAACATAGACATTGCCTTTCTCATCATACCAGGCAGGAATGCGGTGACCCCACCACAGCTGGCGGGAGATACACCAGTCCTGAATGTCACGCATCCAGGAGAAGTACATGTTTTCGTACTGTTTTGGCACAAACTGGATGCGGCCGTCTTCCACGGCTTCAATGGCTGGTTTTGCCAGGGGTTCTGCGCGGACAAACCATTGGTCTGTCAACAGCGGCTCAATGACAACACCGGAACGGTCACCATAAGGCACCGTCAGTTCATGGTCCTTGACCTCTTCCAGCAGGCCAGCTTCTTCGAAGTCCGCAACAATTTGTTTACGGGCGGCAAACCGCTCCATGCCGCGATATTTTTCCGGAATGTGGGTATCAACACTGCTGTTGACAGTACCATCATTGTTGAAGGCTTCGGCCTGGTCGCGGATGTCGCCGTTCAGGGTCATGATGTTGACCATGGGCAGGCCGCAGCGCTTGCCGACTTCGTTGTCGTTGAAGTCGTGGGCGGGCGTGATTTTTACGCAACCGGTGCCTTTCTCAATGTCTGCGTGTTCATCGGCGACAATGGGAATACGACGGTTGACCAGTGGCAGGATGATGTCCTTGCCAATCAGCGCCTTGTAACGCTCATCTCCCGCGTTAACCGCTACGCCAGTGTCGCCCAGCATGGTTTCCGGACGGGTGGTGGCGACGACAATGTAATCTTTGCCTTCCGCAGTTTTCTCACCATCCGCCAGCGGGTAGCGCAGATGCCACATGTGGCCCTGCTTTTCCTTGTTCTCCACTTCCAGGTCAGAAATGGCGGTGTGCAGCTTCGGGTCCCAGTTAACCAGGCGTTTTCCGCGATAAATAAGGTCGCCTTTGTAGAGCCGGATAAAGGCTTCCTGGACCGCCTTGTAAAAACCGCTGTCCATGGTAAAACGTTCATTGTCCCAGTCCACGGAGGCGCCCAGGCGGCGCAGCTGACGGGTGATGGTACCGCCGGACTCTTCCTTCCACTCCCAGATCTTGTCGATGAAAGCTTCACGACCGTAGTCATGGCGGGTTTTACCTTCTTCGGCGTCGACCTTGCGCTCTACAACCATTTGGGTGGCGATCCCGGCGTGGTCAGTGCCCACCTGCCAGAGGGTGTTGCAGCCTTTCATGCGCTGATAACGGATCAGGGCGTCCATGATGGAGTCCTGGAAAGCATGCCCCATGTGCAGGCTGCCGGTGACATTGGGCGGCGGGATCATGATGGAGTAGGGAGTCGCGCCGCTGGCAGATGAGGGCGCGAAGTATCCTTTCTCCTCCCAGGTCTGATACCAGGTGCGCTCGATCGCGTGCGGATTGAAGGTCTTTTCCATAGCTATTAAAACAGCCTCGGGGATTCTTGCGGATGTAGCAGGCTCTGTTGGCATAAGTTTATCGCGTACAGCGCCTGGGTAAACGGCCTATTGTATACCGAAACAAGCCGTTATTTCATCGGATGAGAATGGTGAATAATGTAGGTCGGATTAGCCTCTGGCGTAATCCGACCTGCAGGGCTGCGGTATCTCAGGACTCCTGTTCCCAGGGCGTCCTGGCAGCCTGCTGAGATGGATGCACGGTGTCCAGCAGGTGTTCCAGGTAAGCATTCAGCTCCCGGTTGAGCTTTGCCTCTACACGTACCAGCTCTTCATCAATAATATCCTGGATCATCAGTCGGGCCTGTTTCCTGAGCTGGTGTTTCAGGTATGCCTGCGAGCCCTCGGAGTCGGCTACTGTCTGCAGTAACGGTGGTTCCGGGGGCAGTTCACTACCAACGGACAGGACTGCAACTGTCTGACGTTCATGGGCCAGGTTGTCAGCAATGTCGGTAAGCACCGGAATGTGTTCATCCCCATGGTCGGCCTGCTGCCTTTCGTCCCGCAGCAGGGTGCGCAGCCTTTCGAGCTCTTCCAGCAGGCTGCCTTTGTTACCGTTCATGCCATCCCCCTCGCAGCTGTTTCAGCGGCAATGTCATGGGTTTCAGGTTTGACGCCATCGGCCCGGTAATGCCTGAATTTTTTGCGCAGGATTTCTACGGGGCCGGGGCTCTGGTCAACAACCTCACAGGTGCGGGCAAAATTCCTGTAGAACCCCGGAATACTGGCTGACAGGTTGATCAGCAGAGCGCCTTCAATTATTCCGGGATCGGTATGTCCCAGGGTGATGGGCGCGGTATTTTCGAGATCATCTGTCTTGTCTTGGCTGATGACGTGGTGTGGCAGAAAACTGTCTTCCCGCCATGTCCAGAGCAGTTGATCAAGAGCCTGGCAGTGTTCGTCGCTATCGGCATGGATATGCACAGGCATGCCGGCGCGCCAGGCTTTATCAGTCAGGCGGCAGGTGAAGTGTTGTACAGCTTTGCTGGATTGCTGCTGGAGCAGGTAGAAGGTGACTCGTGTCATGCCTCGATTGTACTTAAGGCGGGTAGGGGAAGCTAGTGCATGAATCTATGCATAGGCATGTTGTTCACCGTTCTCCGCTTTTCGCTTTTCGAATATGACTGACTCGTTCCCTTGCTCCCACGCAGGAGCATGGGAGCAAGGATGGAATGTCTGATCGATCAGAGTTGGTTCAGAACATATTGAACCAGCAAAGGTACTGGACGACCGGAAGCACCCTTGTTCTTTCCGGAGTGCCAGGCGGTACCGGCAATATCCAGGTGCGCCCAGGGGTAGGCTTCAGCGTATCGGGACAGGAAGCAGCCTGCGGTAATGGTTCCGGCCGGGCGGCCGCCGATGTTGGCCATGTCAGCGAAGTTGCTGTCCAGCTGGGACTGATACTCTTCACCTATGGGTAGCTGCCATGCCTTATCAGCGGCATCACTGGATGCTGTCAGCAGTTCTTCTGCCAGCTCGTCGTTGTTACTGATCAGGCCGGTAATATGATGACCGAGGGCAATAACGCAGGCGCCGGTCAGGGTAGCGATATCGACGACGGCTTTTGGCTTATAGCGTTCGGCGTAAGTCAGGGCATCGCAAAGCACCAGGCGTCCTTCAGCATCGGTATTGAGGATTTCGATGGTCTTGCCGGACATGGAAGTAACAATATCTCCCGGGCGGCTGGCGTTGCCATTGGGCATGTTTTCCGCAGCGGCTACCATGCCGACCACGTTGATGGGCAGGTCCAGCTCGATGATGGCGTTCATGGCGCCGAAAACGCTGGCCGCGCCACACATGTCGAACTTCATTTCATCCATGCCGGCGCCGGGTTTCAGAGAGATGCCGCCGGTGTCAAAGGTGATGCCTTTGCCCAGCAGGACTATTGGCTGGTCACCTTTAGCGCCACCCTTGTAATCCATCAGGATCAATTTGGATTCCTGGACGGAGCCGTTGCCCACTGAAAGCAGGGAGTTCATGCCCAGGTCCTGCATCTGTTTTTCACCCAGCACCTTGGTAGTCAGCTTGCTGTGGATCTTGGCCAGGGCTTTGGCTTCGTCAGCCAGGTAGCTGGGGTGGCAGACATTGCCTGGCAGGTTGCCCAGGGTGCGGGCGACATTGCGGCCTTTGCCGATGGCCTGCCCCTGTGCAATGGCTTCTTTTGTTGCATCAACGGCTTTGCGGTCAACCAGGAAGGTGACTTTTTTCAGGCTAGGTTCATCACCGCTCTTGCTTTTGAACTCTGCAAAGCTGTAGAAGCTGTACTCAATGGCTTCAACCAGCTGGCGGGTCTGCCAGAACAGGTCTTTGTCAGCTACTTCGATCTCGTCCAGCACCACCAGGGCGTCTTTGGCGCAGGAGGTTTTCAACTGGCTGGCGATGTTTTTGGCGGCTTTCAGAAACTCGCTTTCTTTCAATGCTTTCTTGTCTTCGCCGGTTGCGACCAACAGCAGGCGTTCGCAGGCAGCTTCCGGAACATGGTGCAGGAGCAGCGACTGGCCAGCCTTGAATTTTAAATCGCCGCGTTTCAGTACGGCCGAGATGTAACCATTACTGAGTGAATCAATGGCTGAAGCCGGTGACGGCTGGCTGTTTTTTTGGACTCCCAGCACCAGGCATGAGGTCTTCTGTTTTTCCACAGCTCCGCTTTTGACGATAAATTCCATGGTCGCTCCAGTTGGACAGGATGGTCGTTGTACAGACTCTGCTGACAGAGTCTACAGGGATCGCCTGTATGTTGTTAAATAGTACGAATCTTCAGGTAATGTACATATTTTCCCCTGTAAACCTGCACGGGATTATTGGATAATTCACGCAGTATTTGACCAGAGCGCAGGCCGGAAGTGAATTCCCAATCTGCCGTTTTTCTGGCTTTCATCCATTTATTTGCACCGGGTCGGCCGGACTGTTTCCGGCCTTTCTCTGTGCATCTTGCTTTACAGGTGCAGTATTGTGACAAATCTGTCGAAGTAAAGAGTATACGTTTTGGGATAGTGTGACACCGGATCATGCCTTCAATCATATTTAGATACCTGGCCAGAGAGCTGTTGCAGGTGACGCTGGCAGTGACCGGCGTAGTGCTGCTGATCATCATGAGTGGCCGTTTTGTAAACTACCTGGCGCAGGCCGCCAGCGGCTCTTTAAGCCCGGACTTCCTGTTCGCCATCATGGGCTACCGGATTCCTGAATTCCTGGTGATGATCGTGCCCCTGGGGCTGTTGCTGGGCATCATCATGGCCTATGGCCGGCTCTATGTTGAAAATGAAATGACCATCATGAATGCCTGTGGCATGAGCCAGGGA
>JBPCXN010000350.1:0-19849 GCA_051008495.1 Endozoicomonas sp. | reverse complement strand
ATGTATATCTCACAAATGAACTGCCCAAATTTCAGGGTACTGGGTGATTTTCGTAAGGATAACCTGTCGTTTTTTCATGACTGCTTCAAACAATCCGTCAAACTGGCAATGGAGCTGAAACTGGCATCGCTCGGACATATCAGCCTGGACGGTTCGAAGTTCAAAGCCAACAGCTCAAAACACAAGGCCATGAGTTATGGACGGCTTAAGGCTCAAGAGGTAGAACTCAGCGCAGAAGTGGATGAACTGATCAAAAAAGCCAGCCAGTGCGATCAGGAAGAAGATGACGCCTACAAAGAGACCAATGGCTACAGCATTCCTGAAGATCTCCAGTTTAAAGAAGAGCGCCTGAAAAAATCACAGCGGCCAAAAAATCGTTGGAAGAGCGTGAGAAAGCCCTGAATCCGGACGAACCAATAGACGACAAAAAACAGATCAGTTTTGCAGACCATGACGCCCGGATGATGAGCAAGAAGGGCTACTGCGAGTACAGCTACAACCCCCAAATCAGCGTCGATGCAGATAACCAGATCATAATGGGTCAACATGTCAGCCAGCATGCTAACGACATACAGGAAGTAGAACCTGCATTACAGGCGCTTTCAGAAGCTACCGATGGCGCGGCTGTGGATAAGTGGAGCATGGATAATGGCTATTTTTCCGGGCCAAACTTGCATGCTGTAGATCAACATGGGCTCGACGGCTACATCGCTACCGACAGGGAAGAAAAACCGGCTGGCTGTGACCTTGAAAATACTGACCGGAAGTTTGTCAAAGCCGACTTTGAGTACGATGCAGAGGCCGATGTGTTTATCTGCCCAAACGGGGAACAACTGATTACTAACTCTGCCAGCAAGGTCAAAAGGAAAAGCTACAGAGCCAACAAGGATGTGTGCAAAGAGTGCCCATACCGAAGCAGATGCAGCGGCTCAAAAAAAGCGGCAGGCAGGGTTATCCGGACAGACAAATTTGAACCGGCACGACAAGCCATGAATAAAAAAATGGCGACAGAAGAGGCGAAAGCAATATACGAGCGCCGAAAAGTCATCGCTGAGCCGCCTTTTGGGCAGATAAAAAACTCTGGGTTCCGTGGCTTCAGCCTTCGTGGAATAGAGAAGGTGAAGGCTGAGTTTTCATTGGTATGCACGGCCCATAATATCAAAAAATTTGTGAAGGCGGCTTCAACGGGATCAATGCGTCTTGAAGATTTAAAAAAGGTTAAAAAAGCGGCATAAAGGCTGGAAAAAGTCGCGAATTCGTAAAAATGAGCAAAATCACATCTAAAGATGGCTGTTTTTTGCTCAATTAGAAATTTCAGGAGCCCTTTAGGACACTCGTTGGGCTATTCTCGGTCAGCCTCCTAGGAGCCTGACCGAGAATAGACAGGTCGGCCTAAAGCCCATGAAGATCGGCCACTTCGATAGAAAGCGGATTAGAGTCCCACTGAATTTGATTAAATAGGTCAACTATTCGCACAAATCCAGTGAAAAGTCTGACTCGATCTACTGACTCTTACCTTAAAGAGTAATCTCGACCGCTATTCTCGGTCAGGCTCCTAGCCATTTTTCTTTCGGATAACGGGAAGCGGAAATCGGGTAGCAAAAAAAGTTGGTATCAACTTTAATGCTGTCTCTTTCAGGGCTTATAAGTTTTGTTCGTTGGCTTGCCGGTCTCGTAAAACTCTTTGAGGTTTTCTGCTATCTGACCAACCACTTTCCTGAAAACGCGGTTCATCAGCAGCTTATCAAACAGTTTGCCAGCGGTGCCGCCTCGAAGGTCGTAGCTCATGGAGGTGGTCAGCTCTGTGGTGCTGCCAATACGCTTGAGCCGGTAAGTGAAATTGGCATTGTTGAAGGGCGCTGGTGCGCCCTTGTCGCCTTCGTGCAGACGAATGACAAAACCCTGTCCCTCTTCCCAGCGAACCACCGTTTCATCCAGGAATTTACCGTTTTTCTGGAACACCCTGCGGCTGGCTCCCATCCCTTCGCTCGGCCCGGGGTGCAGGTCGCAACCGGTCAGGTTGGGGACATAGTTCGGGGCCAGGGTGAAATTGCGCAGATTCTCCCAGGCCTCCTCGATAGGCATCTGGATCAGTACACGGTGAGTCGCTTCCGAAGGCATAGGCTGTTTTCCTTTATTCTTGTTGTGTTGTAATACTCAACGTCATTCGCTGCAGTTAATCAATAGGCCTGAAAAAATCAGATAGATTGTGAATTACCCTAAGCACTTCAGAAGAGTAATATGAGTTACAGACCACGATAGTTACCCACCCAGATGCTAACTCGAAACCTCTAATTGCGAATACTTTCATCACTCCACCTTGATTAGCGTACATGGTTCCAATGTTATCACCATGAAGTGCAATAACTGCTTCCTTACCAGGAATGAAAGGGTTATAGACGACATAAAAATCAGCTTTCGCCATATTGAGATAAAGTGAACTGAGTAATATAGAAAATATCACCTGTTTGGAATTGCTCATTCGAGAAAGCCGTTGAAAAGACTACCACTGTATTTTAGTACACAGGCAGCCTAACGATAAGGTGGCACGGAGCCGTAACCTTATACGTTAGGCTTTTGCCCTGAAGTTTGGGGGCAGTCAGGTGTTGTTGTTTTTTCCGTCAGTTGCCGTAGATGCATCAAGAAAAGCCGGTTTTTCGCCGCCACCGTGCACAGTGATGTCTGCACCACTGACGTAAGAAGACAGTGGCGAGGCCAGATACAGGCAAGTGTCGCCTATGTCTGACGGGTTGGCGAAACGCTGCAATGGAACTGTCTGCGCCACCTTTTCTATACCCGCTTCGTCACCATAATGCAGATGCGCCTGTTCTGTCAGAATCAGTCCTGCAGTGACGGCATTGACCCGCACCCTGGGAGCCCATTCTACCGCAAGGGATTGTGTCAGGTTGAGCAGTCCGGCCTTGGCGGCTCCATAAGCAGCGGTGCCCGGAGAAGGGCGCTTGGCGCTGACACTGCAGATGTTGATGATGGCGCCACCCGTTTCCTGCTTTTGCATCACCCTGTTGGCGATCTGGCAGAGATTCAGCGGGGCGATAAGGTTCAGTCTGAGAATGGATTCGGAAAACCTTGGGGATACCGTGGCAGCGTCAGCATGGGGAGCTCCGCCGGCATTATTGACCAGCACATCCAGTCGGCCATAACGGTCTACGGTAGCATCCACCAGGGCTGTGGCCTGCTCAATGTCGCGGACATCACAGGAAACAAAGTGCGCTTTCCGGCCATTGCCTTCAGGCAGTTGCTCGGGTTCGTTGCGTCCACAGATCACCACGTGGGCGCCCTGCTGCAGGAAACGTTCACTGATGCCCCGGCCAGCACCTTTGCCACCGCCGGTAACCAGAACCACTTGATCGGTGAAATCCAACGGATCGCGCATCTTTATCCCTTCACTTGGTTTTATTGGGAAAAACAGTTTACTGCTTTGGCCTGTAGGTTGGGTCGAACAAGCGTGAGCCCCAACACCTGTAATGATGTGTTGGGGTTCGTTGTACTCGACCCAACCTGCACGAATGACAGCAGCTTACGTGCTCTGCGATGTTACCGGCTGCTTATGGTGCTGTATTAGTCCGTTCGAACGATGTTGCTGGACCGCCCGGTTGAAAGAATTCTCATATAAACAGCTATGAGCTGGAGAAGATTTTTTCGTCACTTCCAGTGATGAAAAAATCTTCATGATAAAAAGCTCCGCTTCTGTACCGAGTGAACAATTGAGTGTTTCTGGAACTCACCAGCCAGCGGATAGCATAATAACAGCAGGAGATCAGGGGATGAGCACAATACCTGAGGTGTCTTTCGTCCAGCTGGACGATGGTCTGACCCTTCATTACCAGGAAGCCGGTCGCAAAGAGGACGAAGCCGTTCTCTTTATCCACGGCAGTGGTCCTGGCGCCAGCGGTTACAGCAACTTCAAGGGTAACTACCCGGTATTCGCTGAAGCAGGCTACCGTGCCATTGTTCCTGATCTCCCCGGCTACGGCCTCAGCGACAAGCCTGAAACGGAATATGTGCTGGATTTCTTTGTCGACGCCATGATCGGCCTGCTGGACAAACTCGACGTAAAGAAGGCTGTACTGGTGGGTAACTCCCTGGGTGGCGCCATTGCCATCAAAATGGCGCTGGATTATCCCGAGCGGGTCAGCAAGCTGATCATGATGGCGCCCGGTGGCCTGATGGACAAGGCCGAGTACTACCAGAAAATGGAAGGCATTCAGAAAATGGGCGCGGCGTTTGCCGCCGGTGAGCTGGTTGAGCCGGAAGCCATGAAGCGCCTGCTCAGCCTGCAGCTCTACAACCCTGAACAGATTACCGACGAGATCGTCAGTGAACGGGTGGCCATTGTTAAAGAACAGCCCATCTTTGTGCTCTCCACCATGCAGGTGCCGAATATGACGGGGCAACTGTCTGATATCAAGGCACCTATCCTCGGCATGTGGGGGATGAACGACAAGTTCTGTCCGGTCGAAGGCGCCCAGACCATGATGGCGCACTGCAGCAAAATCCGCTTCTCCCTGGTCAGCGAGTGTGGTCACTGGATCATGGTTGAGCATAAAGACCTGTTCAATCGTCAGTGCCTTGATTTCCTTCAGAACGGTTAACCCATGAATAACGAAAAAAGAGCCCAATACGGCAACGAGTTGTATCAAGCCCTGAAGGTCGGCAAAACCATTGAGCCGTTCACCGATCGTGAAGCCGACATCACCATCGAAGACGCTTACCATATCTCCCTGCAGTTTGTTGAAAGCCGGGTAAAAGACGGTGATCGCATTGTAGGCAAGAAGATTGGTGTCACCTCCAAGGCCGTTCAGGATATGCTCAATGTGCATCAGCCTGATTTTGGTTTTATCACCGAGCAGATGTGGTTCAAGAATGGTGAAACCATTTCTATTTCTGAAAACAAACTGATTCAGCCTCGGGCGGAAGGTGAGATCGCTTTCAAACTGAAGAAAGACCTGGTGGGTCCTGGAGTGACAGAGCAGGATGTTCTGGACGCTACAGAATGCGTCATGCCCTGTTTCGAGATTGTTGATTCACGCATCCATAACTGGCAGATCAAGATTCAGGACACGGTTTCCGACAACGCCTCCTGTGGTGTTTTTGTGCTGGGTGAAACAGAAATAGACCCTCGCACTGTTGATCTGCCTTCAGCCCAGATGAAAGTGTATAAGAATGGTGAACTGATCAGTGAAGGTGTGGGAGCTGCTGTACAGGGAGACCCTCTGACAGCCGTCGCCTGGTTGGCCAACACCCTGGGTGAGTTCGGCATTCCATTCAAGGCCGGCGAAATCATTCTTTCAGGTTCTCTGGTGCCTCTTGAGCCGGTACAGGCAGGGGATGTCATGACTCTGGAAATTGAAGGTCTGGGTACAGCCGCAGTGACGTTTGGTGAATAAAGGAAAGAATAATGTCTAAAAAACTCAAGGCGGTCATCATCGGCCCCGGCAACATTGGCACCGACCTGCTGATGAAAATGCAGCGTTCAGACTGGATTGAACCGGCCTGGATGGTGGGTATTGATCCGGATTCTGAGGGTTTGAAACGCGCCCGTGAGATGGGTATCAAGACTTCTGCGGAAGGTGTAGACGGTATCCTTTCCCATGTTATCGAAGACGATATCCGTATCGCTTTTGATGCTACCTCGGCTTACGTTCATGCCGAAAACAGCCGCAAGCTGAATGAGCTGGGTGTCATCATGATTGACCTGACTCCTGCTGCTATAGGCCCATTCTGTGTTCCGCCGGTCAACCTGAAAGATCATACCACCGACCTGAAAATGAATGTCAACATGGTGACCTGTGGTGGCCAGGCGACTATCCCAATGGTGGCTGCGGTCTCGCGGGTACAGGATGTGGATTACGGTGAAATCGTTGCCACCGTATCCTCCCGCTCCGTCGGACCTGGTACACGACAGAATATCGATGAGTTCACACGAACCACTGCCGGTGCGGTAGAGAAGGTTGGCGGCGCGAAAGAAGGCAAGGCCATCATCGTTATCAACCCGGCTGAGCCACCGTTAATCATGCGGGATACCATTCACTGTCTGACTGCAGAAGAACCAGACCAGGAAGCTATCACCCAGTCTATTCAAGACATGGTGAAAGAAGTTCAGAAGTACGTTCCCGGTTACAAACTGGTCAATGGCCCGGTATTTGATGGCAGAAAAGTTTCTGTATTCATGGAAGTGGAAGGCCTTGGTGATTTCCTGCCCAAGTATGCAGGGAACCTGGATATCATGACGGCAGCCGGTCTGCGCACTGCGGAAATGTTCGCAGAAGAACACGCTGCCGGAAACATCGCTTTACCAGCCCGTGGGGAATAAAAGATGGACTTAACAGGTAAAACAGTAAAGCTCCACGACATGAGTCTGCGTGACGGTATGCACGCCAAGCAGCACCAGATCTCCCTGGATGAGATGGTCAGTATTGCCACAGGCCTGGACGAAGCCGGTATGCCCCTGATTGAGGTGACTCACGGCGATGGTCTTGGTGGTACTTCCCTTAACTACGGTTTCCCGGCGCACTCTGATGAAGAGTACCTGAGCGCTGTTATACCGAAGATGAAGAATGCCAAAGTATCGGCACTGTTGTTGCCGGGTATTGGTACTCTGGATCATCTGCGTATGGCCAAAGATCTGGGTGTGTCGTGTATTCGGGTAGCAACCCACTGTACGGAAGCGGACGTTTCCGAGCAGCACATTGGCATGGCCGCCAAGATGGAGATGGATACTGTCGGCTTCCTGATGATGGCGCATATGGTCAGCCCGGAAAAGATTCTGGAGCAGGCCAGGCTGATGGAGCGTTATGGCGCCAACTGCCTGTACGTTACTGACTCTGCCGGCTACATGCTGCCGGATGAAGTCACTGAGAAAATCGGTCTGCTGCGTTCCGAGCTGAATGGTAATACCGAGATCGGTTTCCATGGTCACCATAACCTTGCCATGGGGGTCGCAAACTCTCTGGCAGCCATTGAAGCAGGTGCAGATCGTATTGATGGTTCTGTTGCCGGTCTGGGCGCCGGTGCTGGAAACACGCCGCTGGAAGTCTTTGTTGCTGTGCTTGATCGCATGGGTGTTGAATCAGGAGTCGACCTCTACAAGATCATGGATGTTGCGGAAGACCTGGTTGTGCCCATCATGGACCAGCCAATTCGCCTTGATCGTGACGCTCTGACGCTTGGCTACGCCGGTGTTTACTCTTCCTTCCTGCTGTTCGCCAAACGTGCAGAAGCCAAGTATGGCATCCAGGCTCGTGACATTCTGGTGGAATTGGGTCGCCGTGGTACCGTAGGTGGTCAGGAAGACATGATCGAAGACCTGGCGCTGACCATGGCGAAAGAGAAAGGGCTGATCTGAAAACTGTTGCATGTGCAGAAAGATAAGTCGGATTAGGGCTTTGCCCGTAATCCGACAATTCTCAGCCCGCCAGCTTCTTCTGTGGTTGCTGATAGATCATGTCGGATTACGAATCTGCGATTCTAATCCGACCTACATCGACTGCCTGGATGGAAGCGAAGCAGGTTAGTTGCAAAGAATTTGCGGGCATGGCCTTCTCCTCAGGGGGGGATACCAGAGGGGGAAGGTCATGCCCGCAATACTTTTTACTATGGAAATGCGGCTCTATCAGGTTATGTAGTCATTCCCATGTTTCGGGGTGAGCCGCACTTCCCGCTCATGGCTGTTTGAAGGTCGATAACTGATGAAAGATTTTAATAATAAAGTGGCTGTTATCACCGGTGCCGGTGGCGGTATTGGCCGGGCGATGGCTCTTAACCTTGCTGGTCAGGGTTGCCATCTGGCCCTGGTGGATTTAAATCCTGAGGGTCTGGCAGAAACCGCCGCACAATTAGAAAAGTTTGGCGTCAATGTCAGTCAGCATGTGGCCAATGTCACTGACCGCAGTCGTATGGAAGCATTGCCAGAAGAGGTGCTGGCGGAACACGGCAAAGTCAATCTGCTGATGAATAATGCCGGCATCACCATCCAGAAAAGCTTCGAGGACATGAGTCTGGAAGAATGGGAGCTGGTGATCGGCATTAATATCTGGGGCGTGATCTATGGCAGCAAAGCCTTTCTGCCTGCCCTTAAAAAAGCTGCCGCCGAAGGCGAAGACAATGCCCACATCATTAATATGTCCAGCCTTGCAGGCTTTTTGGGGATTCCCAATCAGTCCAGCTACAGCGCCACAAAAGCGGCTGTGAAAGGTATCAGCGAAGCTCTATGGGGAGAGCTGAAGGTCTTTGGCATTGGTGTTACTACAGTACATCCGGGTGCTATTCGTACGAATATCATGCGGGCGCATATGGACAAGGCTGGCAACACTGAAAAGGCAACGGCTATTGCTGATAAAGTGGAGAAGTTCGCTATGCCGGTGGAAGTCGGGGTGGAAAAAATTCTCAAGGCCGTCAGGAAGAACAAGCTGCGCGCCGTGGTGGGTAAAGATGCCCATGCTGTAGAGTTGTTGAAACGGTTCCTGCCCAGCGGAATCCACAAACCATTCGCCAGGATGTTTGCAAAGGAGCAGGCTGAAAGGCAGTAAATTGGGTCAGCTTCTCAGGGGGCGAGAATATCCATTTCTTGGCTCCCTTTCGAACCGATAGAGAATATTCTATTACAAGGGGATACTGTATTGTTAAGATTGCAGTGCCCGGCAATAGGGTTTGTTCGCAACCGTGATTTAGCTAATAATACTGGTGTAGCCTGGAGAGACACTCCTGTCATTCACTCAGAGCTCTGCCTTAATAAAGTAGCTCCCAGGTCGCCTCTACAGAGCCATTGTCCGCTCTGTAAGCCGAGATACGATACACATGCTTTTCATTCCCGGCTTGGTACACATAGTCTATCGGCTCTTTTTTCAGATAAGAGATTGCCGCATGAATAAAAATCTCAGCCAAGTGATTTTGCTTAATGATCGGATCATCATCCTCTGGAAAACCGGTACTGACTGCCGCTTGATGCCAGAAAGTCTTCAGGTTCTTCGAAACATTTTCTTCCTGCCAGTCATTCAGGGTGCGGAAAACTGCCTCTAGCTCAGGAAGAGAATTCAATTGGCCTATTAGTTGATGACTAATGAGCATTGGTTTCAGGTACTCTCTGGTCAGAGTAAGATTGCTGAAAATCATCGAATTCATGCAGTCTGGAAGAAGCCCACATAGGACTTTAGATATATATTGCTTACTTTGTATAATGGTACATCTTGTATGTATTAACATAACGTCCTTTTTGTTATTTTCTATTTTCTTTTTGGTATTTTCTACTTCTTCTGTTAGATGTTCTAAGTCTTGCTTCGTTAAGGCGCACAATGTATCGGGATGGACAACAACCTTGGCTTCTATGTCAGATTTCTTATCTTCTGGGGTTGTATTTGCCCCCAGCGCATTAGATAGATGCGTATTTAAAAGAAGAGCTGCTCCAATATGAACAAGCCCTGTTTGAAACCTCTTTAGAGCATAATTCATGAACATTACCTACTGTCTCTGTCTGTGGCTATCTTAATATAGAAGAGAAATTATTGAAGTCAAAAACAGTAAGAGGCTGTACGGAAACTCCCTAAGCCTGAAATTCAATATCACAGAATCGAATTTGTGCTGCAATTTCACTTCGAGAACACTATCCCGGATATTTCATAAACTTGCGTGCCTCCTAGCTTGCCCCTTGCAGCACTGAGAAAGTTATGCTCAATCGACCGTACACACCAGTACGGCGCTCAATCGCAAAATTCCTCAGTGTCACAAGGTTCTGCGCGATCATCGCAGCAATTTATGAAATATCCGGGCTATGTGAATTATCTGCCTATTCAGGCTTTTGGCACATATAAGACAGACCTTGATATAAGTATTTCCTATAAAAATCATAACTGAGTCAGTGCTTAGTAACTTTCCGTACAGCCTCTATAGATACTCTTTTTTAACCAACCTTGAAAGCAGGAGCCTCCCTTCTATAGTGATACAGCAGACAGAGCGTGAAGGCTACAATATCTGACTGGATTTGTGTGATGGCCTCACTGAAAATAATCAATATTCTCGCTGGAGAAAACCAGTTCAGCCATTTAACGGAGTGATGGTTGTTAACCAGAAAAGAAGTTGAATGATGTTTGTAAGTTTTGATCGAAAGAGGCTTAAAACAGGGGTTGTATATATCTCTATTTTAGCGGTTCTTTTTTAAATGCGCCCCCCTCTAATGCGGAGGGGACAAATACAAGCCTTGAATATTTGTTGTCTTGCATGGAAGCCAAGGCTGTTGTCCATAACCAGAAAACGGGTATGCTAAAAAATCAAGGAAGAGAGGCTTTAATAGAAGAAAAAAGAAGAAGACAAAAAAATCTGTCATCTAAGACGGTCATGACCGTTCTTCAAAGTGATAGATATTTAGCCAAAGTCATTTGTGGGCTTCTTCCAATATGTATGGATAGTAGGTTTTTCATTTTTCAGCGATCCTGATCTACACGGTGAGTATTTGAAATCTATGCTCGTGAGTAATCAACTATTAGGTCAGATAAATTCTATTGATGAGTTAAAGGCAGCTTTTGAAACCCTGGATGGCTGGTGGCGGGAAAAAAGTGTTATAGAGAGCCTGAAGGTGTTCTGGCGTAAAGCATCAGTCAGTACCGGTTTTTCGGAGGATGATAACCTGCTCGTTAAGCAGAATTACCTGGCTGAGATTTTTATTTTTGCGGCAATCTCTTGTGTGAAGAAAGTGCCGATAGATTATGTCTACATCACCGGGAATGAAGAACATGTGTATTGTATCTCGGCCAGTATAACGGATAAAGGCTCTGTACAGGCGACCTGGGAGCTGCTCGAAAAACGCAGCACTGAGTGACCTCTATCCGGAAACACCACGCGAGTCGTTCTTCAACCCAGTGTCGCAACACTTCTCAGAATCAGCCTGACCAGCATGGTCTGTCGGGTCACTCCGGTCTTGGAGAATATGGAGCGCAGGTGCGCCCGGGCCGTATTGCGACTGATGCACAGCTCTTCAGAGGTTTCATCCACAGTTAGGCCATTGGCCAGCAGCATCGCCAGTTGCGCTTCTGCAGGAGTAAGGTCAAACAGGGTTTTGACAATTTCCTGGGGTGCCCGGGATTTCTTCTCGGGATCGCTGATAAAGATCACTACCGACGGGCACTGTTTGCCTTCCGACCATTCCGCCGGAGGTACGGAGCGCACGACTATACCAAGGTCGCTCAGCCCGGACGGACGTTGAATACGCATGGCTTCAACAATGGAAGGGGCGTCGCCATTCTGGGAGGCAATGGCCTGCTTGATCAGCTCCCGCATCTTGCGGGTATCACTGCTGGTGCCCACCTGCAGGCTTTTGGAGACAACCTTGATGCCATCGTTCTCGTTGATGAGTTCATCGGCTACCTGGTTGGTCTGCAGTACCTTGCCTTCTTCGTCGAGAATAATGGTTCCAACCGATAACTGGTTGACGGCGCCAGCATAGAGATTACGCTCGGTTTCCACCCGGTTGAGGCGCATGTGCAGGCGAATGGCCCGGTTGATATGGGGAATCAGCAACGAAATGAGATCCCTGTCCGCCTGGGTAAAGGAGGGGGCGCCTTTACCGCGACCCACGCGCAGGCTGCACCAGGCGCCTTCCTTGGTTCTGACATCGGTACCGAGGATATGGAAAACGTTGACCGGTTTCAGGAATTGCTGGAAATAGTCGGAGTTTTCCCGTTCGGACTCCGGGATAAATTCATCCAGGCTTACCACGGTGCCACTGGGTATGCCGACGAAAGGGTCCATGGCGAAGAAGTGTTTCTTGTAAGCGAGAATCTCCTTGTCGTTGAACTCACCGGTGCTGAGGATCAAACCTCCATTCTCATCAGACGGTGGCCTTAAAATCATGGAACAGGTGTTGGCGACCATGGTGTCCTGCAGTTGATGCAAAAACAGCTTCCATGGCACGGTTTTCTGAAGACCGCGGTAAAGGTTATCTATCAGGTCACTGAACTGCTCAAGGCTGATATTCTCGCTCATGGATCGGCACTGTTCTTGTTGTAACGTTGTTGTCGTTGTAACTGGTGTCTGTCCGCTGTTAACCCGGAAAATGCTGCTTGTTATGTCTGGATAAAGTGCTGCTTCATTTTCTGTTTGTGGCTGCCTCGCAGGATATTGCCATTGCGGGCCTGATGCAAGCGGATTAGTCCATCTAGATAGGTTTGGGCGGCGTTGTGCGCCTGGCGTCCATTATGCTGAAAAAGCGATCAGGATGGAGCCGGGCAGCAATGTAAAAGGAGTGTAATAAGTGCATGGTTGCTGTAAGTGGTGATTGAAGAGTATCCGGGAATTCATTGTAATAAATGCATCCTGTCTGCTTTTTTCGAAGAGTCAGGGCTGAAAAATAACAATAACAAGTGGATGACATTCATTGTTCAGTGACTGTCTGAAAAAGGAACTCTTCATGTTGAGACAAGCTGTCAGCGCCCTGCTGTTCACGGGGCTGCTTCTTTCCGATTCAGCGCAGGCGGGCAACCCGGCACCCCGAAACCCTTTCCTGGCTCACTCATCCAACCCCATTGGCCATACCAATTCCGCCCAGCAGGATTCTGTGCCACAGGCAGGCCCTGCAGGCCCCAGCCGGACGTTGAAAACTTCAGAACTGGAATATCGCCACACCGGCCCTTTCCAGTTTGGCACGACAATCTCCGGAGTTTATCCCGATGGTAAGCGGGTGTTGTGGAGTAATGGCGCCAATGGTGTGTTCAAGGCCGATCATGACAGCTTTGAGATTATTGATAACTATTTTGCTAGCGAAGACCAGGGCGGGCGTCGTTATACGGAAAAAGAGGCTGATGCTGCAATAGAAGAGTTCAATACCCGCCAAGGCGTTTCAGCACTCTACTTTGCCTTCAAACAGTCGGATATGTTCAAGGACCTCTCCGGCGTTTACACCCTGCTCGACAACAATCATGAATACTATATCGGTGAGCAGGGCGGCAAAGGCATAACGGTCTATGGTGACGAAGATCCGGCTGATTCCAGAAGCAAAATCATTGAAAAGAGGCAGTGGAAAATACCGGCGGGCGTGACCGGCAAGATGATCGGCATGAACCTGACCTTTGATGGCTGGATTGTGTTTGGCACCGAGCACGGTTATGTAGTGGCGGTGAAACGTGATTTTTCCGAGCACCGGGTGTCCCGGCTGAATTTCGCAGAGCAGGAAGATGCTGAGAATGCAGCTACCGGCCCCACGGGGAAAGGTTGGGTTCGTAACGGACAGGCGGTGGATGAAAGCGGCATTTATATAGCTTCGCAGAACCATATGCATAAAGTTGTCTGGAAGAACCAGCAGTTGTCCGTTGCAGAAAAAGACGGTGCCTGGAGTGTTCGTTATGGTAACACCAGTGGTCATGGCACAGGCGCTACACCAAGCCTGATGGGGTTCGGTGACGAAGACCGTTTTGTCGTCATCACTGACGGTGACACCAAAATGAACCTGGTGTTGTACTGGCGGGACGCCATTCCATCAGACTGGGAACAGTTACCGGGTTCTTACTCCCGTCGAGTTGCGGGAGTTCTCCCTGTGGATATGGGCAACCCGGACCTGGATGTGCAGTCGGAGCAGTCCGTGGTGGTGTCAGGCTATGGTGCGGCCCTGGTCAATAACATGGCCAACCGTCCCTGGTATGTTCCTGCCAGGGCAGGCGCCCTTCTGAACGGTTTTCTGGGCTCCCGGGAAGAGTACAAACCATTTGGTATCCAGAAATTTGCCTGGAACCCGGATAAACAGAGACTGGAAAACGCCTGGGTGAATACCCGGATCAGCTCGCCCAATGCCATGCCTCTGGTCAGTGCCGGCTCTGACATCTTATATACGACTGGTGTCAGAAGCGGTCAGTGGACCCTGGAGGGTATTGACTGGAGTACCGGGAAGTCAAAGTTCCATTATGTGCTTGGGGATGAGCGTTACAACAGTCTTTATGCCGGGGTTCTGCTGGATGAAAACGGCAACCTCTTCTTTGGCACCACTTTTGGCAAGGTGCGGTTGAAAGTTAGTCAGTGATTGTTACCGCTGTGGAGCGTTGATAGAAAATCAGCCGCTGGCTGTTGGAGATTCTCACCAGGTGCCGGATCACTTCTGTCATATTGGGCCTGACGAGTGTGAACCTTGGACCGGTGTTGAACAGCTGGAACACGACTTGTGCCATTTCCCGAAAGCACAGTGACAGGTACATGGCCGGAAAGTACCTGTCACTGGCATCCATGACCAGAATGCCACATTGGTTGTTCTGAACCAGAAAGGTTTCAACCCGGTCTTCAACTTCTTCAGGAGATAGGTCGGCTAGTTGCAGGGGAACTCCTGAGCTTGACAGCTCCAGCGCCGTAACCAGAGGCTCACTACCCTCTCCTCCCTGTTCCCAGGGGGTTAGAAAATTCAGGTAACCGTTCAGCAGGGTGCGATACAGCACCATATCCAGCTCGACTGAAAAGTATTGGCGGGCAGTGTAGTCAGGGGACTGACCGAAAAAGGTTTGTGAATTATCAAAGCGATACACCGAGCTGCCCATCCTGGCGTACCAGTCATCATAGGCGTGCTGCTGGCCAAGAGTGTGTTTGTAAATGAAATAAAAGAAGGCACCCCGGTCACTGAAAGTCATATCCAGGGCAACTTTGGTTGCAGTGGCGGCAAGGTAAATCAGGGAGTAATTCAGGACAGTGAATGCTGTACGGACAGCGGTTTCACCGTATTTTTTCACTTTATTGATGCCCAGTCGTTTATAGCGCCATTCAAGAACCTTTATCACCCAGTAACGGCCAATAACAAGGTAATTTGTTCTGGATGCCCATAAGCTTGCTGCAACTTTCTTCACCTCTGGTGCTGCCACTTCCATAAGAGCGCGCTTGTTGATGAGAACCTGGGATGAAACAGCTGTGCTGAGAGGAGCAAGCATCGTCAGGGTGCTCGTATTGGTGGCAGAGTCCCAGATGGCCCTGGTCCACCACTGGTTCATCTTGGACAGGCCGTAAGCCAGGTCTTCAAAAGAAGACAATTGGCAGGTATCTGGCGGGCGGTCAGGGTTTTGACAATGCCGGTTAATGAGTTGCAAGCCTTCATTCAGGCTGCTGTTCAGTTCAGGGAAATACAAAGGTTTTTCAGAATCTATATCTGCGGCCGCCAGGTCTGCCAGCAGGTGAGCCCAGTTGCGAGCATCATTGGCCGGACTCTGGTTGTCCAGCTCGAGCAGGGAGACCTGTCTGGGATAATGGTCATTCTCTCCGGCACAGCAGGCATGACAAATCATCAGCATCACGAATGCGAATAGTGGCCGGAAGGAAATCATAAGTTCCAAGTGTCCTGTAGTTATATCGAAAGCATCACTATAGATCAGTGGGGAATAGTCTGTTTGGACAATGCCATTACCCCATAGAAGATAAAAAATGGTGCACTGGAAGATTTGTGCCCAGAATGTTTCATCAAGCTGGATAAAAAATGAATAACAATAAGAAAGACTTCTCTGAAGGTGTAGCCCTGGTTGTTGGCGGCAGTGGCGGTTGTGGACGTGCAGTCTGCCTGCGGCTGGTGGAAAGCGGTACCCCGGTGGTATTTACCTACAACAATAACCAGACCCGCGCCAATGAGCTGGTCCAGGAGATCAGCGAGCTTGGGGGGCAGGTGGAAGCTGTCCAGCTCAATATCACTGACCGGGACGGCATCAAGTCTCTCTTTAAACAGGTCAGCGACAAACACGGCAAGATTCACTCCCTGGTCATGGCCATTGGCTACGACATTCCCCAGGACTACATTGCCAATGTCACCCCTGAACTCTGGCAGGACATTATCCAGTCCGACCTCAATGGCTTCTTCAATGTAACCAATACCGCCATTCCCTACCTCAGAGAGAGCAAGGGTTCCATTGTTCATGTCAGCTCTGCCGGTCTGTTCCGCTATCCGCCCAGGGACGTTCTTTCTGTTGCCCCCAAGGCGGCCATTGAAGTGCTGATTAAAGGTATCGCTAAAGAGGAAGGCCCTAATGGTATTCGCGCCAACAGTGTTGCCATTGGCGTGATTGAGACCGGCATTTTCTTGCGTCTGAAAGAGACTGTATTTGACCAAGCCTGGCAGGAAGCGGTTAAGGCCGCCCTCTGTTTACCCAGGTTTGGCCAGGCCGAGGAAGTGGCTGAAGCCGTGGTGTTCCTGGCTTCACAGCGCGCGGCTTATATCACCGGACAAATCATTTCTGTAGATGGCGGCTATCACGTCTAAGGAGGCTCTATGCCTGACAATATTAATGCCTGGGATGAAGAATACGATGTCGTAGTTGTTGGTTCCGGTGCTGGAGGGCTGACTGCAGCCATCTGCGCCCATGATCTGGGGCTGAAGGCCCTGGTGGTGGAGAAGAGTGATCTGTACGGGGGCACTTCGGCTATTTCCGGCGGCGGCATCTGGATTCCCGATAATTACCAGATTCCCGGTCTTGGCGCTGAAGACTCCGAAGAAAAAGCGCTAGGTTATATCAGAAGGGTTATCGGTGCGGTTCCGGACGACGGGCGTCTTGAGACTTATGTTGCCAATGGCAAAAAAATGGTCAAGTACCTGGAAGACAACACCCAGGTGAAGTTCCTGGCCCAGCCGGCTTACACCGACTATTACCCCGAAGTTGAGGGGGGAATGCCAGGATACCGCTCAATGGATCCGGCGCCCTATCATGCCGGTAAACTCGGTGAAGAGTTTAACAGGCTGCGTCCACCCACCAGCGCCACGCTGATGATGGGGCGCATGTCCATGAGCATGAAAGACGCACGCGTCATGCTTACCCGTTCTCCGGGGTACATCAAGGCTTTGATGAAAACCATGTGGCGCTACTGGAGCGATCTGCCCTGGCGCTTCAAGTCATCCCGTGACCGTTACCTGACTCTCGGCAGTGCCCTTCTGGCAGCTCTCCGGGCTTCCATGGTGGATCGGAACATGGCGCTCTGGCTCAATGCCCCCATGAAAAAGCTTATAGACGATGATGGTAATGTTGTCGGGCTGGAAGTGGAAAAAGACGGACGCAGTGTAAAGGTCAAGGCCAAAAATGGCGTCATCATTGCTGCCGGTGGTTTTGAGCACAGTCAGGAAATGCGCGAGAAGTATCACCCGCAGCCTTCCAGGAAAGAGTGGAGCGCCACGCCTGCTGGTAACAACACCGGCGATGGTATCCAGGCGGGCCTGTCACTGGGTGCTGAAGTGGCCAGCATGGATCTGGCCTGGTGGTCGCCTACTTCCCAGGCTCCCGGCAGCCCACAGGCGACAGTCATGTTTATCGAACGTGCCCTGCCGGGCAGCATCATGGTGAACAGTGCCGGTAGACGTTTCGTCAATGAAGCCGGCCCCTACGACGCTATTGGCTATGCCATGTACGAAGCCGATAAGGAAGAAGGAGCAACAGCGGTTCCCTGCTGGTTTATCTTTGACACCACATACCGTAAGAACTACCCCTGTGGGCCCATGCTGCCGGGGTATGCCAGCCCGGACAAAGCCCTGCCAAAGAGTCTCAAGGACAATTACTTCTTCAGGGAAAACTCCATTGCCGAACTGGCGGAGCGCATCGGTGTCGACAGGAATGGTCTGGTAAACACCGTAGAACAATACAACCAGCATGCCCGGGAAGGAGAAGACCCCGAGTTCCACAAAGGCGAATCCCTGTTTGACCGTTACTACGGTGACGACAACGTGAAGCCGAACCCCTGTGTGGGGCCAGTGGAAAAAGGGCCTTTCTACGCCGTCAAGGTCAATGTTGGCGATATAGGCACCAAGGGCGGTCTGTACACTGACGTCAATGCTCGTGTACTAAGGAAAGATGGCCAGCCCATCGAAGGCCTCTACAGTATCGGTAACAGCATGGCGTCACCCATGATGCAGGTCTACCCCGGTGCTGGCTCGACTATTGGTCCAGCCATGACTTTTGGTTATCTGGCCGCGAACTTTATGAAAGACCATCCTGTCCAGACCAGTGTGCAGGCTAGTGTACTTGAGAGCAGCAAGGAGATGAACGATGCCGTTGAAGCATGATCGTGTAGTACTGATAACAGGTGCCAGTCGTGGTGTGGGTAAGGGGATTGCCCTGGCCCTGGCCGAAGCAGGTACAACTATCTACGTCACTGGTCGTACACGCAATGAAGGTGATGCGCCTCTGCCGGGTACAGTTCAGGGCACTGCTGATGAAATCAACCAGCGTGGTGGCAAGGGTGTGGCTGTGATCTGTGATCATGCCGATGACGCCCAGGTCAAAGCGCTGTTTGAACAGATTCAGAAGGAGAGTGGTCGACTGGATATTCTGGTGAACAGCGCCACAGCCATTCCCGAAGCCCTGGTTCAGTCCGGGCCTTTCTGGGAGAAGGGGCTGTCCATGCTGGATATCCTGGACGTCGGCATGCGTTCGACCTATGTCGCCAGCTACTATGCTGCGAAAATTATGACTGAGCAGAAAGAAGGGCTGATCGTTAACATCTCTTCCTTCGGTGCCCGCTGCTACATGCACGGTCCGGCTTACGGTGCAGGCAAGGCAGCAAACGACAAGTTCGCCGTAGATATGGGTGTTGATCTCAAGCCGTTCAACGTAGCTTCAATATCTCTCTGGATGGGCCTGGTGAAAACCGAGCGCACCCAGATGGTGTTCGATGCCGAGCCGGACAAGTACGCTGACCTGGCGGCTACCGCAGAGACACCGGAGTTCGGTGGTCGTCTGATTTCAGCCCTGGCCAACTCTGACGATCTTATGGAGCGTACCGGCAAGGTCTGGATCGCTGCAGAGCTGGCGGAAGAGCTGGGTGTTAAGGATGCTGATGGCAAGCAGCCTCCTTCCCACAGGCCTTTCCTGGGCGAGCCTGCCGAGCCTCATCCTGCTATTGTTGAGTAATTTTCCGGAGCCGGGGGAGGATCTTCTTCTGCCCGGCCTGGTTGAGAGTGGAGTGCTGGAGGGTCTGGTAGCTGTAAGAGCTACTGGAAGATAAGTCGAAGCAGATGATTGAAGCTCCAGTCAGTAGCTTGAGTACTACGAAGCCTGTCAATTGATGGGAATGGCAGGGAGTCAGGAGCGTCTTCAGGCAGGGGGGGCAGTGTCCTGAGCCACTCCTTTGCCTCGGGAAGTTCAAATATTCCCATAAGAACCACCGCTTCAACCATCCGGTTTTCCTCACTCCACTGCCCTGTGAAAAGAGCGTTTAGAGCACTTTCTCCGTGCTTTTCGATCCAGTCGTAACAGAAAACGATACTACTTGTGCACTGTTGGATGATCTCTGTGAGCCTGGTATGATATTCAACATAATTGGAACTGTTCTGAAAGAAATGAATCCTTTTTTTGAATAAACCAAGCTGCGCAGTGGCGTATTCAAAACTGACCGGAGACTGAAACTGACCCCACACTGATCTCCAGTATATTGCCGCCAAAAGCCATTCGGTTTTCCAGAGTTGTAGTTGATTTTCTGGGATATCTTCCCATTCATTTAAATGCCGTAAACGATCCATTACAAAACCAACCAGTTGAATGGCGCTATTAACAGAGAAGGATAAATGGGATGGGCGTTCGTGGAGAGTCTGAAAAAGCAGCATACTGTTCATGGCCTGAAGCTCTTCAGGCAGCTTGGGGGCTGTGTGTTGATAATAATTCCGGATTTCCCTGTAATTATTTCTGCCTTCAATCCAGCGAGGTTCAGTGCCAAAGTGAAACAGGTATTCATGAAATAAGTCATGGAGTGCGAATATTGAGCTGCTCATATTTTCTCCGTAAGCGCTCAGCCAACAACACCTTCAAACCCCGGTCAGCCTCCTGAATACTGCAACCTCCCACATACAGGAGGTTCCCATGACCCGGGCACAAAAACAGCAGCACTGGCAAAACCACATCGAAGC
>JBPCXN010000349.1:0-2770 GCA_051008495.1 Endozoicomonas sp. | reverse complement strand
CCATACCTTTTTATATCGCCCTCTCCGCCATTGTTACGCCCATCCTGCGTGCCCGGTTGAATGAGAAGTTCAAACGAGGGGCAGAAAACCAGTCCTTCCTTGTGGAGTCTGTGACTGGGGTGGAAACCCTGAAAAGCCTGGCGGTGGAACCCCAGATGCAGCGCCGTTGGGAAGATCAGCTGGCAGCCTATGTCTCTTCTTCATTCCGGGCCAGTAACCTGGGCAATATCGCCAGCCAGATTGCCGGTTTGATTAACAAAGTGGTCACTGTACTGATCCTATGGGTGGGAGCCACGCTGGTGATTAATGGCGAGCTCTCTGTCGGTATGTTGATCGCCTTTAATATGATTGCCGGGCGGGTCAGTGGGCCGATTCTGAAACTGGTACAGCTATGGCAGGATTTTCAGCAGGCGGGCATTTCTGTGCAGAGGTTGGGGGACGTTCTGAACACTCCTGCCGAACCGGGGCATGACCCGAACCGCACGACACTACCTGCCTTAAAAGGTGAGATTCATTTTGAGCATATCACCTTCCGCTACCAACCAGAGCGCCCGGCTGTTCTGAATGGTGTCAGCCTTGATATCTCCCCTGGGGAAGTGATTGGCATTGTGGGGCGTTCCGGTTCCGGAAAAAGCACATTGACCAAGCTGGTACAGCGACTTTATGTACCTGAAGCTGGTCGTGTACTGGTGGATGGTGTCGATCTGGCTCTGGTAGAGCCTGCCTGGTTGCGGCGGCAAGTAGGGGTGGTGTTGCAGGAAAACTTCCTGTTTAACCGTTCGGTACGGGATAACATCGCTCTGGCAGACCCGGGAGCCTCCATTGAAAAAGTCACGGCAGCGGCAAAGCTTTCGGGTGCGCACGATTTCATCCTTGAGCTGGCAGAAGGGTATGACACAGTTGTCGGCGAGCAGGGCAGTTCACTGTCCGGTGGCCAGAAGCAGCGGGTTGCGATTGCACGGGCGCTGCTTACCAACCCCAAAATCCTGATTTTTGATGAAGCCACCAGTGCTTTGGATTATGAATCTGAAGCCATTATTCAGCAGAATATGCGACGGATTTCCCAGGGGCGAACGGTACTGATTATTGCCCACCGCCTCTCCACCGTCCGGGATGCCAACCGCATTATTGTGCTGGAGAAGGGGCGAATTGTGGAGCAGGGCTCCCATAACGAACTGATCGAGCATCGCGGCCATTACGCACGCCTACATGACCATCAGTCAGGGGTGCGTACCGTAGACTTCGCTGAGACGGGAGGTAACGCCTGATGAAACGGTTGGCCTCCTTTATTAAGAAAGCAACACAGTCTCTGTTAGCCCGCACAGAAAATGACCGGGCTCTGCACAGAACCCGACGTCAATTCCTGCCTGCGGCGCTTGAGGTGGAAGATACTCCGGCGCACCCCGCCAGCCGCGCTATCGCTGTGTCGATTTCACTGTTGTTTGTCATTGCTCTGGTTTGGGCTTGTGTAGGCAAAATCGATATCGTCGCCGTGGCTCAAGGGAAGATTATTCCCGGCGACAGAGTCAAAACCATTCAGCCGATGGAACTGGGCAAGGTGACGGCCATTCATGTGCGTGAAGGGGAAATGGTTTCACAGGGCAGTCCACTGGTGACCCTGGATGGCACCGTGACAGCAGCAGAACTGGAAAGACTGCGACAGGAGAAAACCGCCCTGGGCTTGCAGCTTGCACGGCAGCAGACCTTTATTCAAACTTTGAACAGCCCTAAACCTGCGTCAACAGCTAGCCTGTCAGATGATATAGCCGCCAAACAGACTGCTATCCGCTTTGAAGAGCAGCTGCTGAACCAGCAACTGGCGGAGTACACCACTACCTTGCAGACACTCACCAGCCAGAAGGCGGCAAAAACGGGTGAATGGGAAATGCTGCAGGCTTTGGTCAACAAACTGAAACGGACATTGCCCATAGTAGAAGAACGGGCCAAGGCACTGGAAACGCTCTACAAAAAGAATATGGTGGCCCGCACCCAGTTTCTGGAGATTGAGCAGTTACGTATTGAACAGGAAGAAGACCTGAAAGCTCAGCAGGCCCAGATGCGCCAGCTGCAGGCAGAAATTGAAGAGATTACCCATCAGCAGAGCAGCCTGACAGCCCGGGTACGCAAGGAGAGCCTGACTGAACAGGAACAGCTGAAACGCCAGATTGATGCCTTAACCCAGGAACTGGTGAAAGCAGAACAACGACATAAACAACAAGTACTGACTGCGCCCATAGACGGCACCGTGCAACAACTGCAAGTGCATACCATTGGCGGTGTAGTACAGCCGGCGCAGCCGCTGATGCAGATTGTACCAAAAGACGCAAAGGTGGAAGTGGAGGCCTGGATTCTTAACAAGGATATTGGCTTTGTGACAGAAGGCCAGGAGGCGGAAGTGAAAATCGACACGTTTAACTTTACCAAGTACGGCATTATTGACGGTTTACTGAAGCACATTTCCGATGATGCTGTACCCGATGAAAAGCTGGGACTGCGTTATATGGCCAGTGTGCAGATTGAAAAAGACTGGATGCAGGTTGATAAGCGGGTGGTGAGTCTTTCTCCAGGAATGAATGTAGCGGTTGAGGTTAAAATCGGGCAGCGGCGGTTAATTGAGTATTTTTTGAGTCCGCTGTTGCGGTTTAAGCAGGAGAGTATTCGTGAAAGGTGAACAAGAAAAAGGTTCAAAGTTTAAAATTGCGTTCTTAATATTTAACAGAGCTATTTTCATTTTTTTGTTGGCTTTTTCATTTCAGGTATGGGGTGAAAG
>JBPCXN010000348.1:0-3937 GCA_051008495.1 Endozoicomonas sp. | reverse complement strand
TGGTTACCGAGAAGGAACTGAAAGAACTCTTTCCGGACTGTGACTCCGGCGCGGTTCCCGCGCTGGGCACAGCCTATGGCATGAACACCTGCTGGGATGACGAGCTGAACTCGGTTCAGGATGTTTATGTTGAGGCGGGCAATCATCGGGAGCTGGTTCACATGGACAGGGAGCAATTCAAACAGCTGATGCGGGGGCAACCTCATGCCGCCATCAGCTGTGATCCGGAAGAAACGGAAGCTTATATTACTTAATCAGCGGGTCATCTTCTTAACAAACACAACAACAAACAGAGCCAGGGTAAAGCTGCCGGTAAAAGCTTCAACTGCGGCAATCACCCGTGACAGGCCGACAGGTGTGAGGTCGCCATAGCCCAGTGTGGTGAAGGTGACCACACTGAAATAAAGGGTATCAAGCCAGTTCAGGAGGTTGCTGCTGATGGGCTGACCGGCTTCAAACTTCACCAGCTGCCCGCCATCCAGAACCCCGAACAGGAAATAAAACAGCGAGCAAAAGAAGATCAATACCATGGAAAAGCCCACCACCCTGAGGGGCTTTTCTCCATAACCACTGATCAGATCGACCATTTTCGAGATAAACCGGGCCCATGACCATCTGGGGTAACGATAGCGCCGAAACACCACTTCCCGGTAGAAGAAGTTGCCGGCAATGGCGAACAGCCCCTGGCTTTCACAGCTCTTGCGGATATTCCGGGAAACCTCTTCCGCTTCCTGGTACCACATCACCGCTTCCTTCTCCTGCCCCTTCTGCAATGCTTCCCCAGCTTTCTCTTCCTGAAGGAACCGGTCACCCCAGTCTACATGCTCGATACGTGTACCCTTGAGGTTACTGCCCAGAAGGTTGCACCGGGACAGGCAGCCATGATGGAGGTTCGCTTGGCTGAGATCCGCTTTCATAAGGTTGCTGCCGGAAAAATCCACCCGGTAGAGGTGGGCCCGGGACAGGTTGGCCCTGCTGAGGTCCGAGCCTACCAGCCGGTAGGGTTCCCCGTCATGATTGACCAGGTCAATATTGCCCAGATTGGCCCGCCTGAGTTGAAAGCCTTCCATGGGAATTCCGCTTCTGGCCCGGGTTTCCAGCAGCGTCCGAACCCCGGTGCTGGTTTTGCCCACGTCCGGGTCATGCCAGAAGCAGTAGCGACTGTTCATCAGCGAAGGATCAGCACACCTGCCGAAATACTGGCCAACAAAACCGCACTGTTTATCCTGAGCGTCCATCTTGAATCCCAAATCCAGTCCCTGCATTAATGGCATTCGACCTCAGAATCAATATCTGTAAGGGAATGTGCTTACGGAAAGCCTTACGTTATGATTACGCCTTCTCGCTGCGTGCAGACTGCCAAAAGAAGGATTCAAACAATGGTTACTGTTTATGGCATCAGTAATTGTGAGTTTTTTTGGTGACTTCAACCATATCTGTTCTCCCGTATTCTCTTGATCGATATCCCTTTGCTAGAATGGATTGATTTAAGCAACTTTAAAGGGCGATAAATGATAGCGATTGAAATATGTGCTGGTGCAGGAGGTCAGGCGCTAGGGTTACATGAAGCAGGCTTTCAACATGCGGCACTTATTGAAATCGACCATCATGCATGTGAGAGCCTTCGGCTGAATAATAGACTTCTTGGTCTCGACTGGGGCGATATTATCGAAGGCGACTTGAAAGACTTTGTGGGACCATCTGAGGCTTTTGCTGGTCGTGTTGATCTTGTTGCCGGTGGGGTTCCTTGCCCTCCATTCAGTAAGGCCGGTCAGCAGCTGGGGCATGAAGACGAGCGTGACCTGTTCCCGACGGCCTTGCAAGTCGTGGAGAAAGTGCGCCCTAGAGCGGTCATGCTTGAGAATGTCCCGGGGCTATTCGAAGAAAAATTCCGTTGGTATCGAGATAAGATATCCGCTGAGCTTGCGACCATGGGATATGAGAGTGAATGGAGGCTTCATCAGGCCAGTGATTTTGGCGTACCTCAACTTCGACCAAGAGTTATTCTAGTGGCCATGCCACGAGAGGACTTTCGTCGTTTCACTTGGCCTGAGCCAGTTGGGGGTAAGGTAACTGTTGGTGATGCTCTTTATGACCTGATCTCTGAAGGCGGCTGGGAAGGTGCTGATGCCTGGCGAGAGAATGCTAATAGAATTGCCCCTACTCTGGTTGGTGGCTCTAAGAAGCATGGTGGGCCTGATCTGGGGCCGACTCGGGCCAAACGTCAATGGCGTGAGCTGGGTGTTAATGCTCATCGATTAGCTAATGATGATGAGATACCCGGGGCGGGTTTTCGGGGTGCCATGAAGCGTGATGGATCTATCCAGGATGGCTGTGAGAATATGCCCCTCTTGAATGTTAGGATGACCGCAAGAATACAAGGTTTCCCTGATGAGTGGAGCTTTTTCGGTAGTAAGACCCATGCATATCGTCAGGTAGGGAATGCCTTTCCTCCACCAGTTGCCAGGGCTATCGGAACGCAAATTATTACGGCATTACGTGCTGAGCCGGAAGAGTGCGCCGCATGAGCATATTGACTGATGAGAGAACCGATTTTCACCGCTACTTAATTGAGAACGAGATTATCACTCATGCTCCATTTAATAAGTATGGTACTGATCGTATATGTAGTAATGCAGATAATGGCCAGAAGCATAGCGTTCTAGCTGCGAATTTGTTGGCAGCTAAGATTTCCGAGAAGGCTGGCGTGGAGCTGGTAGAGCGTAAGAAGAAGGATGGGCAGACACTGGGCAATGAGTTCGAAGAGGCTTGTGCTTTGTATCTGCGGAATACTTTTTTGAAGCTTGGTAGTCTTCGGCCCGGAAATTGGGAGGTTCAGAAAGTTAATAGCA
This sequence comes from Endozoicomonas sp., assembly GCA_051008495.1. GTDB lineage: Bacteria > Pseudomonadota > Gammaproteobacteria > Pseudomonadales > Endozoicomonadaceae > Endozoicomonas_A. Next base: position 1,085 of record JBPCXN010000348.1, on the reverse strand, counting down.
GGAAACAGTCAGTACTCGGCAGGTATGAGCAATATACGCACCTTGCAGAACTTGGCCGCTTGGCCTCTGAGTATTCTGAGCTGCGTAACTTTCTGGGCGACGGTTACACTGTTGCTCCTGATGTAATCATTGCCCGGATTCCCGAAAATGATGACGTAATAAATGAAGAAGCGGAGATTGTCGGTAGTGACTCCTGCCATCAGGCCATGCTGAGAGCTGCGAACCATAAAGACGAAATCGCTCATATTCTTCATGCCAGCGTGTCCTGTAAATTCACTATGCGCTCAGACCGATCCCAGAATACAAGAACTGAGGCGCTTAACCTCATCAGGGCCAGAAAGGGGCGCTCGCCACATATTGTGTCCCTAACGTCTGAGCCTACTGCAAGCCGGATTGCCTCCCTTGCTCTTGGAACTGGTGATCTGGACTGCGTTTATCACTTTGCTTTATATGAGCTGCGTGAGGCTCTGATTGAGCTTAGCGCAGATGATGCTCTTGATTTACTGGACTCCATGATTGCTGGGAAAAGACTGAAAGACATCAGCGATCTTCCTCTTGATTTAGCAGTATAAAAACGAAGTAGAAATAATGATTACTCTCTTTGGAATACCTAATTGTGACACCATAAAAAAAGCCCGCAGATGGCTGGACAGCGCCGGTATCGACTACCGGTTTCACGACTATCGCAAACACGGCCTGGAGCAGAAACAGCTGGAAAGCTGGGTTGACGAGCTGGGCTGGGAGTCGGTGTTGAACCGCCGGGGCACAACCTGGCGCAAACTTTCCGACGATCAAAAAAATACCATTTCCAGGGAATCCGCTATCACGCTGATGCTGGAGCAGCCAGCCATGATCAAGCGCCCCCTGCTGGACACCGGCGAAGAACAGATCCTGGGTTTCTCGGAAGACCTTTATAAACAGACTTTTGCCCCCAATAACTCATAAGTACCTAACCAATTGCATTCGCATATTCTGGGCGGCGGCTTTTGCCAGCCTTCTGGGTTCCAACTCTGGTGACGTAGCTAAGGCTACGCGCCCGGCGTTGCGCCGTGAAGGCTGAAAAAATCCACTCGCCAGAATATTGC
>JBPCXN010000347.1:0-8775 GCA_051008495.1 Endozoicomonas sp. | reverse complement strand
GCCGAATTGAGCAAAAATGCCAAAATTTGGTCTTCATGGCAGGAAAAGCTGGTTGAATTTTAACCGATCTATTTGATGGAGGGCCACTGAGACTGTCAGTGGCTCATTCTCGGTCAGGCTCCTAGGTCATTTCCTGGGGATCGACATCCAGCGACCACCTGAGGTTTCTCGGCAGGTTGAGTGTTTCCAGGTAATTGACGAGATAATCCAGCGCCCTGTGAAGTTCAGGCCTGTTCTGACACTGCAGCATCAGTTGCCAACGATATCGTCCCTGGCGTTTTTCCATGGGTGCGGGCAATGGTCCCAGAGGCCTCAGTGAACCTTCCCCGGTAAACTGCTCTTCAAGCATTTGCCGTAATCTTCTTAACAGTGCTTCTCCGTCACTGCCAATGGCAGACTCTGCCCGAAACAGGGCCAGGTAACCCCTGGGTGGTAGCTTCAGGAGCTTTCTTTCCATGAAGAGGCTGTCAGAAAAACGACTGTAGTCGTTCTGCACCAGCAGCTGCAGGGCCGGATGTTGAGGGTTATGCGTCTGAATGACAACATGACCTGGACGTTGTCCCCGGCCTGCGCGACCGGCCACCTGCATGATCAGCTGCCCGGTTTTTTCCAGCCCGCGGAAGTCGGAGCTGAACAGCCCCGAGTCAGCATCGATAATGGCTACCAGGGTGACATTGGGGAAGTGATGGCCTTTGGCCAGCATCTGAGTACCCAGCAGTATACAGGACTTGCCGGTATTAATTTCCTCCAGCATATCCGATAGGGCATTCTTTCTCCGGGTGGAGTCCCGGTCGATTCTCAGCACCGGGTAGGAAGGAAAAAGACTGTTGAGTGTCTGCTCACTCCGCTCAGTGCCCATACCGACAGGTTGAAGTCGCTTGCTGTGGCATTTCGGACAGGTCCAGGGGATAGCTGTCTGGTAGTCGCAGTGGTGGCAGTGCATGTGAGGTGGCTGACGATGCAGTGTCAGGTGCGCATCACAATGTGGGCAGTCAGCGACATCGCCACAGTCATGGCAGATTAATGAGGGGGAATAGCCTCGTCGGTTCAGAAAAATCATCACCTGGTGACCGTTGGCAAGGTCCCTGGCGATACGCTGAATAAGGTCCTGTGCAAAGCCGTCCTGCAGTGTTTGCTGGCGGATGTCCAGCAGCTCCATGGTTGGTGGTCGAGCCTGTCCCGCCCTCTGCTTTAGCTCGCAGTGATGGTACCGCCCGGTAAGAGCGTTCTGAAGCGATTCTAATGAAGGTGTGGCGGAGCCCAGAACTACCGGACAATCAGAGAGTTTGGCGCGGTACAGGGCCAGGTCCCTGGCGTTGTAGCGCAGGGTGTCCTGTTGTTTGTAGGAAGCATCATGTTCTTCATCAACGATAATCAGCCCCAGCTCCGGCATTGGGGTAAAAACCCCTGACCGCGTGGCAATCAATATTCCGGCAGAACCACGGCTGGCGGATAGCCAGGCCTGTAACCGTTCACCGTCATTCAAACCGGAATGCATGCACACAACCGGTACGTTGAAGCGTTTTCTGAAACGCTGAACTGTCTGTGGAGTCAGGCCTATCTCTGGCACCAGTACTAATGCTTGCTTACCTGCTCTCAGGACTGCAGCGATAGCCTGTAAATACACCTCTGTTTTGCCACTGCCAGTGACACCTTCAAGCAATACCGGATGAAAGGCATTCTGTATCAGAATGCCTTTCAGGGCAGCCTCTTGTTCGTGGTTTAACGCCAGGGGGGCTTCCCGTATTGGTTGAGAGGTTTTGCTGAAGTGCTGGTCACGAATCTCCAGTTCTGAGTGTTGAACCAGGCCTTTTTTCTCCAGGCTGATCAGAACAGCCTTGTTAAAGCCTGCTTCCTTCAGCTCAACTTCGCTGACCCCACCGGGATAGTCCTGGAGGTATTCTAGTGTGGCCAGCTGCTTTTTGGCCCTTTTCAGTTGCTGGATGAGCTCATTGTCCAGTTCTGCCAACAGCTTCCATCGCGGTATTGATCCCTGGGAGGCAGGCTTTCCCTGCCTCAGAACTTTGGGCAGGGCATTGATCAGGGTTTCGCCCAGACTGTAGTGGTAATAGCTGGCAGCCCAGCGGCACAAGGCCATGATGTCTTCGGGAATGAGAGGCGTGCTCTCCAGGGTTCTCGCCGCTTTGCGCAGCTTCTCAGGAGGGCAGTCAGTTTCTTTTTTTACTGACTCAATGACCGCTACAGTCCTTCTTGGTCCGAAAAATACTTCAATGCGCATGCCCGGCTTCAGAGCCGCAGAATCGCTTCCTTCGGGCGGCAGGTAATCAAACAGTCGGCGCAAGGGAGTGGGCACTGCAACGCTGATAATGGGTTTGTCCGAAATGTCTGTGCTGGCGCTCATGAAGCAAACTCGTAAGGGGGCGGTACTCCGCCTGCCTCCATTTGGCAGGCTCAAATGGAGGCAGATGGAGTACCAGTCTACCCTGATGGAATCCCTGGGAACAAACGTGGAAGCCCATGGCTGCATGGGGGGGTGAGTAGTTTGATTGACAGTGATACTCTGGTATGATTGCGCATCATTTTTCAGGAGCCGCCTGATATAGACGGCTTTCTTGCATGCGGTGCCTCTTCTGTCAGTCTGACTGAGGTTGGGGTGGCGGCGTGCGTTTGTTTGAGGTAGATCCAATGAAACCGGAAATCCATCCGAATTACGACGCTATCGAAGTTACCTGCTCTTGCGGTAACAAGATCCAGACTCGCTCTACTCTGTGCAAGGACCTGCACATTGAAGTCTGCTCCAAGTGCCACCCTTTCTACACTGGCACTCAGAAGGTTATGGATACCGGCGGTCGTATCGAGCGCTTTAACAAGCGTTTCGGCAAGCTGAGCACTCGCAAGTAAGCGGTCTCCGGCTTCATCGGCTATGAAAATAGTTCGAGAAAAAGCGCCTCGCTCTTTATTGCTTCGGCAGTCGAGAGGGGGCGTTTTTTTTATGGCTGTATTATTCATTCTCTGGTCAGGCAGGGTTTCCGCGACTGATGACTGCAGGCTTACAGGGCCGACAGAAACAGTGGCCTGGGACTATTTGGTCGATGGCGACACGCTGATTCTGAAAGATGGCCGGAAAGTCCGGTTTGCCTCCATCAATACCCCGGAAACCAGTCACGACAATAAGCCGGCAGAACCCTATGGCGAAGCCGCCCATCGGGCCCTGAAGAAAATGCTCAGGCTTCAGCCTCAGCTCTACTTTCAGCAACCGGAAAGGCGCTTTGATCATCATGGCCGCAATCTTGGCAGCTTTTTTCTGCTGGATGGCCGGTCTGTTGATGCCCTGTTGCTGAGTCGGGGGCTGGCATACCAGCTGTTTTCAGAGCAGTCGGATTCTTACCGGAGTTGTCTGCAGAATGTTGAGAAGTCTGCCCGGCAGAAGCAGCTTGGTGTCTGGTCGGCTAAAACCGTCAGGGATATCCGGTCAGATCGCCTGCAGTCCGGGTTTCAGTTGGTCAGGGGGGCGGTGGTCTCCCTGTCCAAACCGGCCAAAAGTGATTTTGCCTGGCTGGAAATGGATGGTCCGGTGGTTATCCGTATTCCCAAAGCCGGTCTGGATGAACGCTGGCTGAAGAGTCTGCGGGGGCAGACTGTTGAACTGCGTGGCTGGCTGGTGGATCGCAGGGCGAAAAAGAATACGGGTAAAAAATTCAAGCGCTGGATGATGGGCATTTACCATCCTGATGCCGTACAGATATTTGAAAAAGAACACTGATAGCAATGTCGCCCTTCAGCCAGTTAGGCTGGAAGCAAAACCAGAACTGACCCGGAGGCAATAACCGCAACCGCCCAAGTGACTGACTTGTAGATACTTCGGGAAATGACTTTTTGAGGGCATACTGGTCTGTACATATACTTTTCTGTCCATTCAAACGCTTGTTTGACGTAGTCGGTTCCTATATTCTCCTCACAATCTCCCCCTGAAATCAGTAAAAAGACAAGGATATGAAGCAAGCTGCGCTGGATTATCACGCCAAACCTCGTCCTGGAAAAATTGCCATTGAGCTGACAAAACCGGCCGAGACAGCCTTGGATTTGTCTCTCGCATACAGCCCAGGTGTCGCTGAGCCGGTGCGTGAAATTGCTGCCGATCGCGAGAATGCCTACAAATACACCGGCAAGGGCAACCTGGTGGCCGTTATCAGTAATGGTTCCGCCATTCTGGGTCTGGGTAACCTGGGCGCACTGGCCAGCAAGCCGGTAATGGAAGGTAAGGCTTTGCTGTTCAAACGGTTCGCTGGTGTGAATTCCATTGACATCGAAGTGGAATCCGAAAGTCCCCAAGCCTTTATTGATACGGTCAAGCGCATCGCCTGCAGTTTTGGCGGCATCAACCTGGAAGATATCAAGGCGCCAGAGTGTTTTGAAATTGAACGACGGTTGATTGAAGAGTGCGATATTCCGGTTTTCCATGACGACCAGCACGGGACGGCCATTGTTACTGCTGCAGGTATGCTGAACGCCCTGGAAATCGCCGGCAGGGCCATTGATCAGGCTAGGCTGGTTTGCCTGGGTGCGGGCTCTGCGGCCATCTCCTGTGTCAAGCTGTTGATCAGCTGCGGTATGAAGCCTGAAAACATCCTTATGCTGGACAGTAAGGGTGTCATTCACACCGGCCGTAATGACCTGAATCAGTACAAGGCACTGTTTGCCGTTGATACTGACTGTCGTACTCTCGACGATGCCATTGATGGTGCTGATGCTTTTCTTGGCCTGTCTGGCCCTGATCTGCTGGCGCCCGAGCAACTGAGCAAGATGGCCAGCCAGCCTATTGTTTTTGCCTGTGCCAATCCGGATCCGGAAATACGCCCGGAACTGGCCAAAGAGACACGTCCTGACGTGATTATGGCGACTGGCCGCTCTGATTATCCCAACCAGGTGAACAACGTTCTTGGTTTCCCCTTCATCTTCCGTGGCGCACTGGATGTTCGCGCCAGCCGGATTAACGAAGAGATGAAGCTGGCAGCCGTTCACGCTATCCGTGAGCTGGCCAAAGAGAGTGTGCCCCAGGAAGTGATGGATGCTTACGACGGCATCAGTATGAGTTTTGGTCCTGAGTACATCATTCCCAAGCCAACTGACCCGAGACTGCTGGGCGTTGTATCTGCAGCAGTTGCGAAAGCGGCTGTAGAGTCAGGTGTGGCCGCTGCGGATTACCCTGCGCATTATCCTCTGAAGAGCCTGGAAGACGTCTGATTGTTTTCTGGGTGAAACAAGCCCGCGATCAATGCGGGCTTTTTTATGCCGGAGGCAATGAAGGAATGATTGCCGGGGAACTAGAACAGATCTTCCGGTTTGAAAGGTGCATCGGTGTCGTCCAGTGAGGGGATGTTGCCCTCGCTGACCGTTCTTGGCGCTTTCTCTTGCCGGAATATTTCAAAAATCGCTTCAGAGTCGCCCTGGCGGGCCAGTTTTCCGGTCCTGGGGTCGATTCTTACTGAGACTATCCCTTCCGGTTGCGGCAGTTTCTGCTCTGGCATTTCACCGATGGCTGTGCGCATGAACTCCAGCCAGATGGGCAGCGCGGCATTGGCTCCATACTCCCAGCGGCCCAGGGTTGAGTAGTTATCCATACCAACCCAAACGCTGGTCAGAACTTCCGGATTGTAGCCGACAAACCAGGCATCCTTGCTGTCGTTGGTGGTGCCGGTTTTTCCACCTATGTCATGCCTGTTGAGGGCTCTGGCCCGTTTGCCGGTTCCCTTCCAGATAACATCATTCATGATGTCATTGATAATGTGGTTGACCCGTGGATCCATGACCTGCTCGGCGACTGGGAGCGACTTTTCCTCTGTCGGAACCAGATCCATTGCCGGCAGGGTTTCTGCGCCAGAAAAATCCGGGATGGCTTCCGCGGAAGCCAGCAGGGGCTGTTCAATCGGGCTGGTATCCTCTGATTCGCATTCCGGGCAGACAGTTGCCGGCTCGGTCTGGTAGACAATATCATCCATAACCTCTACCCGGCTGATCAGATAAGGCTGAATTCTGTAGCCGCCGTTTGCGAGGACTGCGTAGCCTGTCGTCAACTCCAGGGGAGTCATGGAAACATTGCCGAGGGCCAGGGACAGGTTTCTGGCCAGGGACTCAGAAGAAAAGCCCAGACCTTCCAGGAAGCGTACCGTGTTGTTGACGCCTATCTCTCTGAGTATGCGAATGGAAATAAGGTTCCTGGAACGATAGAGACCTTCACGAAGACGCATCGGACCATTGAACTTCATATTGTCGTTATTGGGGCGCCAGGTGCCCTCAAGGCCCTCGTCGGCAAAAACGACAGGAGCATCATTAATAACGGTGGCGGCAGTCAGTCCTTCATGCAGGGCCGCTGAGTACACAAATGGCTTGAAGGATGAACCGGCCTGACGCACAGCCTGTGTAGCACGGTTATACATGCTGTCATAAAAGTTGAAACCGCCAACCAGGGAAAGAATGGCGCCATCTTTCGGGTTCATGGAGATCAGCGAAGCCTGGGCTTCCGGTTCCTGCCCCAGGCGATAGCGTTCGTCAGGCATTTTTCTGACCCAGATGCGGTCGCCTTCCTTGAGGACATCGGCAGCCTGTTTCGGGTCAAAACCAAAGGCGTTAACGTTGATAAAGCGTTTGGCCCATTTGAGGTTGTCCCAGTCAATTGTCGCTGTCTCGTCATTCTTCAGTAAAATGTCGACAGACTGTTCTTCAACGAAAGTGACGACAGCGGGCGCCAGACTGCTTATATTGCGGGTAGCGGCCAGCTCTTTTTTCCAGCTCTCCAGCCTTTCTTCCTCAGAAAGTGTCTGCCCGGCCTGTTCTTCTGAATCCGTAGTAATGTTGTCAATAAGATTACTGACAGGGCCTTTGTAACCGTGACGTTCGTTATAGGCGTATAGACCATTGTTAACCGCAGTATTGGCGCTGGCCTGCAGCTTGCTGTCGACCGTTGTGTAGACCTGGAAGCCTTCTGTGTAGGTTTCCGGCCCGAAGCGCTCGATCATTTCCTGGCGAACCATCTCCGCGACATAGGGCGCGTGCATTTCGATTCTCGGGCCGTGATAGCGGGCTGTGACGGACTCGGTGATAGCTGTCTGGTATTCACTGTCGGTGATATAGGACAGGTCACGCATACGGCCAAGAATCCAGTCGCGACGGATTAATGAGCGTTCAGGATCGTTTATTGGATTGTAGCGGGAAGGTGCCTTTGGAAGACCGGCAATCATGGCCAGCTGGGCAAGAGACAGATCGTCTACTGACTTGCCGTAGTAGACCTGTGCAGCGGCTTCTACACCATAGGCCCGGTTGCCTAAATATATTTTATTGAGATAGAGTTCAAAAATTTCGTCTTTACTGAGCTGCTGTTCTATCTGCAAAGCGAGTAGAATTTCATTGAACTTGCGTGAGAAGACCCGCTCGTGACTCAGGAAGAAGTTCTTGGCGACCTGCATGGTGATGGTGCTGCCGCCAGACTGAATGCGCCCGGTGGAGACAAGCTGTACAGCGGCACGCATCAGACCGACCGGATCGACACCCGGATGATAATAAAAGCGATCGTCCTCGGCGGCCATGAACGCCTGGACCAGCTGGTAAGGGACATCATCGAAGTGGGCGGGGGATCGTCTCTTCTCGCCGAACTCGGCAATCAGTTTGTCATCCTGGCTGTAAACCCTGAGAGGCGTTTGAAGCCGGACATCTCTGAGTGTGTCTACGGCCGGCAGGGAAGGGCTGAGGTACAGGTAAGCACTGGATGCAATGAGCAGGGCGCCACTGAGAGAGGCCAGTCCGGACCATATAAGAAACTTTAATACTTTAACCGATCGCTTCATTCTGTGACGACATCTGGGTTACAGGGGTCGGCTTAGTATCTCATCTACCCACCGTATGCGGTAGGCAGGGTACTGATAGCCGATCTATTGGCGGCATTATAAAGGGAAAAGGAATAATTCCCTACAATTGCGCAAACGTACAGACTGTTATTTAATGAAAAAATAAGGATTTATATAACTAATGGGCAGGAATCGCATCAGTGTTTGGGTTGTTTAATAATAAAACATCAACTGTTCTGGGTGTCGATATCAGTTCTACCTCGGTAAAGGTTCTCGAACTGAATCGCAGTGGTGGTCAATACCGACTGGAGGCTTATGGCCAGCAGCTGCTGCCTCCGGGGGCCGTGGTTGAAAATAATATCCAGGAGCTTGAGGCCGTTGGTCAGGCTATCAATACTGCACTGACCCGTTCCCGTTCCAGTGTCAAAAATGCAGCAGTGGCTGTCTCGGGCTCTGCTGTGATCACCAAGACCATCGAAATGGACTCCTCGCTCAGTGATGACGAGATGGAGACTCAGATCGCTGTGGAAGCTGATCAGTACATTCCCTATGCCCTGGATGAGGTGGCTATTGATTTTGAAGTTCTGGGGCTGAAAGACAAAAACCCTGAGCGTGCAGAAGTGCTGCTGGCTGCCTGTCGCAAGGAAAACGTGGAAATGCGCGAAGAGGCTTTGAGCCTGGCCGGTTTGAAAGCAAAGATTGTCGACGTCGAAGCTTTCGCCATGGAGAGAGTTTACGAGTTGCTCCATGACTCCCTTGATCTGCCCGACGAAGATCAGCTGGTGGCCATTATTGATGTGGGCGCCAGCACAACGTCCCTGAGTGTTCTCAATAATGGCAAAACCATTTATACCCGTGAGCAACTGTTTGGGGGCAGGCAGCTGACCGATGAAATTCAGCGTCGCTACGGTCTTGCTATCGATGAAGCGGAAAAAGCCAAGTGCCAGGGAGGGCTGCCGGATGATTATGAGCT
>JBPCXN010000346.1:0-7764 GCA_051008495.1 Endozoicomonas sp. | reverse complement strand
CGGTAGGTCTGCAAGAGACAGGATGAAAACTAGCAGAGCACGTACAAACACGCAACCGGAACGCTCTGCGCGTTCCCGCCTTATATCACCGCCCGATTGGGCGATGCTTTACGGCAAATTTGGTAATGGCGGGATGGATATGAGATTGACAGTGACTCTATGTGGTTTAGTTCTTATCACAGCCAATGCATTAGCCGTGAGCGCTGACCCTGATTACCGTCCGTACCCTGATGATGGCCTCGGCTATCCTCAGCAGTATCCTGATCCTGGCTACCTCTATACTCAGCAGCACCCTGCTGCCCCGCCTTATCCTCTAACCCCATCTGAGAGGCAGTCATACACCAACAAGGTTTGCGGCATTCCTTCTGGTCACTACAAACGAGCACAAAGTCATTGACGGCTGAAACAAAACATATTGGCACCCTGACACCTTTGAGCTAACTCTGCAGGTGAGTGATGATGGCGTGGCAACCTTGCATATTCAGGCAATCCCTCGCTTTTCAGATCATAATGCTTCGGCAAGCTACCTGGTGGTTATCGATGGTCTGAAGAATGCACCAAATACGACATGCCACGCCTACCATTACAAAATTTCACTACCCGGCCTGCAAGGCGTGACCAACGCAGGAAAAACAAAAGTGCTTACCGGCGAACTTGAAGGGGATTACTATCCAAAGCCAACGACCCATGGATACCTGACAGTGGCTGGAAAAATAAAACAGGAGGATATACCAACCTCCTCATTTCTGAGACCAAGTGAGGAAAGCACTACAGTGGAATTCAGCGGGCATGTAGCGGAGTTCAGCCACCCTTTGTATTACAAGAAGAACCCCGGAAGCGAAAACAGCCCATTCTAGTACATGGTTTCAATGAGTTTGACGCCCAGTGACCGAACTGGGCGGCGTTCCACTGGTATTAGCCTGCCAGGCGTAACTCATGCTTGCAGCATCATTCTTGACCACGTTGGCTTTCACCCAATCCATTCAAAATCAGGAAATAGCCGCCAGTAAAAAGTCTGTCGCTTCTCTGGCATGGTCATTGATCTGCTGCATACCGGGCTTTTGCATTCCCACCAGTACGCCAGACCTCAAAGAAAGCAACATACCTGTCCAGAGGAGGACGAGACTTCTGGCCTCTTCAACATTGAACCGTTCTGAAAAAAATGCGGACAACTTAGCCTCTGTGTCGTCTGGACCCGCAGAGAGAAAGATGCTGGTAATTTCCGGCGCCTTGGCACTCTCCGAAACCAGCAGCCGAAAAGTCGCGATGTGCTCATCAGATAAATGAAAGCGAATGAAACTTTCAGCAAAGCCAAGCAGGGCCTCCCTGCTGTCCGGGTTCTGCAGGTGAACAAGGAAACTGTCGTCAAGGCCCTGGCCCATTTGGCGTAAAGTGGCCTGGAACAAGTCAACTTTCGATGGGAAGTACCTGTACACCGTTTGTTTTGTCATCTGGGCCTGAGCGGCAATCTTGTCCATGCTGGCCGACACATACCCTTCTGACAGGAAAACCTCCTGCGCAGCAATGAGGATATCCCGTCTTTTCCTCTCTTTATTCGCTTCAATTTTTCCCATTGCAGTCTCTCTTTTCACAAAATCATACTATACAGTGTAATTTTAATTGACACAATTCCAAAAACAATAAATCATACCCATAAGTATGATAATTGAGAGAAGAGCATGAAACGCCCTGCCTTAAGCCATTTCACCGTGAAAAAAACACGCACAATAGGATTTTGCGTCGCAGCCCTGGGAGCTCTGCTGATGAGCCTCGACCCCGTTTTTATTCGATACGCAGGTGTCAGTGGGTTCGATACGGCATTTCTATTTGGCCTGTTTACCGCTATCTCCATCCCCATTGTGCTTCAGCTTAACGATAAGCGAGGCCTCACACAGGCCGTCAAAGAGAGCGGTTGGCCACTGCTGTTTTCTGGGGTGTTAATGCTGGGAAGTGCTTCAGGCCTGGTGTTCAGTATCATGAATACATCCATAGCCAATACATTTGTCATTATCAGTGGTACTCCGGCCCTGGCCGCAGTTTTCAGCTGGCTGTTCCTGCGCGAATCAACAAGTCGCTCAACCTGGCTTGCCATTGTGTCGGTCATGGTCGGGATAGCCATTGTGGTATCCGGATCATTTGGGCCAGGAAACTGGATTGGCGATGCCCTGGCCGTATTCTCGACAGTCTGCCTGGCGCTGATGTTTACCCTGCAACGCAAGCATCAAAATGTCAGCCGCATGGCGAGTGTCGGGCTGGGTGGCTTTTTGCTGGCCACTGTCATGTTCCTCTTTGCCACCCCATCCGCCTACAGCGCAAGCACCTGGGTCATTATGGGAATAATGGGCTTGTTCACAGCGCCAGTTGGTCGTGTATTCTCGATGGTGGCTACCCGCTATATCACCGCCGCCGAAGTGTCTATGACCCTTATGATTGAAACGATCCTGGCTCCGATATGGGCTTTCATCTTCTTCAGTGAAGTGCCGGCACTGACCAGTATTTTTGGCGGTTTGATCATCCTGATTACGATCGCCTTCTACACCTTCTCCACCTTAAACAATGAACATTAATTATCAGGAAAAGCCATGAAACCTGAACTGAACTATATTGGCCACATTCAAACGTCTTATACCACCATTGCTGACTGTCCCAATAACATTTGGGTATTCCGGAGCCATCCGCCACCCTATTCCGGTAACATCCGCCATAGCATTCCGGTAACATCCGGCCACTGATTCCGGAAACATTCGCCACCCCATTCCGGTACATCCGCCACCCCCCTTTTGAGCCCGCGACGCAGTCTGATTTTTCAACCGCTACCCTCAACCTTGTAACCACCCAAGGAAGAACGGATAGCATCATGAAGAGACTGCCCATGCGCAAGATTCGTGAAGTACTCAGGCTCAAATTTGAGCACCAGTTCAAGCAGAAGGCTGCACATCCCCGACTGGAGCCGTATCCACCAGGAACTCCGCCGCCCTGGTGTCACTCTGATGCTGCTCTGGCAAGAGTATAAAACGCAGCATCCGGATGGTTACCAGTACAGCTGGTTCAGCGACCAGTATCGTGAATGGCGTGGCAGGCTTGACCTGGTCATGCGACAAAACCATGTTGCGGGTGAAAAGCTCTTTATTGATTACGCTGGGCAAACAGTGCCTGTCGTTAATCAAAATTCCGGAGAAATACGACAGGCTCAGGTTTTTGTAGCCACACTGGGCGCTTCAAGTTACACATACGCAGAAGCCACCTGGAGTCAGTCACTATCCGACTGGACGGGGTCTCACGTTCGGACTTTTGAGTTCCTTGGTGGTGTGCCCAAACTTCTGATACCCGACAACCTGAAATCCGGTGTCACCAAACCCGATCGATACGTTCCGGTGATTAATGCTACCTATCAGGATCTGGCTGAACATTACCGTGTCGCTGTCGTACCGGCCCGGGTAAGAAAGCCGCAGGATAAAGGCAAGGTCGAATCGGCTGTTCAGATAGTAGAGCGACAGATACTGGCCCGCTTGAGAGATCAAACCTTCTTCTCTTTGCCTGAGCTAAACGAAGCTATCGCTTCACTGTTGGTAGAAATGAACAACAAGCCCTTCCAGAAACTATCCGGCAGTCGGCGTTCATTGTTTGAAACACTGGATAAACCAGCACTTAAGGCACTGCCTACTGAGCGTTACCAGTTTGCGGAATGGAAGGAGGTCAGAGTGCATATCGATTATCACGTCGAGGTGGACAAGCACTACTACTCAGTCCCTTACCTGCTGGTCAAAAAGCAGCTGACAATACGCATGACCAGCCAAACCATTGAGTGCTTCCATAAAGGTCAGCGCGTGGCCAGTCACCGGCGATCCCACCTTAAGGGCAGGCACACAACACAAACCGATCATATGCCCGAGAACCTGCGTGGTTCAGAGTACTTTCGTTAATCAAAAATGCTAAACAACCAGCCCCTGTGCCAGGGCATACTTGAATAGGTCAGCAGATCCCTCCAGGTCCAGCTGCTCAATCATTTTGTATTTGTGAAACTCGACGGTCCGGGGTGATATATTCAGCATCTTCGCCACTTCCTTGGCAGAGTACCCCTTGGCCAGTAGCTGAAGAACCTCAAGCTGTCGCCCTGTCAATGCAACCTTCTGATCAAAAATGTGGTTGAGTTCATAGGAAAACCACATCTCTCCAGCCAGAACCTCTTTGACTGCAGACAACAGCTCAGTACCGGCCTGATGCTTGAGCACATAGCCACTGGCACCTGCATTTCTGGCACCCTGAACATATTCCGGTTCATCATGCATGGACAGGCAGATGACCGGGCAGCCGGGCAGAAACTCTTTCAACTGCCGGATCACTGTCATGCCATTTATGCCAGGCATGGACATATCCGTGATGATCAAATCCGGCTTCAGTTCAGCCGCTTTTTCTAAAAGCTCTGCACCATCCTTAACGATGTCGCAGATCTCATGTTCTGACTCAAGGAGACGGGCAACACCTTCAGCAACAATCCTGTGATCGTCCGCCATCAGTATACGGCTCATGACTTTTTCTCCAGAGGCATGGTGAGTTTCAGGCAGGTGCCTCTTGGCTGGCTGCTCGACAGAGACAATTCAGCACCGATGATCTCACAGCGTTCATGCATGCTGGCCAGCCCAAGGGACTCGGACTCTGTCAGCCAGGCAGTGGAATCTATACCCACTCCATCATCCTTGATCACAGCTGACAACTCTCTGTTCCTTTCCTCCAAAAGCACTTCTACCCTTGTAGCATTGGCGTGCTTGACCGTGTTGGTTATCGCTTCCTGGAAAATCCGGAACAGGTGCAGTGCAGCATCCCGGTCAGGTTCAGTCACTGCCTCACAGGTGATGACAAACTCAAGCCCGTGGAGGGCTTCCAGCCTTCTTCCTTCAGCCCGAATAGCCGCCACCAGCCCCAGGTCTTCAAGAATTTTCGGATGCAGAGTGCGCGACAATGCCTGTATATCCTTGGCCAGACTGGCAATGTCCTCTGCCAGGTGGGTCGCCAGATCAGAAGCACCCTCCTGAACATCTGTTAACTGGTATTGTAGATTTCTGGATTCAATGGACAGCAGCGCCAGTCTCTGAGAAAAATCATCGTGGAGATCCCGGGCCAAGGCCCTGCGCTCCTCTTCTCTGTTGTGCAACAACCGCTGGCTCAAGTGCGCCAGTTTGCCTCTCTGTTCCGTCAGATCTGTCATAAACTGATACCTTTCCAGCGTCGACGCAGCCAGTTCACCAAATATTCTTGTCTGGAACTTCGCTTCCCCATGCCACTCCTTTTCATAATCGAAATGGCTGGCACTCATGGTTCCCCACACTTTTCCTCTAACCGACAGAGGAACAATGATGTGCGAAGATACTTCCCCAAGGTATTGCAGCTCTTCTGTCGACATATCCTTTTTCGGATTCAGGACAATGACCTGGTTTTTCAGCACTCTCGTGATGTATTTTTCATAAAAAAAAGGAGCCAGATCCGACAGGTTCAGCGTTGCTATACCAGGTGCTGTGGCACTAAAGGCATAATCCACTGTTCTCTGGTCGGGCTTAAGTCGGCCCAAAGTACAGCGACCGCAGCCTGAAATTTCCCGAAACTGCTCCACGGACTTTTCAATCTCAACGGGAATCTGCTCCAGATCTGCATTTAGGAAACGTTCTGAATACTCAACAAAGAAACTCATGAAACCTGACTTCATCGGTTCACCACCAAGCTTTTCTGGCCTTGAGAACTATATAGTCAGGGAACGTCGACATCACACTGGTAATATTTCTGGCATACAACCAGTTCTGCACTTTTGACTGTTGCGGTAGAGACATATTCTTTTAATGCTCCGTTTATATCTGCATCTGATCCGCCCGCTTTCCCTTAACCGAACAATCAGAAAAAGCAAGTGCCATGAACAAAAAAAGCCCTGCAAGCTCTCGAAAAACGACTGGGACTGACCATCGAATCGAAGAAACTGGAGGGCAAGGATCGAACCTACCGGATCACCAGCGGATTGAAGACTCTGTTAGGAGGTAAATAGTTATGAGGACCCGGTCAAGACTTAGGAAGCGGCTGATCGACTAATATGCACAAGAATGAGGGAGTACTGGGAAAGGCAGGGTGCCGATTGCGGCTTTCCACTCCATCTGCTGCCATTTCGACGGCGACTCAGTTGGGCAGGTGCTGCGCGAGCACTTCCCTCTGGAAGCCGGTGCTGAAATATTGGTCAACCTGGGCGACTTGTCTGGCCATGGAGTTCTCGAACGACCACTTTATGTCTTGCCACCTGCTCCATCCGGCCGATAAACTTTGCCCTATCTCAATCGCTGATACCGGGAAATGTATGAGGCCATTTTCCTGATCCAGTCAGGCCACCTTCACTCAATTAACAGAACCTGAGCAATGACGATGCACCGAAGCTGGGGGATAATCCGGACAGATCATCAGCCAAAATTCCCACACTGAACCATCTGAGGGCACTGGCCAGAAACCTCAAAACAAGTACTATCCTGATTCGTTCGGACGGCAGCTGGTTTGAAAAGAACGTTTGATCTCCGACAGATTTCAAGAAACTTTAATTGTCCACGGATAGTGTGGATAACCCCGTTAGCAAAGCGTTAATGAATCGATAAAACACGGAAGAAATAGCACTACAACACAAGTGGCTATTTTTTATACAGGAGTAGATAAGTCAGGATGGTCGCCACATCCATATGGCGTCTGTTTCACTCAATGAGAGGTCTCAGCCTGTCGATTGATGGCGCTATGATAAAAGTCTGGTGACGGTTAAAACATCAGGATTGGTGCTGAAAGAACTGTGATAAACCCGATCAAAAAAGAAACACCCCGCACTGGGCGAGGTTAATCATTTTTATTCCTGGGCTTGCCTGCTTCATTTTATAATCTTCCATGGGTTCACCTTCCCTGTGATGCCAGCTTATTATGTTTATTCTTGATCTGACATCCGAAGGTTTCCCCTCTCTCATTCCCCCCTCAAGGAACACCTGTAGAATACGTATTTCCCGCAAGGATAAAAATGATCCAGATCAATAATAATCCAGTCAACCTCTATTTTCAGTCTGTCGCTGGCGGCATTCCGAGCGTCCGTGTATCCGAACGGCAGAAAGCCCACTGGAACTCCGGTTGAAGAACCCAATAAAAAGAGTGCGGACCTGCGGAATCCGCAGACAATCACCAGCCTTCAGAGACAAACGGAACAGAAAGACTCAGTCAGAAAATAGCGGCCAGAAACAAAATATTGGTTACGGCCATAGCTTCTTCCTTGTTATCTTCCCTTAACACAAAAAAAGGCAACACCCTGAGGTATTGCCTTTCCAGCTTCACGAAAAGTGAAGCAAGTAAACTGCATCAGATGCAGCTCAGTCCTTACAGAGGACGAATATCTTCTGCTTGAGGACCTTTCTGGCCCTGAGTAATAGTGAATTCAACGCGCTGACCTTCAGTCAGTGTTTTGAAGCCATCGCCAGTGATCTGACGGAAATGTGCGAACACGTCAGGTCCACCGTTTTCCTGAGCGATGAAACCAAAACCTTTCTCTTCGTTGAACCACTTAACGGTACCAGTAGTAGTAGACATAATCATTTCCTAATTTTTGAACAGTGAAAATTGCCTTGTAATAAGGCGGTCAAGCTAGAAGTTCTGTTATTACTTATGAAGAACGATTTGAGCTACTACACTCGGAACGTTGAAATCTATACATAAAGAATGAAACACACTTTTAACATGAAGCCATTATACACAACTGACGTAGTC
>JBPCXN010000345.1:0-4467 GCA_051008495.1 Endozoicomonas sp. | reverse complement strand
CTGTACCAGCTCGGTCTGCCGGTTTTGTTTCTTATCCCAGGCCATTACTTCCAGGCATCCGGTACTGTCCAGGGACAGGGTTAAATCCATGGGTAGCAGGTATCGGCTTGACCCCATGTTCAGATGTTTGCAGGCTGAGCCCGAACTGTCGGCAATCTTCCGCTTCTGACCGCGTTTCAGGCGCCTGAACTCGGGGCCCGGCAACAGCCTGGAGGCCTCATGGCCGCTCACTCCCAGCAGCCCTTTCCAGCGCGGGGAGTCCTCTATCCAGTCAGAGAGATGACCAAGCACTTCCGGGGACAGCAGGGAGGCGTAATCCAGGGCCGGATCTATGGCTTTGTCACTGCCGACCAGAAGGCGCTCTACCCATTGATGGCTGCCTCGAAAATCGAACCAGCCGCTCTTCAGGATTTCATCCTTGCTGCCCCTGCTGGGAGCACCCGTCAAACGGATGTAAACGGAGCCGGAGGAAATATCATGGTTGAACCTGGAACCCGGCCCGGCGTCGCTGTCACGCGTCATATTCCCGGGAACGGCGGACCACTGCCCGCCCCATATGCTTCCCTCCTCCATCCCCAGGAAAATGTCCAGGTAGGCATTGTTTTCCTTCAATAACTTCGACAGCCTGAGGAAATCATCACTTTTACTCCTGCTATTGCCCCCGCTATTGTCCCCGCTATGCTCTGTGAGACTGTCACCCGTCAGGGTTGAAACAACCCTTAGAATCGAAGCCCGGTAATTTATTCCTTCAGGTTCCTGCTCCCCGGACTCCTCCTGCTGAGACTCTTCTTCCCGGATGTTCACCACTTCCTGAACAAACATGGCCAGCAAAGGCGCGTTCTGGAACCTGACCGGATAGAGCACTGAAGAGACCGGTCTGCCGCGGGCCAGAATATAGTCATAGGTTCTTCTGGCCATGAAGTACACGTCAGAGGCCAGTAAAGAGCCGTAAATATATTTCGAATAAAACACCCACGCAGGCGCGAGCCCATTTCCAACCCTTTGCCCCAGCTTATAGAACTGCATGGCGGCCAGCATGCCAAAAGCATACAGGGTGTAAGCAACCTGTGAATTGGATAAAGCGGGAGTTTTCAGACGTGAAGTTAATGCGCCTAACCCCAGCCCAGTGAGCATCAAAATGGGGGGAGCAATACGCAGAGTAGTCCACAGCCCCGGAGCTGAGATGTAGCTGTCGTAATAACCGGACACCTGTTCTTCACTGGCTTCCTGCCAGATGGTGGTAGTGCCATACCGCTGTTCCACAACGGCATTGGGCAGGGTTTTTATTATTTCCGCCCAGCCTGTCCGGGGAACTGCCAAAATCAGGCAAAAAACAAAGCCACAGGACAATGCTGCCTGCGAATTTCGAAATATGTTCTTCACTACTTCAGATACTATTTTATGGCAAAGTGTAGAAATATAGACCAGATTCCGGAACTGCCAAGGACATAAGTCCGTTCCGCCAGGCTGTCGGGAAAACCAATAAAATGAATACGATACCAGCTTCAGCGACGCCTGCTCTCCCGGCCTTTCTCTTTACCGGAACCGTTCAAACGTTACGATTAGAGGCTGCCCTTCTTCGCTCCTTTGCGTGCTTTACCAGTTTTTGGCTGTTTCTTTCCGGAGGGTAATATGGCGGTTTTAACCTTAGCTCTGATCTGACCCTGCTTGCTGTTCATCTCCTGGATCACATTATTTATCTCTTCTGAAAACCTGCGGACTTCCTCTACCTTACGCTTCAGGTTAAATGCACTGTACACCTCAAACTTGACCAGGGAATGGTGCAACGACTTCATAGTCTTCGGATCAAATGCTTGTGGATCATTCTTTGCCGCTACCGCCTCCCCCGACTCCAATACCGAGTAATACGCCTGCATCAGCGTGTACTCTTTAGCGGTGGTTTCGCCAAACAGGCCACTCTGAATCATGTCCTCCCTCCGCCTCTTCTTAAAGATGGAGGCCAAAGCTTCAACATGCATTTCATCACTTAACTTCCGGGCCTCAAGGGCTTCAACAGCCTTCTTCTGCTTGAAGGCCTGACGCCTCTTCAAAAAATCCGTTAACACTCTATCATCCAGCACAACGGAGCCTTCGTTCTTTTCTCTTGCAACGTATCTGGCCAGCCTGGCGCGGTAACTGCTCTTAACCAGAGTCATCAACTGATTGACATCTTCATCAACACTGGATTCAAGCAGGTTAAAGGGTGGACGTAAAAACTGCTCTTTGCTTTTGATCATGTCGATGATTTCAATGGAATGTGGATACTCTTTCAGCCCATGAGCCATGCCGAAATCCAGAATAATGTTCTCAACGTTCTGACGTGACTGGGCAGCTTCAAGCTCCGTTTCCTGCTGTTTATCCAGCTCAATTTGAAACTCTTTGTTTTTTGCCTTTAGATATTCTTCCACTGACTCAATAGAGGCTGCGTTTTCTTCAGCCATTCTAAGAGCCTCGGCCATTTTTTTCTCCATCTTCTTTTTATGGGCTTTAGGTACCCTGGAATGAATTTCCGCTAATTCCCCCTCCAGAACCCGCTTGCTTTCTGACCAGGAACCCAGGGCTACCGATTTGAAGGCAAAATCGGTTATGCCTCGCCTTTTATCGGTGGTTTTTTTTGCCAGCTCGACAAAAACCGGCTCATAAAACGCCATCACCCTGGTTTTATCCAAAGCTGAAAACAGTCTCATACCTTCAATAGCAAAACCCAGTTGCCGGGCATGATCATGCAAAGGCTCAGTATCCAGCTCCAGGAGCGACAGCAGCGCCATTCCGACTCTCGTGGTAACACCACCACGCATATTCACTTCACGGATGGCTTCTTTATCTGCCCTGAACCTCTCCTCTGCAATTCGCTCCGCCGTCGTACGAATAACAAAGTATCTGGCAGCACCGGTCAGTGTGGCGCTCTCTCCACTCTCCTTATAATGCTCTATCGCTTCCTCGTAGACCTCCCGGTAAAGATCCAGCTTTGGGCCGGCCAGTGGCTTGACATGAAGCCTTTCCGCCTCCTCGGCCAGCCTACTCTGCATTTTTCCCCAGGACAGGGGCAGTTTTCTGGAGCCATCTGTACGTTCGTCAATATCTCGTATGATCAAGTCGGCAACAATCGTTGAAGCAGCGGCATCTTCGATGGCCAGCTGAACAAATTTCTTTCGATCCTCACCCTGCAGGTCATTATGCGGCTGGAAGTGTGAGCGTATACGTTGTTTTTTCAGCGCGATCTTCACGTCTGCCTTTTCAAAGGCAACCTCTTCCGATAGCGCCGAACTCATGGAAACAGCATCAGGATCCCCCTCACCAGAGAATACCGACTCAACGAAACTCAAGGTTTGCCCTGTTCGCCCCGTGGAGATATCCCACCCCCCGGAAGCAACAGGTACAGGCTGTCCTTGAGGAGTGGCAACAGCAATGCCATAGTCCGGGGGAGCATAATTCGGTATTGACTCAATACTTACCGCTCTGGTTAAAGGAGACAAACCAGTCTGACCGGAGCCAACCCCTTCCTGCGCCTGTAGATTCTGATGGGTTACCACCTGCTGATCACCGGGCTCCTGGAGCGGTTGATCCGTTACCGGCACATTGCCAGTATGCTCTTCCGGTTCTGAGTCTGGCTCAGTATCCGTGTCAGATCTCATGATTGGTGTTGCAGTTTCCCTCTCGGTAATCTCATCTGATGCAGAAAGATCGGTTTTCCCAAGTTCAGGAGCATCAATCTCAGCCTGTTCATGACGGCCCGCAAGGCTATTTTCTGAACCCTTGATCAAGCTATGCCTCTTTTCTGCGTCCTCAATACTGCCAATTCTTTCAGCGCTTTCAACAGTCCGAGCAGAATCCCCTGATTCTGACTCTGGACCGGAACCCTCAGTGTCAGGTCTTTGCTGAAACCTGTATGGTTGCAAAGGCTCTGGTGGCGGAGTCTGGCTGCCCCGGTCAACGACAGTCACGAGTGGCTGAATCCCCACAAACAGAGGTACCTGAACGTCAACCTTCTGTTGATTGGTCACAACAGCTCCCGCCTCTGCAGGCGGTTCAGTTTCGACTAAGGCAACATCTGTCGTTTTTCCTCCCGACAAAACTGCCATCCCAGCACCGGTAGCGGCAAGCTGGGGTTTCACGGAAATGATATCGAACCACTCTCCCTGCTCCCCATCGGTAATTGTCAGTACCCGGCCCTCTCCACGGGCGTCAAGCTGCTCCTGACGACGCTTCCAGAAAAGCGCATGATACCCCCCCAGGGTTTTGCTCACAGTGAAATGCAACCCCATCTCCACCGCCCGGGTGGTCAGCATTCGTCCCCACCAGTCCAGGAATAAATAGTCTTCCCTCTCCACCGGGTTGACCTGTACCAGCTCGGTCTGCCGGTTTTGTTTCTTATCCCAGGCCATTACTTCCAGGCATCCGGTACTGTCCAGGGACAGGGTTAAATCCATGGGTAGCAGGTATCGGCTTGACCCCATGTTCAGATGT
>JBPCXN010000344.1:0-37539 GCA_051008495.1 Endozoicomonas sp. | reverse complement strand
ACCATTCGCCCTTTTCACCGATATGCTGCCAGCCGGGAATTTCATCAAACACCAGCAATCCAAGTTCATCACAACGATTCAGGAAGTGCTGACTCTGTGGGTAATGGGAGAGTCGAACCGTGTTCAGTCCCAGCTCATGCTTCAGAATATCAGCGTCTTTCTCCTGGGCGCTTTTGGGCATGGCGTAGCCCACATAAGGGTATGACTGATGGCGATTCAGACCACGAATCTTTATCTTCTTGTCATTCAGATAAAAACCGCTGGTGTTGAATTCCACCTGACGGAAACCAAAACGGAAGGAATGGCTGTCCAGAGCCTGGTTATCAACCAGCAGAGTCACTTCCAGGGTGTACAGGTGTGGATTCTCTGTATCCCAGAGTTTTACTCCAGACACAGCTTGCTTAACGGTCAGCTGCTGCTGAGCCTCACCGTTCAGAGTCAGGTCCTCGGAAAAAACACATACCTGCTGGTGACCTGCATCTTTCAGGGCAAAGTGCAGACTGGCCTGACCAGACAGGCCAGTAAAATTATTCAGATACAGGTCAAGATCCAGTTTCTTTTCCTGTTGCAGAACATTGCGGGTGCGTACATGGCAGTTCCCAACAATAACAGGCTCAGAGAACTCCAGTCGCACTTCACGGTATATACCACCATAGGTCAGGTAATCTACAACAAAGCCGAATGGCGGGACTTCACTGCGCTCGCTGGAATCCACATAGACTGCAATCAGGTTTTCACTGTCATATTGCAGGTGCTCGGTAATATTGGCTTTGAACGGGGTGTAACCGCCCTTATGCTCAACCACCAGCTGACCATTGACAAATACCCGGGCGAAAGTCATTACACCTTCAAAGTGCAATACCGCCTGTTTACCTTCAAAAGCTTTCTCT
Organism: Endozoicomonas sp.; assembly: GCA_051008495.1. Classification (GTDB taxonomy): domain Bacteria; phylum Pseudomonadota; class Gammaproteobacteria; order Pseudomonadales; family Endozoicomonadaceae; genus Endozoicomonas_A. Next base: position 36,649 of record JBPCXN010000344.1, on the reverse strand, counting down.
ACAAAGACGCGTTTTCGGTAACAGCTTTCAAACTGATACAGTTTTTCATCAAAGTTGTTGTAGGGCAGCTCCCGGTTAGCATGGGGAATCTGCACCGTTTCAAAACCACTGTCGTCGTAGCCGGGGGCCAGACAGTCCTCATTAAATTCCGGGGAGTATTTCCAATCGAAATTAAGGTGTTTTACTTCTCTCATGTAAAAGAGGCATCCGAAAATCTGAAAACATTTTGTCTAACCTTCATGCATTCGCACTTTGAGGTCAACGCGTAAACTGAATTAAATTCATGTTAGATGATTCAGGTCAAAAACAAAGTCAGGCAGACAACCCTGAATCATTCAGTTTTCTGTCTGGAGCGTTTTTCTTTGAGTCCGCAACCCATGACTCCCACCGAGCAGACAAGAGAAGCAGCCTACAGGTAAACACCGGCGTCACCCCGCGCAGGCGGGAATGACGAGTAACGGCAAATTCTGAATTGCTGCTTCCCTTAAACCCGGTTAGTTCTTGGCCTTTACATGATAAATACGAGACCCAAAGTCACCTACAAACCGGAAGTGTTCGGTCATCTCCGTAGCAACGAACTGGGGCTTGAGTGGCAAACCGGCACATGCCAGGGCATCCCCACTCAATTCATATTTCTCCTGCTCAAATTCATGCATGTAATGATTGGCCAGCACGCTGTGAATGACACCTCGCTCCCTGATCTTTACCGGAAGCTCTTCATTAACCAGATCGCCAAAGGTACGGATATTGACGAACTGCCTGCGGCTTTCAACGGTGAAATCCAGCTCTTCATTGAGCCCCTCAGGTTTGATGCGCTCGAACCCACGGTTGCTTTCCTGCAGTTTCTGATAATACCCGACGAGCGCTTCATCACCGGATTCACTGACGACCATCCACTGAGCCCTATTGGTCTCGAAAGGTGATTCCAGACGGTAGAAGCGACCGTATTGAAGAAGCTCCCGATGCTCTTTATAAAATTCGATCTGCGCCTTGATCGCTTTCTCCTCGAAAGAAGTCAACTTGGTGACATCAAGCTGGAAACCCAGCACACCAAAAGCGGCGACATTAAATCGGGTTTCGATAGGCGTATTTCTCAACACCTGGTGAGAAGGGCGACCACTGACGTGCGCCCCCATGGTGTTTGGCGGATAGACCAGCGACGTGCCGTATTGAATATTCAGGCGCTCTACCGCATCGGTGTTGTCGCTGGTCCAGGTCTGAGGCATGTAATAAAGCATACCCAGATCAAAACGATTACCGCCGCTGGAGCAGGATTCAAACAGAATCTCCGGAAACTCAGCCTTCAGACGGCCCAGCAGATCATACAGACCAAGCATATAGCGATGGCTGTAGCCATGCTGCTGCTCTTTTGTAAGATGATGGGAATAAAGGTCGCTGAAGTTACGATTGTTATCCCACTTCACAAAAGAAGTTTTAGAACGGCTGAAGACAGAGCTTAACTGCTCAAACAGATAATCCACTACATTCGGATTGGCCATATCCAGCACCAGCTGCTGCCTGCCAATTGACGGCTTGCGTCCGGGACAGGTAAGCGCCCACTCCGGATGTTTCCGATACAGCTCGCTGTCTTCGGAAATCATTTCCGGTTCTACCCAGATACCAAAATCCAGCCCCAGAGCACGGATCTTTTCACTGACCTGCGCCAGTCCGCCAGGAAGCTTTTTCGTATCGTCGAAATAGTCACCCAGACTGCAATTATCACTATTACGCCTGCCAAACCAGCCATCGTCCAGAACGAAAAGTTCAACGCCCAGCTTTTTGGCTTTTTTAGCCAGTTTCAGCAGTTTCGATTCATCAAAATCAAAATACGTCGCTTCCCAGTTATTCACCTGCACTGGCTTTGGACGACGCTGCCAGTTTGGGCTGATCAGATGATCATTAACAAAGGCGTGAAAATTGTGACTCATCCGGTTAAGACCTTCGGAACTGAAGGTCATTACCACTTCCGGGGTATGGAAAGACTCACCTTTGGCCAGAGTCCACTGAAAATCAAAGGCATTGATACCCATCTGAACCCGGGTCAGGTCGTGAGTACTGACTTCCACCGAGCACTGGTGATTACCACTGTAGATCAGGCCAAACCCATAACAATCCCCCCGGGACTCAGTTGTGTCAGGGCGTACCAGACTCATAAACGGGTTATGATTTGCACCACTGACGCCTTTCTTGGAATCAATGGTCGTCAGTCCCTTGCTCAGGGGACGGCGGTTGATCTGAGCCTCCCGAATCCAGGCTCCCTCGAGACTGATCAGCTCGTAGTTACTGTCAGTTACATCAAAGTTGAAGCTGTGGGCTTTCTCAATACTCAGGTCATGATCCGCCTCATTGATGATTTCCATACTGCGGGTGATGGCGTCACAATTCTCAAAGACACTGTAGTAAAGCACCAGCCTGACTGGTTTGAGAGTGTCTTTCAGAGTAATGGCCAGGGTCTTCACCTTTCCTTTCGGGTCTATGCCGTGAGGCATGCCCGGAACAGCACATTTATGGTCCAGCACCTTATGACTGTCATAGACAAAATCACTGACACGGGTACCGTCGTCCATATGCTGCAGGTGAAGTGAGGGCTCACGATAGTCGCCCTTGCCATTGACACCCAGTTCCAGACAGGCAGTTTCCAGAACATAGGCAGGAAAGTCACTATTGTAGGAAGTCGAGCTGCTGATCGGTGAAGTGAACTGCTGGACCAGACCGGTAAAGCTGGACTGGTGACGTATTTTCTTCCCGTAGTAGACATGCTCAAGATGACCGGCTGGACCGACCCTCATGATATAGCTGCTGCTGCGGGACTGAAGATGAAATTCTTTGTGCTGGGTATTGATTTCTAACATAACAAAACGAGGGGCCAGGAGTGACGACAGTAAATGTCGGATAAAGTGAATATATTTCAGTTTATTACAAAGATAAATGGGAGAAAGTCCGCTTCACTTGTCAAAATGTCCTGAACAGAAACAGCACAAAGCGCGGTCATATATTGACACCCGGCCTACACTTCCTGAGCCGATAAAAGGAGCTCAAGCCATGTACGGTGTGTCTGCCAGAAATATCCTGATAGCCATCATCCTGATCTTCCCGCCTTTCTCAAGTCCCGCCCAAGAGAAGAAACCTCTAATCGTTTTCTACTCTGCATTAGCAAACATCCGGTATGGCTCTGTCGACCTTTACCTGAACCAGCTACGCCAGGAGGGCTATAGCACCCTGTGGCTTGTCGGTAAACCCCTGCCTGCTGATGAACTTCTGTATCAGCTTGTCTGGACTGGCGCCAACGGGTTTGTCCTGATTGGGGACGGCTGGGAAAAGAACTGCTGGCTGCCACTGAAGGCGGCGGAAAATCTGGTCATCTCACAAAGCCATATTCCGAATATGCCGCTATCTCGAGAACCTGAAAACATCATCAGCACCTTCACCGACATTTTCCTCAGAGCAAAAGACGGGCTGATACTCACTCTGCCCTGGATCAGTTTTATCCCTTCTTCAAACCCGGAGATCATTCAGCAATACTTCAGGATGGCGCTGGAGTGGCGAACTGAAGTGGAAAAACCACCGATTGTTAAACATCTGAAACTGGAACAACTGACTCCCGGGAACTGGGAGCAATTCATTAACTCTACTAACAGATCTATGATCTGCAGCTCTGTTAACCTGGAAAAGAGCAACGACAGCGACAAGCGGTATAGAAATTTAGGGGAACTTTACTTCAGCAGACTGTCGGAACATTTTCCCCGAGTTGAGCACTATCAGATGTTTTATTACCTTCTGCAGCAGTTCAGCATTATTTCCTGCGTGGCCATGACTCTCTGCCTGCTGGATTATCCGGATATAGCCAGATGGATCCTGAGTTCCTCCAGGCTTTTCTTCGTTGCCGTCTTTGAACTTGTCAGTGCAGGCATTACGATTGCTGAGTTTTTCAATCTATGTCGCTCCGACCATTATCTGCCACCCCTTTATGGTGATGGCAGCCTGCCTGTTTCTCCAAACCAGATGTGCAGCCCACGGCAAACTCAACCCTCAACCTTGAATGAACAATCTGAAAATGCTCATTGAACCGGCTCATTCAAGAAACGGTTTACCCGCTCTTCGTTGTATAGAAACATCATGGCGCAGCCAATAAACGAACAGGATGTACCTATCCAGGCTGTCATGGACACCCCGTGTTCTGTAGGGGTGCCAGTGCCGCTGCCCAATATCAGGATAGAAGGAAAAAGCAGGCTGGTCAGTGACGCTGCAAGCTTGACACTGAAACTCTGCAAACCAAAGAAGGTACCCTCTTTGTGCACTCCTGTTCGCAAAGTGTCCGAGCGGGTAATGTCAGCCATCATGGCGCCAGGCACAATGGATGTGGCGGCAATGGGAATAGCGCCAAGCACAACAATCAATCCGGCCAGAAACATGGGATGAGCGACACTGTTGGCCAGTGGAATCATGGAGAAAACCAGACCTTCCAGCGCCAGTGCAACGATGAAAATATGCTTTTTAGGGTAAAAGCGGGTGAGTTTGACAATCAGTGGATAGAGCATAAAGCTGATGGCAAACATGCCCACCATCATAAAAGTGGCCCAGCCTTCTGACAGTTTCAGCAGCATGGTGACATAATAGATAGCACCGGTTTCCAGGAAATACGTAGAGACCAGAGTCAGGCAGTTGACCAGCACAAAGAGCGTGAATTCCCGGTTGCCCAGCGCATCCATCATGGACTTCATCGCCCCTTCTTTGACTGCCTTGCCGCCACAGTCCCTTTTTTCATCGACAACCAGAATCGGCACCACCATACACAGCGCCCCGAGCACAGCAAAGCCGGTGATCACTGTCCGCAGGGCTTCCATTGCCGTCATCCCGGTGTTTTGCAGAATGCCTTTCACAACCCATAACGTCTGCCCCAGGCAGAATGCGGCGGCCCAGGCTGCAGCGTTCACTGTAGCCATGAAAACCCGGTCATCCGCCGTCTTGCCCAGTTCTGGCACAAGGGCACCATAGGGCATGGTATAGAGTGTCATAAACAGATAGAACAACACCACATTACCGGCCACCCAGAGAGCATTGAGTGTGGTAGGAGCATCGTCAGGGGGATAAAAAGTGGCGACAGAAGTCAGGGCGAATGGCAGCAGACCTATCATCATGAAAAGCCGTCGTCGTCCAAAACGACTCTGACTGCGATCACTGAGGTTAGCAATCAATGGGCTGGTGGCAGCATCAAAGATACGGCTGATGGCGGTGATCAGACCCAGGACGGTTAAACCGAAAAGCACCGGGGTACGAATCATCAGCTCAGGAAATTCAGTCTCTCCGGCAATGACCGGTGGAAAATAAAAATAGCTCAGCACAATCCCCATGGAAAAAGCGGTCAGGGTAGCGCCAAAATTTCCAAAGGAGAACAGTACCATTCGCCACCTGGGGAGACGATGGCCACCTGACGTTGCATTCATTAAAGACAGATTCCATTGCTGCAGTTTAAGTAAAATCGCCAGGTTTTCTACGACGATTCTCGCCTGATCGAACGGGCAGTATGCCGGATAATATTCATCTTCATTTCCCGCTTCAAGCACTCTTTCCCCAGGGAAACCTTCCTCCTGGTCGAATCACAGAAACCATTAGACCCGTCAAAATCCTTTACAGACATTTACGTAATTGACTCAAATCAATCAAAACTGAATAGTTGTCACTTTTGTGTTGAGAGATGTTCATAAAAGCAAAATAATAAAAGTGAACATTATTCTTCTTTGTTCAAAAACGGACAACTCTTACTTTGTCTGTGCATAGTCGTAAATGGAGTCGACAGATGAAAAAGCCCCTCAAGCTTCTTGCCGCATGCATTCTTTCCGCTTCAGCGATAACCGCTCAGGCACAGGCAGTCAGTCCTGGCGTTATGCATGAGCAGCAGTGGGTCCAGGCCCTGGAAATCGCCGAAGTTGAACCCAGAGTTGAGGCTCTGGAAAAGGTTTTGGAAAGCGCCACAGTTACGATTCAGGAAACTTCAGACAAAGCCGGCCTGCTGATTGTCAAGGGCAACGTCAATCTTGAGATTGCTGCTGCGCTCAATAGCATGAAATCCATCAGCTATCTGAAAGACGGCAAGAAGCTTCTGGAAGAAGCCATCAAGCTGGAGCCGATGGCGATGGACGGCATGGCGGAAGCCAGCCTGGCTGCGGCCACCTACTGGGCGCCAGGCTGGCCTATCGCTTATGGCAGCAAGAAAAATGCCCTGAAGATGTTCGAACAGGCTCTGAGCGACAACCCTGACAGCGTTGAAATTCTTACCCAGTACGGTCATATCATGAAGGATGGCGAGAAAGATCACACCCGCGCCAGAGAACTGTATGAAGCCGCCCTGGAAAACCTGCACACCCTGGAAGATCGCCAGGTTCTCAGGCAGACCCGTGAAGCAGAGTTGAAGGCGAGTATTGACCAGCTCTCCTGATCACCTTTTGTTCACATCAGCAGAAGTAAACTGATCTATATCAATCAAACATGAACAAGAATCACCTTTGTATTGACGGGATACTGACAAACGCCAAACAATAAAGGTGAACTTTTTTCTGTTTTATAACTAAAGGCCAATCCGGCGGATTGAACCACCAATCCACAGAACTGGAAAGCCTGACCACACACAAAAAACACAAGGTAGAAGTATGCTGGCGAAAAAAGCCACTCTGGCCGTCGCAGTCGCGGCAGCAACATTCACTATGAGCGCCTCAGCCCTGACCACCAACGATGAAGTCAGGGGCGTTTTTGACGACGCTCAGCCCACCTCCATCTGGGACAGCTTTGTGGAAGGCTCTTCCATGGATATGAAAGTCCGGAGCTCTAATCTGGATATGAAGGGCAGCTCTGTTGATGTCAATACATCATGGAAGCCAACTTCAAACGAGCTGATTAGTGACATTAACAACTTCCGGAAAACTGATGAAGGCTCACAGCTTGCTTCCAAGCTGATTGAAGAGGCCACAGGCCAAGCCATTCCCCCTGAGCTTCTGAAAAACATGCCAGACTTTCTTGTCATAAGAGAGCTGCAAAAATTCATCAATGAAGATTCAGTCAATGCTCTGGTAAATCAGATCGCCGGAACCGTAGGCAACGAAGTTCGCCGGGACACCACCCTCGGTCAGTTCGGTATGGCCCTCTGGGGTCACTTCCAGTCAGGCTACCTGTTCGATGTCGTTGGTTTTGACCTGGGCTTCCATGCCGGTAGCGTCTGGAACGACTACGACAAAGGCAACATGATGCACACGGGCGATAAGAACATGGCCCGTCTGTCTATCGCCAATGTCAAGTTCCGATTTGGTGATGAAGACCGACACTTTGGCTTCCGCACCGGTCGTATGGAACTGGACACCCTGCACTTTGGCCGTGACAACACCGAATGGCTGCTGGACAAAAACTTTGAAGGCTCCATGGTCAACGCCAAGTGGGACGGGCTCAATGTCTACGGTCTGGAGGTCACAGCCAGGGGTGAATTCAATAGCGAAGACTTCGTCAAGTACGAAGACGTCAGTCACTTTGAAAGAGCGGGCGTGAAAAAATCCCACACCCTCGGTGCCGATTACTACTCCGACTACGGCATGATCCGTACCGCAAGAACGGAATCGAAAAATTACCTGCGAACCGATTCCTTTGAAATTGCCTCCGGCCTGCCCATGCATATGGTTGGCTTTGATGTACCGGAAGGCAAGGAGATGGACCACCTGTTCGTATTCCAGGTCAACGGTAACTGGCAGAAAGCCCACAAAGACTTTGTCAACCCATTTGGCAAGCACCTTCCTGACCACAACGGTTCTGCGGTCGACTTCCTGATCGGTGCTCAGTGGGGCAACCTCTTCTTTGGTGCGTCCTATCTGCAGGTTGGCAAAAACGGTTTCTATGAAGCCGGCTTTGGCGGCGGCGGCATGAGCGAAATCCTGGCCGGAGAAACCCTGATCAACGGCTGGAGCATGCCCAACCAGAGAACCTACACCTATGTAGCGTCCTACAACTGGGCCGACCTCGGCAATCCTGGATTAACAACCCAATTAATCTCCGCCAACTCCAGAAACATCGATATGGACGCCGTACGCGAGTCTGGCGACATGATCTACTATCTGGTAGGTAAAGAGCAGTTCCAGGAAACCCTTTTCGAAGTTCGTTACTCCCCTACGGAAGGCATGCTTGACGGCCTGACCGCCCGATTCATCACCGGCTTCGAAAGCAACATCGGCAGCATGTCCGGCTGGGGTGCGTTTATCGATTACGACTTCGCCCTGTTCTGATTCGCTTCCTCTGAAACCAACGGTGTGTTGAAGGGTCCACTTAATGTGGACCCTTTTTTATTTTGTCCATCTGAAAACCTATGATACGTTGAATTTGTCAGAGTGCTGTATATCTGCAGAAAGATAGACGACAGATATTGATCATGACAGAAGACCTCTCTTCAACATGGTCGGCAACAAGAAGGAATTGAATGTGAAAGCATTGACACTCGCCGCTGCAGCCCTGGGCTCAATAGTGGCTCTGTCCGCCCAGGCCAGCAGCATTACCCGTATCAGCCCACTGCACTTCCCGGTTCAGTCCTATCTGGTGACCAGTCAGGGAGAAGCCGTTGCCGACGCCAGGGTTGAACTGATTGACAGCCAGGGCACTGTTCGTATCGCCAGAGCCACCGACAGTCGGGGAAAAGTCAGTTTCTACGGCTCTGGCAAGGAAAGCGTCAGGGTCACCCTGCCGGGAGGCGCCCAATTCAAAAGCCACTACATCAATACCCACTGAGCCTTACACTGATGCGCCGGGGCTTCAGATTCGCGAATGGGTAAATTAGGGAACATGAGAGCTTTCCCTCATAATAGATCTCAAATAGAGAGCCTTTTCTTGTGCACACGTATGGTAGATAACACGAATGAGCAACGCCGATAAGAGGCAGGTAGCAAAGATGGCTCCACCTATCACTACGCCATAGAGTGCTTTTTCCAAAACAGGAACCTGATCAGGATTGTAGAGTGACTCATGATTGCTCTGCCATATAAACCCACTTCGGTTAAATCCTGAATCATCAGCTGGAGCTACCAGGCCTGGTTTGCACTGAATATCTTCCGGGAGACCTGCGAAATCACAATCATGCCAATGTATAGGGTTACCTTCTTTTGGACAGGGAGAACACTTTAGGCACTGGTTTGGGGCGTACGACGTGACAAAAAGAAAATACCCAGCGCTGCAGGATCCACAAACGGTATCCTGTGTGGTCGTACAAAAAGCTGTCACTACCCTTGCAGGATGACAACGACTGCAGGGCAGACAGACTCGCAGATTGTTTTGAAAGCCACTGTAGGTCTGCTCCGGGCAGTAGACACAGACTGTATCGGTAGAATCAGTACAGCTTTCAATTTCCCCCAGGCCTGGCTCACAGAGTGTGCAGCATCGGTGTGCGGATTCAGAGTAATACTGATTATTTTCACAGCTCATGCCCGGGAGACAGATAAACAGACAGAGCAATATTAATCCTCTGCAGACAGATTTTTTTTCTGCGAGAAATTTTTCATCACCTTCATCACCTTCATCACCTATGGGTAACGAAAAACTCTGCTTTCGATCATGACTTTTTATACCAGACAAAAACATCATGTGCACACCCTCTGATTCATTGTAAAACGGAGTGCATGCTCGTCAGTCAGAGTTTAGCAGCCAGAGGCCAGCCGCAATGCAAAAGTCGAACCCTATTCGGACTCTCCACCTCCCAAACAACGCAAAAAGGGCTCATATTGAGCCCTTTTCCATTCACCTCAGATATCTGCCTGCCGTCGCAGGCTTATTTACGCCAGTTCAGCACTGACCCTCTGGGGGTTTGTCTGAGTATCTCCGCTGATGCCTGAGTCATCATTGTTATACTTCAGCACCTCATCCTCATCATAGGTTTTGGCAACAAAATAGGCGATAAAGCAAATCGACATGGCCAGCAGCGCCACAACCCGAATACCCAGATCATCACCAACATCCTTACCCAGCAACAGCAGCGAGGTAAACAGCAACATCGCCAGTGTACCGGCCAGTTTGTTCACGAACATATTACCCGCCATGTACATACTGCTGTTATCGACCCCGTTTTTCTGTTTGGCATAAGCGGCGATATCGGCAGTGATAGCTCCTGGAAGGATACCCATGATCGCCTGTGGGTAGGGAGAGAGCAGAACAATAATACCTACCATAACCACACTTGGAATACCGAACCAGCCCATAATGGAGATCAGGAACAGGCTTACGCCAAACAACATGAAGCCCTGCAACAGTAAGGGTTTTTTACCATTTTTCTTACCCAGCCTGTTAACGATTGGATAACAGAGCATACATAAAACACCAGTGACACTGGTGATCAACCCCACCGCAGACTCTGACATTTGCGCCAGCACTATCAGGTAATAGGTCATGCCGGTTTCAAACATGTAGGTTGCCAGAAAATACATACCTATGATCAGAAGAAAGCGCATGAAGATCTTGTCTTTCAGGACCACTTTCGCCGTTTCCACGAATCGAGGCTGACGCGCCTCATCCATGCTGATATCTTCGTAGTCGGTTTCCCGAATCAGAAGGGCTGGGATCATCAGAGTCATCACACCAATAACAGCGAGAGTTGCAAAGGTGAGCTGCATGGACTCAACCCTTCCCAGGTCAAAAATGCCAGCATAGGTATTCCAGAAAATACTGCCGAATGAAGCGAGCACCAATCCGGTGAACCAGAAAGCACCCATTATGGTGTTTAGGTCAAGCTTGTCATCAGCATGAGGGGCAATTTTAACCTGCAGGGCATAATAGGGTATTCCGTACATGGTTGCGCACAAAGCCTGTAGCGCAATGGCGCCCGAAATCCAGATTACGTTCATGGTGGTGATTTCACCGGGGTCAGGCACATAATAGATGGCCATCATGAACAGCATAACTCCGGGAGCAGCCAGCCTCATCATGGGCACATACTTTCCTTTAGGATTTCTGCTTTTGTTGCAGATATTGGCAATCCATGGATCAGTAATCGCGTCTACAAACCGGTTGAGGGCCAATATCAGGCCAATCACCGTCAGCCCCATCCAGATGGACCCCTGGGGTATCATATAGGGAATTCCGGCGTCAGCTGGAGGGAAGAAAAAGTAAACCATCCAGAACATGGAGACACCGGCCCATATGCCATTGCCGAAGTTTCCCGCACTGTAGATCAGCTTTTCTTTGGTTGTCAGTCGTCTCACAGCTAGCCCCTGTACCATCCAATCGGGATGTTCGCCGCCCTATCATGAGTTCAGCAGAAACATAAAAAAGATTCACATTTATAGTAATGCGATACATCAGATAATGAAACAAATCTGACATTAATTCACACTTCCTTCTGACCGAGATCAATTTTTCTAACCCGGATGTTTCATGAACTGCCCCGGCTATCGCGCAGAACCTTGTTGTCTCAGGGAGTTTGGTGAGGGAGCGCCGTACCGGGGAGTACGGTCGACCGAGCCAAACTTTCCTGGGGCGGCAAGGGGCAAGCGAGAGTCGGGAGCATGTTTATGAAATATCCGGGCTAAAGCATCAAGCACAAAATTTCATAGGAGCCTGTCGGACAGGCAATCACAACCTGTACTTTTTTCAGATCTTCCGGCCGTATTGCTCGTGGTATCTACGCCGCACATCCTTGTAGTAGTCGCCTTTCAGCGGGAAGAAAAAGTACAGAACAACAAATGCAGCTGCAGAAATAACCGCAGGCAACAGCATCCCTCCCATACGGATACCCTGCTCCGCCAATTCAGTTAACTGACTAGCCTGGGGATCGTACCCGGTATAATCAATAATGACCGAGAACAGGAAGATCATCAGCGAACCGGCGGGAACCACAAGAACCCCATTGATGCCGAAAAACAGGCCCGAGCGCTTGCGTCCGGTCAACAGGTGGTCCTCCTCTATGATTTCACCCAGCATGATCAGGGACAGCAGCCAGTTGGCAGCAAGACCAATATGGAAAGCGCTGTAAAGAATAATGAAAGGCCAGTAACCCTCGGTGAAATACATCACCAGGTAGGAAAGAGACAGAACCATCAGCCCCAGGCACATAGTCTTGTGGGTGCCGGCAGAGTTACGAAGCTTGCGGACTATCGGGTAGAAAGCGTATTCCAGCACTGGACCGGCTATGGCCACCGCTCCTGCCATGGCTCCAGTGACCATCAGGACATTACCCAGGTAATAGGTGGCATTGGAGAAATAGACCGAAGCCACCATGGCAAACAGAAAGTTGTAGATGGCATAGACGACAAAAGATTTGGACTGAAATACACTGACCAGACTGGCTCCAAACCCCTTCAGGATGCCAGAGATCGTCTGCGGAGTATTGCCATCAGACTGTTCTACAACCCCCTCCGGCTCACAGAGCTGGCTCGCACAGAACCAGGAAATCGCCACCATGAAAATACCCGCACCACTTAACAGCAACCGGACAAAATCAAACGAGTAGCCTTCCATAAAGAAATAGGCTGGCACGGAGCCGGTGATAACACCCGGAACCAGAACCAGCACAGCATTCCAGATATTGATGGACGTTCTTTCATCAATATCATCGGTGATATTCAAAACCAGGGACGCATGGTTAATACCAAACATAGTGGCCCCGACCCCCATTGCTGCAAAACCAAGAACCAGGAAGGTGGTATTCAGCGCGTTGGACGCATCCGGGTCGGCGACCATCCATAGCAGATAACCAATCACCATGACCGGAATGGAGCGGCGGATAAACGTCAAACGCTTGCCTTTGCCGACCTTGCTGCGAATATTATCCGAGAGGCCGCCTACCACAATGTTACATAATGCCGTCCACACCCCGAAAAACAGATGAGCGGTTCCAAACATAACAGCAGGCAGCAGCACATAGTCCGTGAAATACTTCATCAATGCACTGCTGATGATGCTGATACAAAAGAATGTCAGGTAGGCCGAACCTGCCAGACAGGCCTTCTCCATAGTGGTAACGCGTTTCTTCGGCATTACCTGCTCTCCAGTCAACTCCATAGCACCCCCAATATTTTCCTGAATATTCGATCGGTCACATAAAAAAGCGGACATATAGATGATCCACCCACCTGATGACTCTGGACTGGATCTGGTGACAGAGCTGTTCCAGAGCAGTCATGGGCCGGATTTGGTCCGTGTTGTAAATTTTCAATGCCCGCAGCGACGGGGCAGCTCTTGCTTCACTGACCTCCAGGCGAAGCTGTCTGGATGTGACGGCAGGGAACAGACAGAGCTTGCGATTACCGATGGTGCTGCCCTGGACGACGGTTTTCCAGCTCCCGGCTTCCTCCACCGCCAGGGAGAATTTCTCTATCCGCTGGCCGTTCTCGATAAATTCCTGCAAGTCAACAATATTGAATGTGGTCTCTGTGGGTAAAGTCAGTGTAATAACCGAAGATTCACTGCCCTCAGGGCTTTGCCAGTGCGTATCTTCCTGCTGATCAATTAACGCCTCGGGCATACCCCCCGGTTTACTAACAGCCTCGACCCTGGCACCGGCAGCCAAGTCCCTGGAAAAAATCTTCTGCAGTGCCTGTCCCAGCGCCTTCAGCCGGTCTATATCATTTTTTTGAAAGCGTCCGGTTTTATCCGGCGGCACATTTAACAACAGCGCATTGTTGCCACCGATTGAATCAAAGTAGATACGTAACAGTTTTTTCAGCGATTTGAGCTTATGATCTTCTTTGCTGTGATAGAACCACTCCGGGCGAATGGAGACATCGACTTCGGAAGGGTACCAGATTAAGTCAGTAATACCTTCAATCGCTTTACGACTGCCCAGATCCTGATCAGTAGCATCAAACTTGCGGGCAAAGGCGGCATTATCATCCCGCTGTGATCCCGCTGCTATCAGATTGCTGTCGCTTAACGCCCTGGGTACTACGCACCACTCCTGCGGACGGCAATAACCCGCTTCATTGCCACACCAGCGCACATCAGGGCCACTGTTACTGATAACCGCATCAGGCTGTAACTTTCGTATCAGCTGATAAAAAGCCGACCAGTCATAATCCTGCTTTTTCTTTTTTTCACCACAGGCACCATCAAACCAGACAGAAAATATCTCTCCATAGTTACTCAGCAGTTCGGTCATCTGGTTCAGAAAGTAATCGTTATAGGCCGGAGTGCCATAGCCCGGATGATTCATGTCCCAGGGTGAAAGATAAATACCCAGTTTCATCTGGTATTTTTCGCAGGACTCAGACAGTTCATGCACTACATCTCCCCGACCATTTTTCCAGGAGGAGTTTTTAACTGAGTGTTCCGTATACTTAGAAGGCCAAAGACAGAAACCATCGTGGTGCTTGGCTGTCAGGATAACTCCCTTCATACCCGCCGATTTCATAGCCGCCACCCACTGGTCGGTATCCAGATCAGACGGATTAAAAAGTTCCGGAGCTTCCCGGCCTGTGCCCCAGCCCCGATCCGTGAATGTATTCATGCCAAAATGGATGAAACCATAAAAGGCCTCTCTCTGATACTTGAGCTGTCTTTCAGCAGGAACAGCTTTTAAAGCAGCATCAACGGCCACATCTGTTTCAGGATGCTTATCACTCATGATCAAACTTCATCGCCTCGGAGCACCCTGAACCATAATGTGAAAAATATTCACGTAAAGTCCAACAATCCTTACTTATTGTCAATTCAGGATGTGAGTTTGTGAAATGTTCATGCCCTAAATCAATTTTCGATCTTATCAGCCTCCACAACACTTCGGCTTGCCATGTATGATCTGCGTTTATGGTATATTCTTCCCATTGAAATCACAGATCTCACTATGAACATTATTTCCCCATCATCACACACCAGTCATGGTCGGCGTATGCCAACCCAGGAGAGAAGCCGTTCAAGGGTAGACGCCATCCTCAACGCCACCCGCGATCTTATCCTCGAAAAAGGTTCCTCTGGACTGAAAATCCATGAACTGGCGGAAAGAGCCGGCGTCACCCCCAGCTCTATCTACCAGTATTTCCCCAATAAGCGTGCGATTATCCATGCACTGGATGAGCGCTACATGAATAAAACCCATGAGCTTCTGGCAGTTCGGCTGGAGAACATAAAAAGCCTTGAAGAAGGTTTCCAGGCTCTGGAAGAGGCAATGGACGACTATTACGACTGGTATACTTCCGAACCGGTCATATACGATATCTGGTGTGGGATGGCAGCTGACAAACAAATGCAGGATATGGAACTGCAGAGCAGCCGTGAATCCGCCAGGATCGCCGTGAACGCCCTGTCACCCTTCATTGATGAAGGCGACAGAGCTGAACTGGAAAGTTATGCCCTGCTGCTGACACACCTGGCCGGCGCCACAATACGACTCTGTATCAGAACGGAAAAAGAGGAAGCCCTGAAGTTAAAGAATGCTTATAAACGACTGTTGAAAAGCATGCGGCTTTCCATGAGTACAGCCAAAATCTGGCTCACCTGAGCAGACCACTGCACACGTACTCAACGGTTCTGGTTTTCTCCCGGTACTGACTGGGAGAGACAAACATATACTTGCTGAATATTTTCGAGAAACCCTGGATATCGTCGTAGCCTACGTCCAGCGCTACAGTTTCAATGGGTTTAGGCGGCTGCTGCCTTAAAAGCTCACAGGCTCTGCGCACTCTGTAGGTGGTCAGGTAGCTTTTCAGGGTCTGCCCATATTTTTCCTTGAACAGTGTACTCAAATGCTTTCTTGAAACGCCTACTGACCCCGCCAGCTCTTCCAGGGAAAACTTGCGCCCATAATGATCATGAATATATTGCTGAGCTGCTTCCAGATAATACTGGGATCTGCTAGCTGGCTTGTCAGCCAGGGGCAACCCTTGCTCGCCTTCAAGCAGTTGACCGAGAAAATGACAGGTTAAACTCAGCTGCTCCATTGGATTGGCTTTTCCCTCCTGATGATGCCCAATGAGCTTCCTCAACGTTTCCCTGAGTGACTGAATAATGCTGTCATCAAAATTCAGAACGCTGTGAATATGATCAAATCCGGCCAGGGCCAGAACCCCTTCCACGGCTTTGCCCTGGATTCCTATCCAGCCATATGACCAGGGGTCACAGACATCCCCATGATAGGAGGCATGACAATCTGGCGTGATCAGGAAAACATCGCCAGCTTTTACCGGAATGACCTCTTCGCTTTCTCCAGACAGCTTTAAATAACCTTTGCCATGGTATACGACATGGATAAGAAAATGATCTCCGGCAGTGCAGTGATTGATGTCCTGAGAGCGATGCTGCTCGCCGCAATGATAGAAAATGACATCCTGAATCAGGAACGGACTTTCCTGAAAATAATGTGAAGAGTTTGAACCGGGCGCCTCACGCCTTTTCTGCCATTTTACCAACATCTTCCGACAATTCACCATTCTGAAGCATTTTTCACCAACGTATAGTAACTCATGAATTCATCTGAAATCCCTCACAGGAATCAACGAAATGGCAAAAATCACCATGATCGGTGCCGGC
The DNA here is from genome assembly GCA_051008495.1 of Endozoicomonas sp. Lineage (GTDB taxonomy): Bacteria > Pseudomonadota > Gammaproteobacteria > Pseudomonadales > Endozoicomonadaceae > Endozoicomonas_A. The sequence continues at coordinate 20,173 of JBPCXN010000344.1, read as the reverse complement.
AGTACCGTCTTTGCAAAGAACCTGCTCGGTGACTGTATGGCTACCCCGGCACTGGCAGAAAGTCAGATCGCCCTGCACGATATCGACGAAAAACGTCTGGGTCAGACCCTCCAGATCATGGAGGCGATCAATAAAACCTTTGGTTCCAAAGCCAGAATCACTGCACACCTCGACCGCCGGGAAGCCCTGAAAGGTTCTGACTATGTGTTCAATGCCATCCAGGTAGGTGGCTATAAACCTTCAACCGTCATCGACTTTGAAATTCCTGCCAAATACGGCCTGCGACAGACCATTGGCGACACGCTGGGCATTGGCGGTATTTTCCGTGGACTGAGAACCGTTCCGGTGATGCTTGATATCGCCAGGGATATGGAAGAGCTGTGCCCGAATGCCTGGCTGCTGAACTACACCAACCCAATGGCAATCATTACCGGCTCCCTGTTGCGCGCCACAGACATCAAAACGGTGGGTCTATGCCATAGCGTCCAGGCCTGTGTTCCCGAACTGCTTAAGCCTCTCGACCTTCCATACGACAATGTTCAAGCAAAGATCGCTGGCATTAACCATATGGCCTGGCTGCTGGAAGTGACTCGTAATGGTGAAGACCTGTATCCGGAAATCAAGAATCGTGCCGCCGCCCGCAGCAAAGCAGGCAAGCACGATGACATGGTTCGTTACGAGATCATGCAGCGTTTCGGCCACTACGTGACTGAGTCCAGCGAGCATAACGCTGAATACATGCCTTATTTCATCAAATCCACAGCGCCTGAGCTGATTGACCGCTTCAATATTCCACTGGACGAATACCCTCGCCGCTGCGAAGAGTACATGCACCTGTGGGCAGGTATTGAGGCCGCTCTGGAAGGTCAGATGACCGATGAGATGGAAGCCCAGTTAATGGGACTGCTGGATGAAGCAACAGCTGCTGAAGTGAAGATGTTCCTTAGCGCCTATCGTTCCGGCGGCTCCATCCCTCATAACCGTTCAGAAGAATATGCTTCCTACATGCTGGAAGCTATGGAAACCGGCAAGCCTTACACCTTTGGTGGAAACGTGCTCAACAACGGCCTGATCACCAACCTGCCTTCCAGTGCCGTTGTAGAAGTCACCTGTCTTGCAGATCGCAACGGCATCACTCCGACAGTAGCAGGTGACCTGCCACCACAACTGGCCGCCCTTAACCAGACCAATATCAATGTACAGAACCTGACCATTGAAGCCGCCCTGACTGGCAAGCGTGATTATATCTACCACGCCGCCATGCTGGACCCTCATACAGCTTCTGAGCTGACTATGGATCAGATTACCCATATGTGCGATGACCTGATCATAGCCCACGGCGACTATCTGCCCCGGTATCATTAAGGAACCGGTTTCCACAGGCTGATGCCCATCAGCCTGTTTTTTTCTCTCATTCATGAGTCCTGATATTTGTCTATATTCATTCTTTCCATAGGAGCAGGGTAATCATAATAATGCAAAGGCAAACTTTGAGAACATTGCGCTTGGGAAGAGTGTGGTATTTCAATTTAGTATTTTTCTGCCTTTTAAACATGTCGGTATATCAATCCTGTTACGCAGGGATCAATTCCCCTTTCGGTAGTAACCCTCCCCCTCCCTGGGCCAGCCTATTGCCTGATCTTGACAGGATAATTCAGCGTATGACTCGGCTACCTTTTGACTCTCCTACTTTAAACCCCTGGATTATAAGAGGTTATCTGGAATTGCCTGAGTACAGTAGAATTTATAAAAACAATAATAAAGTAAAGATGATTTCAATGATCTTATATTTGTCAGCAGCAACAGAAGCAGAAAACGACAAAGGGGATATGTTTTTGTTACTTCATTTTGTATCTGGTGGGGAAGCGCTATTTAAGTTATCTCAAGAGCAGACTAACTCTTTATTTGAATTGACGAAAAAGATGTACCTTTGCGGCTTAATCATGGATCTGATGTTTTCGGACAATCAATACTTGAACCCCTTATGCAGCCAAGAAGAAGCATTAAAACAGCTGCCTTCAATAACTCATTTCAGTAGTTATAATGATTTAAAAACGCACAAAGACGAACTCAAGAGGATATTAGATGGCAGGATTCTCGTCCCATCAGAGACAATATATCACCCTCTGGAAATACTGTTTTATAAATGGCTTCACGAGAAAATGGCCCTGTTGCTTTATCAACATCTAGCCGAACAGCCAGAAATTTTACGTCGGGCAAAACAGTTTGGTGTCTACCTGTTTGCACTGGGCTGTGGCTCTGGTGATGATCTTAAGGAATGCCAGAGATGTTTGCAGGAGGAAGGGATTGATGTAACAGCTTGTGGTATTGAGATACAAAAAAATCTTGTTGAGAGGGGTAGGAAGAAATACCCGAAAATTCATTTTTTTCAGAGAGATGTATTTGATGCTTTTCAGCTATTCAATGAAATGCACGAACAATTTCCTCGGGACGAATCTGCGCCAACACTGGTCATAGCAGAGGGGCTTATTGCGCGAGGCATATTAAAGCCAGATCGGGCACTGCTATTGATACAAAAGCTGCAGCGGGAAAAGAAAACCGAACTGATGATTATTGGTGGTAAATCCCCTCCATTAGTCAATGATGAAATTATCTCAGCAACTCATTGGGAGGGCAATACAGTGATGATCGGCATTCCTGATAAGTTGCAAGCTGTGTCAGCGCCTTATATACCTGCTTTTATCATTAAAAGGCCAAGCATAAAATATCAGGTGGAAGGAGTTAAGCAAAGAAGCCTATTACGAAGCCGGAAAAAAATATTTACAAACATTGATTTAAGTATGTCAAGTAACCCGATTGAAATTCTAGACGCATTGCTGAATGATCAGGAAGCGACGCATAAGATTTCTCAGCTGGATTTGAGTTATAGCTATATTCACCCGCAAGAAGTAAAACTGCTGATCCACCGTCTTATCGGCTTCCCTAAATTAAGGACAGTACTTGTATCAGGTTATGAGCCCTGGAATACAGACTTCAATCTGGCAATAAAGCAAGGCGCCAGATATAGACTCTTAGAGCGACTGGATAATAAGTACCCCAGTGAATTGCCAGCATTCCCTGGCTGGCTGGCCAGATTATTACGGCAATATGATCAGATGCCTGCCCGGGAACTTTATAAACCTCAAAAAATCATCCCTGCCAGTGACTTGCCCTCCCAACACTGGACTAACGATATCAGCGTTTCCGGGTTACCTCCAGATTTGCTAACTGCATATCACTCTTCACTGGCTACTTTTTTATCCAGCCTGCATTTAGAGCTGACCAGCACGGCTAGCGATAATGCCTGCTTTTATCATGCGGTTGCGGATCAGTTAGGAATGCCTCATCAAGTACTGATTCAGTCTCTAACCAACCAGATACTGCATAATCAACAAGCCATTCAGCAGCTGTTTCCCGCTCTGGCGGGGGAACAGTTCAGTACTTTGCTGGGGGAAATGCAGGATAGTGCCTGGGCAGAACCAAGAATATTACAGGTAATCAGTTTTCTGCTGAATAAAAGAGCCATTCTATTTTACTACGATCGTGTAACCGGCGAACTCCAAATTCTGGTATTCATGCCTGATGGCACCGTGTTGCAACATATCCCCGACAACTATATTGACAGCAACGATCTGATCGTTGTCCACAACGGACAGCACCATTTTTTAGGTGGCATGTTGAACCAAGCGAATCCAAATTTACTGACACATAATCAGGCTTTGCTGGATGGAACCACTTTCCAACAGGGAATGGCTGTTCCTGAGAATACAGATTCAAGCCTTCCTGTAATGGTTTTTTTATTCATTGCCAGCTGGAATAGCAAGTTCAGAAATTAATTCCGCTCAATGGCTCAATGGCTCAATGGCTCAATGGCTCAATGGCTCAATGGCTCAATGGCTCAATGGAACTGGGTAGACTGTTAATTGATGTAAGTCACTCTTTTTATGACTTGTGGGTACATCTGCGCTATTACCGTTGACTTATGTGAATTTTATTCAGATTATAATGTAAACTTTATTCACATATCTGAACCAGCTCAATGACCATGCAGTTGAATATTCCTGATGACTTTCTGATGGGCGCAGCAACCGCCGCCTATCAAATAGAGGGTGCCGTCAAGGAGGGAGGCCGCGGCCCCAGCATCTGGGACACCTTCAGCCACACCCCCGGAAAAATTGATAACGGCCACAATGCAGACGTAGCCTGCGATCACTATCATCGCTACCAGGAAGATGTCCAGATCATGAAAGGCATGTCTCTGGACGCTTATCGTTTTTCCATGTCCTGGTCGCGCATCCTGCCGGAAGGCCGGGGAAGAATAAACAGGGAAGGACTGGCATTTTATGATCGCCTGGTGGATTCTCTGCTCGAAGCAGGAATTACCCCCTACGTTACCCTCTTTCACTGGGATACACCGGAGGCTCTTTACCAGGAGTTCGGTGGTTTCATAGGCCGGGAAACCTGCCATCACTTCGCAGACTATGCCAAAGTCCTGGTGAACCATTTTGGCGACCGGGTTAAAAACTGGATCACTGTCAACGAGCCATGGGAACACGCCACCTTCGGCCACCTGTTTGGAAATCATGCTCCAGGCAAACGCAATCCATGGAGCTTCTGGAAAGCCATGCACCACATCCTGCTCGGCCATGGCATGGCCTCTCAGGCTATCCGGGCTGAAGACAGCCAGGCCAAAGTAGGTCCGACTCTAAGCTATACCCCCATGCACACAAGGGGGACCAGGCCGATTGACCTGGAAGCCACCAGCACGGCAAACGCTTTCATGAATGGCATCGTTTTTGATCCGGTATTCAAAGGGTGCTACCCGGAAGTACTGTGGAAGCGTTTCAGTCTGTTCCGCCCCAAAGTTCAACAGGGCGATTTTGATATCATCCAGACCCCGAATGACTTTGTCGGACTGAACTACTACAGTCGTGAATTCGTCAAGGGCAACCGTTTTATTCCTGGCCTGAAAGGTACTTTTGTCACCAGAACACCAGAGGCTGACCCCTACAAGTTCACGGCTATGGACTGGGAAATTTATCCTGAAGGGTTTACAGAGCTATTGACCATGATGCGTGAAGACTATGGCAACCCTGCTGTCTACATTACGGAGAATGGTGTCGCCTATTTTGACGAGGTCAGGGATGGACAGGTCGATGACAAACCCCGCATCAGTTATCTCAAAAACCATATTGAAACGGTTCTGAAAGCCAGAGAACAGGGCTCCGATGTCAGAGGTTATTTCGCCTGGTCTCTGCTGGATAATTTTGAATGGGCAAAAGGCTTCAGCACCCGTTTTGGCCTGGTTCATGTCGATTACGATAGCGGCACAAGAACTGTGAAAAACTCCGGCCACTGGCTGGGAGAGCAGATACGCCAGCGCGGACCGTTGCAACGTCTGAAATAAGCTACATAGCCATTGAGAGCAGTAGATAAGAATACACCATCGTCATCCCCGCGAAGGCGGGGATCCACTGGGGTGGTAGATTCCCGCCTGCGCGGGAATGACGGGATGTCGGTATATTTTACAATGCCACTTCCCTTAGCTCTTAGGAATAGTCTAAAAATAACATCCCTACTCTGAATCGAATCTCCGTTCGCTCTGAGTCTGTCGAAGAGCAATAGCACAAGGCTTCGACAAGCTCAGCCCGAACGGGCTTCGGACTTGAGCCAAATGTGGAAGTTATTTTTAGACTATTCCTTAGCCTTGCGGATCACATAGATAAACTGCTTGTCTATTTCGTCGCTTTCGAGCAGTTCATGGTCGAGGAAATTGCAGAACTTGGGAATATCCCTCTGGGTGGATGGATCGGTGGCAATCACCTTCACCACGTCACCGGGCGCCATGTCCCGCACTTTGTTATGCAGCATCATTACCGGCTCCGGGCAGAGCAGCCCACAGGTGTCCAGTTCATGGTTGACATCGATCAATTCAGTCACTCTTGTTCCTCAAAATGCTTGCCCGGGTAGCCTCAAAACCCTGGATGCATGCCTGCTATCACCAGGCATGCCCCATACGAGGGGAATTAGAATAAGCAAAGTATCTGCCTGTCTCAATCCGTGATTCCCCATTCCAGGACTAGGAGTCTGTCGGAGAATAGCGGTCGAGCATACTCTTCACCCAAGAGTCAGTAGATCGAGTCAGATTTTTCACTGGATTTGTGCGAATAGTTGACCTATTTAATCAAATTCAGTGGAGCTGTCTAGAACGCTCAAGGCTGCGGCCGATCTTCCTGGGCTTTAGGCCGACCTGTCTATTCTCGGTCAGGCTCCTAGATGAGCGCTATTGTAGCCGCCCGCCAGATGAGCGGCTATAGACCCTTCGTTGAATCTGTTTATCCGGGGTTTCTTCTTCAACAGCGTCATCCAGCCCAAAGATTTTCGCAGGCCGGATTAGCGCGACAACGCGTAACCCAACAACGCTGGGATTAGGGGTTTGCTTCGTCGGATTACGAATCTTGCGATTCTAATCCGACCTACGGAGCTGTCCAGCCGATCCCGGTCTGTAGCCTTGTCTTTCCCGCTTTCATCAGCCATTAGGTTGACATACAGAAGTCCGGCAAATTCAGCCAGCAACCCAGCCTTCAGGGACAACTGCTGCAACAAATTTTCTTGCGACAGCCACCTTTTACTTATCTGCCATGAAAGCCATCACCCGCTGCGCAGCTCTTTCAAGATGGCGCTGATGGCTATAACCGGAAACTTTGCGGGGTTTCAGATCATGGTTACCGTCTTCGAGCCATTCGATCCGGACCTGGCCTGACAGTTCATAGCCTGACACCGTCTCCCTGCCCCCCATGGCATCCCGGTCGCCCTGGATGACCAGCACCGGAGTGTCCATGTGTTTCAAGTGCTCAGTTCTTGGCTTGTCTTTTTTGCCGGCCGCATGAAACGGATAGCCAAGACAGACCACTCCAGGCACCTGCTCCCCTTCGGATACCAGCAGCGTTGCCATTCGACCGCCCATGGATTTACCGCCAATATAAACCGGCAGGTCCGTCTGGCCACGAACCTCTTCCAGCACCCCGGACCAGCATTCCAGCAGTTTTGGCTGACGATCCGGCGGCCGCTTTTTCCCGGTTTCTCTGCGCGCCTGCATGTAGGGAAATTCAAAGCGCACCACTGTTATCCCCTGGTCACAGAGCAGCCCCGCCATGGTATTCATGAAGTCACTGTCCATTGCCGCCCCGGCGCCGTGGGCCAGTATCAGCAAGGCAATAGGCTCAGGCGCCCGGCTCCATATCATTTCCATCGAATTCCCCCCAAGGTTTTTCAGAACAAATGATAACAGGATCCTGGAAAGGCTTGTGCAAAGGAACTTTGAACTGGAAAAGCAGTCCAACCATCAGTTGTAAAATGGATTTACGAGGTATCAGGATGTATCCAGTCTCACCACAAGCAGTCTCGCCCGCGCAACCTGTTGCGCCCACCGCGCAAGCGGCAGGTCAGACTACCGATTTCAGAGGCCTGACGATTGAAGCCAGGCAAGCGGACAACACCAGAAAGTTCAATAAATCCTGGGCGGCCTGGAAAGAGAAAGACCCCGTTCCTCTCAATAACCGGCTGACCGAGATCCAGAAGCAGGCGCCGAGCCTTACCGGCTGCCCGGTGACACCGGAATATGTTGTCAATGACGCCAACATCCGGGCCATGTATCAGCGGATCGTCAGGGGCCAACTGGACCTCAAAAGTGGAACTTGCTCATCAGAACTGCTTCACCACGCCCTGGCCCATGCAGTAAGAATCGGCAGCGTTGATGTACTCAAAAAATGCCATGACCAGGGCATAGCCCTGGACTTTAATCTTGTCTGCAAATTCCCGGCAGGCCAGTTAACTCCGGAAGAGATGCCTGTCAGCCAGCTGAACCTGATGCATATTGCCGTGCTTGCCGGGCATAAGGAGGTGGCAGAGTACCTGGACCTCCTCTATCCAAAACTGAAGCTGCAACGCAGCGAGCTGAAGTGCATGCTTGGGGAGAGAAAACCCATATTCACGGCCACGCCTCTGGACCTGGCAGCAGGCCTTGTTGTTGAGCTCAGTAGCAAGGGAGAAGCCGCCCGGGGACGACCAGAATGGCTTCAGATTTATTCAGCTGCTGCCTGCTGTTCCCTGCCAAAGGGAAGAGGTGATGGCGACTCAACAGATCGCATGATTCACCTCCTGCAGTCTCTTTTATTCAACGATGATCAACAGGCTGCGAAATTCTGCCGGATTACAGCACTCCAGGCCCGGGAAACCAGCTTCCTGCCGGAAGCGGTATTGAAAATCCTGCTGCCACACATGTCCACCAAACTGAAAGACAAACCTTCCTTCGACGAAGTGGCGGTGGCGGCCTACAGTGACAGCAAACTTCACAGCGCCCTGATGAGTTACTGCACACTGCTCGACCCCAGGCCCCAGGAACTGGATCTGAAAAAATACGACGCAGAATTCCTGATGCTCATAGACAATGACAAGAAATTCAAACTGCAACTGGGCATTGCCCTGCACCGGCAGCACCCACTCGCGGATACAGCGCTGTTCAATCCCACCGACGCAGGCTGGAAAACCCTGGCGGAGTCAGGCAGGCCTTTTACGGGCAGATGCCGGGTGATTATTGAAGGCCACGGCAATCCAGTACAGGTAGGCCACTACAGTGCGAAATCCCTGTGCAGGCATGTACTCAGAGAGCTAACAAAACGCTATGGCGAGAAGCTGCCTGACAACATGACATTCGTCCTGAATAGCTGCCGTACCGCTGCAACGAGAAGAGAAGGTGAAAATTTCTTTCATCTGTTTGCCGAAGAACTGTCCAAACAGAAGATACAGAATGCCGAAGTTCGGGGTTCCAATGGTTATGTCTGGAGTGGCTTTGGTGAAGATGGCTCAGCCCTCGGTCTTTGTATTCTTGCAGAAGGCAGTAATCAGGCTGGCTGGGATGTAGAAGTCTGGCAGGGGCCGCCTGAAAGTCCGCAGAAAATGCGGGGCCAGAAGAAAATCAAAGGCATTGAAAGCTTCAACCGGGTGTTTGACCTGGTCAGAATCATTGAGATCAGGGAAGGCAAGGTACAGCCCAGCAGACTGAGAGATGTTCAGCTGAAGTCCAGTGAAGGCCTATACAGTTTGGCCAGAGTATAGCCACAGAGTTTTTTGCTAAAAAAACCTTCCAGCCAATGTCTGCCGATACACGGGAATCAGGTAGGTCGGCAAATGATTACCCAGCCACAGTTCAGCAATACTTACCTGCCGTCGAATAGGACGCCGACCAAATGGGCAGATGACTACGACAAGATCACCCTCACAGGCAATGTAGCGGGTCAGCGAAGGACCGCTCCGGACAGCGTTGATCAGGAAGTCACCTAATGAGTGCTGGTTGGTTTTCTGGTAAAGGGTTTTCTCAAGCAGCGCCTCAATACTCCTGACCTTGCTCTGGTTACTCCCATGCTGATAGATTGCCTGCTGTTTACCGGCCAGCAGAACGAGCGCCAGATCTTCCGTTCTTTTCAGAAAAATCGTCAGGAGGTAGATGGCCGGGTGCATGCTTACGAAAGCATATTCTCGACGGAGTAACCTCTCTGAAACCTGCTCTGTCCCACCCAATGAGCAACTCCGGCCGATGAAGGTTTCCAGCCGACCTGTGCGGAGCAGATTCGCCCGGTTTCCCGAATAGATCGGCAGGCCATTGGTATCGCAGGTGTTGCAGAACTCCGTGGCAAAGAAATCCGCATAAATGCTGTGCCTGCCGAGATAGCCGATACCCGTTGAGCGCCCCTGACCAGTCTGGTCACGGAAGCGTTTGTGGTTCATACAGGCTTGTACGGCCAGTTCCTGTTTGCTCAGCGCCTGACGGCATTGCGACTCTGTCTGGGGAATGGCAATGGCGGCTGCTGCCCAGAACAGGCAGTACCACCCCAAAGCCGGATAACTCAACGGGATCTTCATCACATGACAGTAGAAAGGTAACTTCGATATCAGGCTAAACCTGGCAATTGTAGACAAAATTTATAACCTGCGCGTCAGTCAGGCCGACTCGAACTCCTGACTTTCCGGTTAAGAACCGGCAAGGCTACTCCAGAGCCCCGTGAACCAGGAACCTTGCTCGGTAAAGCTGCTGCAGCTCAACGCATTTCAAACCCCTGACGCTTCAGGAACTCACGCATATGAGGCCTTGATTCCTTGCCCAGCAGCTTGTCCATCTGCTCACTCCAGGTCTGGCTCAGCTTGCCGCCGGAACGCTGCTCATAGTATTCCCTGATGATCTGATCATAGTCGTCCAGCAACGCTGTATCCTCTGTTGCCTGATAGTGCTCTTCCATCAACACCATATCCACTGGCAGCCTGGGTTTGGTGGCCGGGTCCTGGTCAGGATAACCCAGGCAGAGGCCAAACACCGGGTATACCATGCACGGCAACTGCAGCAAGTCGCTGACTTCCTGCGGGTGATTACGAAGGCCACCGATATAACAGATCCCCAGCCCTTCGGACTCAGCCGCCAGCGCCACATTCTGCGCCATCAGGGCAACATCGACGGTGGCGATGATGAAATGTTCTGTCATGCCCTCAACTGCCTGTCGTCCATGTTTCTCACAGCAGTGCCCGGAACGGTTAAGGTCTGCGCAGAAAACCATGAATACGGGAGCGTTCGCCACATAAGGCTGGCCTCCCGCAAGCTCCGCCATTTTCTCCCTGGTTTCCTGCTTGCGTACCCGGATGACGCTGACACCCTGCAGATAACTGGAAGTCGCTGCACATTGTCCGGCAGCCACCAGTTCCCGCACCAGTTCATCAGAGACCGGCTGGTCCGTGAACTTCCGGATCGAACGGTGGGACTTCATTAACTCGATAACACTGTTCAATGTTTGTTACTCCTTATGCCTGTTTTATTGATCTGAGACAGAATCGAGCAAAGCTGTCACTATACAATATTCTATTGCTTCAGATGCAAGGTATGGAAAATGTCAGCGCCACAATCCGGAATAACACCCGCCGCCAACACCGACGCCCTGTTTCTCACATTCCTTCTGAAGGAAGACCGGGACCATTTGAAAAAGGCCAGGTCTGCCTGCGCCGGCATCCCGGAACTGACCAGAAATCTCGCCCGAAAACACCCGGATGCCCAGATCTCTACCACCATCAGCATTGGCAGTGCTGCATGGGACCGGCTCCATCCGAAAGCAAAACCGGAGGCATTAACGCCATTTAAAGCCCTGCAGGACGGCGACAGGGTTGCACCTGCGACCCCCGGTGACCTGCTGCTGCATATTCGCTCCAACCGGAAAGATATCAACTTCATATTGATGCGCGAGGCATTGGCGCTGCTCGGTGACAGTGTTGAACTCGAAGAGGAGGTCACTGGTTTCCGTTACCTGGAAAGCCGCGATTTGACCGGTTTTGTCGATGGCACAGAAAATCCGGAAGGAGACAGCCGCACAGCCGTAGCCCTGGTGGGTACGGAAGACTCTACTTTTGCAGGCGGTACATACATTCACTGCCAGCGTTACATCCATCTGCTGCAGGAGTGGGAACAACAGCCAGTGGCAGAGCAGGAAAAAATCATTGGTCGCTCCAAGGCCGACGATATCGAGTTCAGCTATGAACAGAAGGCTCCCGTCGCTCATATCAAGCGGGTCAACATCAAGGATACCCAGGGCAGAGGCAAGGAGATCCTGCGTCACAGCATGCCTTATGGCAACGCAAAAGAAGCAGGCCTGTTCTTTATGTCCTGCTGCCGGACACCGGAGCACTTTGAAGAGATGCTGGAAGCCATGATGCTTGCCGACAGCCAGGGTCATTACGACCACCTGATGAGGTTTTCAAAACCCGTCACCGGGTGCGCGTTTTTCGCCCCTTCCATTGATTTCCTTGAAGCGCACCGTTAAACACAGGCTATCAGCAGGCTGACCGATCTTTCACTGGATTTGTGCGAATGGCTGGCCCGTTCAATCAGATTCAGTGTTACAACTTTTATTCTAAATCATCACTTTAAGTGGAACTTTATCCAACTTTACGCATCTTATAGGTTAGGAAAAATCATTAGTGACCAATAAAACCTATGAACTTATCTCGCTATTGGCCTGCCATTGCAGTGCTGCTTTCTGTATCCATTCAGGCTCAGGCTATTAACGCCAGTCTTAATCAATGCCACCCGGACTTCCCTCTGGACATTGACGCAACAGCATTGACTTACTTCAATGAGCATGGTTATCAAGGGTCTAATATTGATTTTCTTGATAGCCTCAATACAACAGCGGCTAAAATGAGCCTCCTCCTGGAGTCGGGTGTTTTTGATGATTCTGTTTTTATTCAAGAGGAAACCAGCTTTAATTCAGCCATCAAACTCTATAAATACGGGTTACTGACCACCTCTGAATTTCTGGATGCTTATGATGTCATTCAGTTTCAGCACATGGCCCACGGCATATATGAACAGCTGGCCGGTATGACCGGAGCACAACTTGAATTTAAAAAATTTGAATCGCCGGATGATCCTGTTTTTATCCAGTATCTCACCGCCTCACCTGCTTCAGATTATTTACTTGAAAACAAGAAACACATTTACGAACTGCTCACTATCAGCGGCAGTATGCTTTTTCATTATACGGAAATTAAGCTGCCACCAGCCATTGCAAAAGCATTGAAACGCCTCAAACTTCACAAGAAAAGTGATGTCGGGAATGTTGAATTCTTACCCAATGAGGCTGGGACTGATACTTTTGCCCTGTATTTACAATCATTAATCAAAGATGGCATCAACATTACTCTGATCGATAATTTTAATTCACCTGAAAAGCTATATCTGCCCTCTTGGGGTTTGTTTGAATCCATGCAGAAACACTGGGCTAACTACCATCACCTACACAGTGTGGAAATGACGCAGACGCCCATCAGGCCCATTCCGTCCCTGGGTGTAATGACAAGACTTGACGTCAGGGAACATAGAGGGCTGAACATGCACCCGGTACAACTCTATCACCCGCAAACAAGCAACCTGCTTTTCCCTCACGATACATATGCCGGCACCTTGGCTGGACGTCATGACATGTTCCATCTGCTGATTTTGAGCTTCTGGCCGGAAAAAGACAAGAAGGTGTTTCATTATGCCCATGACAGCCTGAACCATATGCTGAACCGGATGTATAAGGCCGAAGCTGAGTCCAGGCCGGTACTGGACAGGCTGGAACCTGATTTTAAAAACGGATTGAAAAACCTGCTTGAAGAGTGGTTACCCGGGAAAAACCTCTCCGTTGCAGAAGAACAGGAAAGAACAGAGCCAGCAATGCTCAGAAGGCAATGGGATCTGGATAAAATAGCCTTTATGGTAGAGACTGTTCTTGACCAAAATGATGACTCATATACAGAGAGCTACACAGCAACTCATGGAAGGATAACCTATCTTTCTCAGTTTGAAGCCGCTTTCAATATCAAAGAGGACATCAGTCTGGAAGAGCTGGTAGCGCTGAACTACTACCTTTACAGGACTATTCGGCAATTTCAGCCTCCGCGCCGAGACACTATTGCTGACATCAGTTCGCTGATCAACAGCATTGAGCTATTCCAGAATGCTTGCCTTAGCCTTCATAGTGAGCCCAGGCCAGAACCGACTGACCTGTTTCCAGACTATTACATGCGAATAAACAATTATGACAATAGTCTCATCACCAATTTTGCCAGCCAGGAAATGCTGCGACAGCTTTATCGCTTCTGGGAAGAGCATCTGAATCCGAAACAGCCATGAACGGCTCTCTATTAACGAAAGTACTGCCTATTAACGGCTCTCTATTAAGCAAGAGTACTGCGCACTATTAACGAGAGTACTGCGTACCCTGAATCAGAAAAATGGCCACAGTTCCTGCTGCAGTGCCATACCCACAGATACCCCGAAAAAGCATTAGCAGAAACACTTATAGTTCTGTATGATTGCCGCGGGTCTGGCGGGTGCTCCTGCCCGACCGATGAGGACCGGATAACAACAACTAGAAGTGTGGAAGTACCGATCCAGGAAAATAACACACCACATTGAGTGCTTTTACTCTCTTATTTGCAATAAATTGACATAGATCAATACACGGCCCCTTCGGTATACCCAGAATAAACACAAATCAATAAGTACAAGCCGAAGGTAACATGGAGCATGAGCACTGCAACGTTACAAACAACCTATAACTACAAGGTTGTCAGGCAGTTTGCCCTCATGGCGGTGGTTTGGGCCATCGTCGGTATGGGCGTCGGACTGTTCATCGCCTCACAGATGGTCTTCCCGGAACTCAACCTGAATCTCCCCTGGACCAGTTTTGGCCGTCTCAGACCCCTGCACACCAATGCCGTTATTTTCGCATTCGGTGGCTGTGTGCTGTTCTCTACTTCCTACTACGTGGTGCAGAGAACCTGCCAGGCATCTCTGGCGCTACCGGGGCTGGCGGCATTCACGTTCTGGGGCTGGCAGCTGGTGATTGTTCTCGCCGCTATTACCCTGCCGCTGGGCATGACCTCTTCCAAGGAATACGCAGAGCTGGAATGGCCGATTGACATCCTGATCGCTGTCGTCTGGATTTCCTATGCCGTGGTCTTCTTCGGCACGATCATGAAACGCAAGGCAAAACATATTTATGTCGCCAACTGGTTCTTCGGCGCATTCATTATTACCGTGGCCGTGCTGCACATTGTCAATAGCGCCTCAATACCCGTCAGCCTGACCAAGTCCTACTCCGCCTATGCTGGCGCCATGGACGCCATGATTCAGTGGTGGTATGGGCACAACGCGGTGGGCTTTTTCCTGACTGCGGGCTTCCTGGGCATGATGTATTACTTCGTCCCCAAGCAGGCAGAACGTCCGGTTTATTCCTACCGTCTGTCTATCGTGCACTTCTGGGCCCTGATCGCCATTTACATCTGGGCCGGCCCTCACCACCTGCATTACACAGCACTGCCTGACTGGGCCCAGAGCCTGGGCATGGTGATGTCCCTGATTCTGCTGGCGCCTTCCTGGGGCGGCATGATCAACGGCATCATGACGTTGTCCGGCGCGTGGCACAAACTGCGCACCGACCCGATTCTGCGGTTCCTGGTGGTATCCCTGTCCTTCTACGGCATGTCAACCTTTGAAGGCCCGATGATGGCCATCAAGACGGTTAACGCCCTGTCCCACTACACCGACTGGACCATTGGCCATGTTCACTCCGGTGCTCTGGGCTGGGTGGCCATGGTCTCTTTCGGCTCCCTCTACCACCTGATTCCAAGGGTCTATGGCAGAACCCAGATGTACAGCGTTGGTCTGATCAACGCCCACTTCTGGCTCGCCACCATCGGTACTGTGCTTTACGTGGTCGCCATGTGGGTTAACGGCATCACCCAGGGCCTGATGTGGAGAGCGGTCAACAACGACGGTACCCTGACCTACAGCTTCCTGGAATCCGTAGTGGCCAGTGAGTTCGGTTACGCCGTCCGTGCCATTGGCGGGGCATTCTTCCTGCTGGGGGTTTTCATCATGGCTTACAACGTCTATCGCACCGCAAAGCTGGCTTCGGAAGAAAACCAGTTACCGGAAAGCGACACTCAGGCGTCACCGGCGCAGACAGCCTGAAGGCAGGAGGACACAGACCATGATGAAACATGACATCGTTGAAAAAAACATTGGCCTGATGGTGATCTTTATTGTCATCGCCATCAGCTTTGGCGGACTGGTTGAGATCGTTCCCCTGTTCTTCCAGAAGGAAACCACCCAGCCGGTTGCCGGACTGAAGCCGTATACCCCATTGCAGCTGGAAGGCCGTGACATCTATATCCGTGAAGGCTGTGTCGGCTGTCATTCGCAGATGGTTCGTCCGCTGCGGGCAGAGGTTGAACGGTATGGCCACTACTCGGTGGCTGGTGAGTCTGTCTATGAGTTCCCGTTCCTCTGGGGTTCCAAGAGAACCGGTCCTGACCTGGCCCGGGTCGGCGGTCGTTATTCCGACGAATGGCATCGCGCACACCTCTATAACCCAAGGGATGTAGTGCCTGAATCCATCATGCCGGCCTACCCCTGGCTGAATGAAAACACCCTGGACGGCAAGCTGACTCAGAAGAAACTGGAAGCCATGCGGTTCCTTGGTGTGCCTTACAGCGATGAAGAGATTGCCGGCGCTTCAGCGGAAGTGAAAGGCAATACGGAAATGGACGCCCTGGTTGCATACCTGCAATCCCTGGGTACCGCAATCAGCAGCAAAAGGTAGGCGACCATGGACATTAATGACCTGAGAGGTCTCGGTACCGTATTCGCCACGGCGGCATTTCTTGGAGTTTGTTTCTGGGCCTACAGTGGCCGGAAAAAACAGGATTTCGAGGAAGCGGCCAGCCTGCCTTTTGCCGACGACGCTTCCGACCCTGACAGCCATAAGCTGATGGATAGTAAAAATAATGATGAAGGGGCTGCAAAATGATGAGTAGTTTCTGGAGCGGGTGGATCATTGTTCTGACACTCGCCTGCCTGGTTCTCGTCTGCTGGGTGCTGTTCGCCACCCGCAAGGCCGAGCGCAAGAGCACCACCGATGAAACCACCGGCCATGTATACGATGGTATAGAAGAGCTGGACAACCCTATGCCGCAATGGTGGTTCGTGCTGTTTGTCGCCACCCTGGTGTTTTCCGCAGCTTACCTGCTGCTATACCCCGGCATGGGTAGCTGGAAAGGCATCCTGGGCTGGACATCCACGGGAGAGCTGGAGCGACATCAGCAGAAGCATGACCGTCGCTACGCTCCTTTGTTTCAACAGTATGCCAAGACCCCCATTGCGGAACTGATCAGCAACCCCAAGGCGATAAAAATGGGGCAGCGGGTCTTTATCAATAACTGCGCCCTCTGTCACGGCAGTGATGCCGGCGGCGCCTTCGGCTTTCCGGATCTGACCGACAATGAATGGCTGTATGGCGGTAACCCGAAAGCCATCAAGACCTCCGTCATGCACGGTCGCACCGGCCAGATGCCGGCCTGGGGAGCCGTAATTGGCGAGAAGGGGGTAAGGGATGTAGCGACGTTTATCCGCTACAAGGTGGGACTGGTCAAGGACATTGACCCGGCAACCCTCGACTCCGGACAGAAGACGTACGACACAACCTGTTCAGTCTGCCATGGTAGCAACGGTGAAGGCAGTTATGCAGTGGGCGCACCCAGCCTGGTCGATGGGGTCTGGTTGTATGGTTCCAGCCAGGCCCAGGTGGAATACACGATCCGCAACGGTCGTAACGGCGTCATGCCGGCATGGAAAGATATTCTGGGTGAAGAGAAAGTGCATCTTGTATCGGCTTACATTTACAGCCTGAGCAAGGACAAAGAAAAATAAACCAGCCAGGGGCTGGCAAGGAAAAACCGGGAATCACTGCAGTGGATCCCGGTTTTTCTAATTGATCACCAACGAAACTGAAATGCGTCAGTATTCAGGGCAAGATGGTTCCCAAAGTAATACAGTATCTGATGATAGCTGGAAGGGTTGGCTATACCCGGATTCAACTTTTCAAGAGCATGCTTGCCGAATTCCCCAATAATATTTATTAAAGGAGCAATCTCTTGCGAAATAAAAGCAAATAGTTCTGAATCGGCATCTGTGATACCAGACATCACCTGAGTAAAGCCTGAAAACAAATAATAAAGGTGATTAATCGCAACCAGCAACTGCATTTCGGGCGCACTCATTTTTGCCTCAAGAGATTGCCGCCCTTTCGTACTGGTTGCATCCGTCGCTTTCACCAGAGACAGAGAATCGCGAAGCACTGTCGGCTGCTCCTGAAAATACTCAAAAGGTATATCCGGAAGCACGGGTAGCTGCATATCGGACAGCCCTCTTGCCTCAAGCCAAGATTTATTCAGAAAAACCCTGAAGCTTTCATATTGCGCGTAAAGACTCTCTGCAGTCATCTGCCTATGGTTTAATCTGACAAGCCACTCTACATATTTTTGCGGCGCAACCTCTGCAATCATTGTCAACGGTTCATAGGCAAATCGGAAAGCTCGCTCTCTTGCTCCTATTTCAAGATAATCACTACGCTCAACGAGACGTTCCTGACTGGCAATTTCAAACAGATCTCTTATATGTCCGAAATTATTCAGCCTATGGCTCTCAACCATATGTAAAACCAACTCATTTACATCCTCTGGGCTCAAAGACTCAATATCTTTCAGCTCGGCAAACTTCTTTGGGCCAAGTGTTGCTAATTGTATCTCCCAATAGATTCTAAGAAACTCTTCTCGTATCTCATCTTCTCTATCCTGCACACGGTTATTAAGAAAAGTTTTCGAATCCTTGTTATATTCGCTCCGAGTATTACGATCTAGCGTGTCCGGGTTTAGCTTCCTTACCACACCTGCCTGCTGACTGATAAATCTCTTTTCAGCCTTGACAAAATTCTTGGCAGAAAGAATCCTTTTTCTCCATGAATCATTATCTTTCCGTTGCATGGCTTTGCCATGTGCTGCAGCGTATGACATTTTTAATTCTTCAAACATTTCGCTTTCGACAATCGCCGTAGCATCTTTGAGCACTTCATCGTAACTCTTTCCACCGTCACGAACAAAGGCTTCGACAGTTTCCACACGTCGTTCCATTTTTCTAACTTCAGTTTCCATGATCTCTACCTGCCCAGCAAGATAATCTATCTCAGCCTGATTCCGACCATCTTTACGCTCCTCAGCTTCTTGCTTCCTCTTTTCTAAAGCTGTCAGTTTTTTGATATTATCATCACGAGTATTGATCAGGGATTGCTTCGCAGCAGGTATCATCCCCATCGCATCTTCGAATACATCAATGGCATCTTCGCTTTTATCCCCACTAGCAATTTCTGCTGATTGCACGTCAATTCTTTTTTCTCTGACTCCAGCTATTTTAACCAAAGTTGATTTAGATTTTATCTTTTCTATCATCGGTTTGATCATGGTCGATGCCAGGGTTGAAGTGTCACTGCGGCGCATGTTTCTCACTTGCATCAAGCCATACATTTTGCCTGACAGGCCACCCTTGATCGATTTGGTCGCTCTACCACTGAGACTGATCTGCATCTCCCTGCCTATTACTTCAACTGCACCATAGTAGTGGAGACGCTGTTGATTCCTGAGCTCCTTTTCTGAAAACTTCTTTTCCGCATCAAGCCTGTCCACTAAAGCCCGCCTCCGCCCATCAGACGCATCAATGGGCAATCCTTTTATCTCACCCTCGACTTTGTCTAATCGGTATTTCGATAGCCCCACAAGCGACTCTCTTGCCGACTTAATTTCCACACCATATCTAGACAGCAATACTTCGATTTCTTCTGACGTTGTTTTCTCAGGGACTGATTCAAGCAGGCTTCTTACTTCAGCTGTTAAGAGATTATCAGAATTATCAAAATCCCTCCAACGCAGCACAGATGACTGGGTATGTGCTGTACTGGAAGAATCAGCACCCAGCGCTAGTTCATCCTCCTGTAAAACAGTTTCTTCATCATAACTCCCTCCACTTTCATATTCATCTGGTTGTGATGCACTAGCGTCTTCGGCGCTGTTTCCTGCTCCTGCGGGTGTCACAAGAATACCGCTGAGCCTCTTATTCCTTTTCAGGGTTCCTGTTAATTGCCCCTGAGTTTCAAGGAGAATAAGATTTGCATAAGTCGGCGGAGGCGAAGTCATACTTTCCCGGTCTAAGACAGCCACGGCTGCTGGCGGTTGTTGGGTCCCCACATACGGAGGTACCTGAACGTCAACCTTCTGTTGATAGCTAACAACAGCTCCCGCCTTTGCACGCGGTTCAGTTTCGGCTAAGACAACATCTGTTGTTTTTACTCCCGGCAAAACTGCCATCCCACCACCGGTAGCGTCAAGCTGGGGTTTCACGGGAATGGTTTGCGATACTTCTCCCTGGCCTCCATCTGTTATCGCCAGAACCTGTTCGTGGCGCTGCCCACGGGCGTCAAGCTGCTCCTGACGACGCTTCCAGAAAAGCGCATGATACCCCCCCAGGGCTTTGGTCACAGTGAAATGCAGCCCCATCTCCACCGCCCAGGTGGTCAGTATTCGCCCCCACCAGTTCAGGAATAAATAGTTTTCGCTGGTCACCGCGCTGAACTGTACCAGCTCGGTCTGCCGGTTTTGTTTCTTATCCCAGGCCATTACTTCCAGGCATCCGGTACTGTCCAGGGACAGGGTTAAATCCATGGGTAGCAGGTATCGGCTTGACCCCATGTTCAGATGT
>JBPCXN010000343.1:0-19807 GCA_051008495.1 Endozoicomonas sp. | reverse complement strand
CTAGTACCCCGTCCGCCTGCAGATGATAGGTTCAGCTCAAGGCAGAGCGTTCAGATCAAGGCGCAGCTGTGCAGGAATACTTTACGTCTTTCAATCAGCTGGAACGCAGAGATGGACGCTCTGCCTTGAGTCCGAAGGATGGTTCGTAAAGCGGCCATCTGACTGCGTTAGACTTGATTGACGTAGAATGGCTACGCCTGCACAAGTTTGCCTTGCATATGACCGCTTTACGAACCACTGAACCTATCATCTGCAGCGGGACGGGGTACTAGAGCAGGCAGGACGTTCCTATTACTGCTCTCTGGCCCATTCCAGGAAACGAGTACGGGTTTCCGGGCTGGACTTTTCAAACCAGTATCTGAGCATCTTCTCACCCATCTCGGCCTCTTCGGCCTGAGTGGCTGATGTTCCATAGATCTTTGGGTCTTGTCTGGCCGCAGTAAAGCCGGTTTCTGCCGACATTGGCATCATGGCGACAAACTCCGGTACAGCCGCAGTGTTGGCACCGCGGTTGAACTTCTGAATGTCTACCTCGATATTTCGCCCAATCTGCATGCCCCTGGTTCTCAGGACGGCGAATTCATAGGGCGTCTCTTCGTCTTTGTCACTGACCAGCCTGATCTTGGCTTCTGGGTTTTGATTGAAGGCATCCAGCTGTTTCCTGTTTTTCAGGACGGGTGCCTGGATCTCATAGTTGTGGCCGTTAAGAGGGTGGAAGCTGATGATAAAGGGTCTGGAGGTCACCAGTTGACGATCACCGGAAACGCTGATGGTGTCTGACAGGCGGAATACCACCTGATGACGCTTGCCTGTCAGTTTTAGAGGCTGGTCTTTTTTCAGTTCCAGGTCACCGGCACTCTGGCCGTCCAGAACCAGAAGGTCAGCCCTGGCCGGTAATTTCAGGCTGGCCGAGTGTTTGCTTGGAACGGTCTGGGGTTTTTCTTCCCAAGTGGATTGCGGTGCTGCCCAGGCAGGCATGGCCAGGATCATACTGATCACAGCCAGCAGCCCTGAATGGCGTGGCATTAGGCGGCGAAGAGACATTACGACTTCCTTATACAGCTTGAATAGGAGGGCTGACAAAATGCCGGAGTGACCGGCCAAAAGCAAGCTCGTTTGCTAGGCTCTGTTGACATAAGTTTATCGCATACAGCGTCAGCGAGAGAGTTCAAACGGGGCCGCCTAGGTAAGGCGCAACAGCGCGGGAATACTTTACGTATTTCAAGCTGTTGGAACGCAGTTATGGGCTCTCTCGCTGGCGTCCTTAAGGATGGTTCGTAAAGCGGCCATCTGACAGCGTTAGACTTGATTGACGTAGAATGGCTATGCCTGCACAAGTCTGCCTTGCATATGACCGCTTTACAAACCACTGTACCTGACAAACTTATGTCAACAGAGCCTAAACACAGGCTTGATGCCAGTCAGTCCATGGGCCGTATGGCCGGGGATACAGGCTTGCGCGGACTGTCACGGTTTTCCTTTCGGGCGTATACTTGCCGACAACTAATAGTAACTATGCAGTCTTATGATTCAGACTCTCGATACAGACGTAGTGGTGATTGGTGGTGGTATTGCCGGTCTCTGGCTGTTTAATTCCCTGAACCAGCAGGGTTACAAGGCGTTGCTTCTGGAGCAGGATACCCTCGGTGGTGGGCAGACCATCAAGTCCCAGGGCATTGTGCACGGTGGCACCAAGTACACCCTGTCTGGCAATCTTACCAAAGCCGCTGAATGCATTGCCGGTATGCCGGATCGCTGGCGCAAGGCGCTGGTCGGAGAGGCGGATGTGGATTTGAGCAGTGCCAGGGTTCTTTCTGAACACCACTACCTCTGGTCGCCCGGTGATCTTGGCTCACGGCTGACCTCTTTTTTTGCCAGCAAGGCGCTGCGTGGACGTGTTGAGCAGTTGAAAAAACAGGATGAGCTGCCTGCTATTTTTCGTCACACCGGCTTTCGCGGGAAAGTTTACCAGCTGAACGAGATCGTCCTGGATATTCAGACTGTGGTGCAGGCCCTGATCAAAGGTCTGGAACACAGAACCCTGAAAGTTGATTGGGATAGCAATACCCGAATGGTCAGCAAGGGTGGTGATATCGATTACATTGAGCATGTCTCGAATGGCATAACTATGCAGATTCGTGCCAGAAAGTTCGTTCTCACTGCCGGTGAGGGAACGAGAGAACTGATGAAGCTGTGGGATATCGAACAGCCGGAAATGCAGCTCCGGCCATTGCATATGGTCATGTTGAGGCATTCCAATCCCGAGCCCCTGTTCGCACATTGCCTGGGTGCTAAGACGGTTCCCCGTATGACGGTGACAAGCCATCCGGATGAAGAGGGCAAGTGGGTCTGGTACCTCGGTGGTGAAATCGCTGAAGACGGTATGGATCGGACCCCTGAAGAACAGATTCGCGTCGCCCGTCGTGAACTTGCCGCCCTGCTGCCCTGGGTCAATCTGGACGACGCTGAGTGGGCGACATTATTCGTCAATCGTGCTGAGCCAAAGCAGAACAAACTGTTACGACCCGATGCTGCATTTTGCCAGGAAGTGGGCAATGGCATCGTGTCCTGGCCCACCAAGCTGGCCCTGGCGCCCAATTTGTCTGATGAGGTTATCAAGCTTCTGGACAAACATGCTATCGCCCCGTCCGGCAATGAATCCTTCGCATTTCCGGAAGGGCTGGAGCAGCCAGGGGTTTGTGAGCCGTTCTGGAGTCAATCCTTTAACCCGGAAGACAGAGAAAGTGCCTGAAACTGTGCTTGAGACAAGAACAATCGCCGGAACCGGTATCAGGGTATCCCCCCTGGGCTTTGGAACGGTCAAGCTGGGTCGGGACCAGCAGGTGAAATACCCTGCTGACTTCAGGATTCCTGATGACCGGGAAGCGCTTGGGTTGCTGGACCTTGCCCGATCCCTGGGGATCAACCTGCTCGATACAGCCCCGGCCTATGGCACCAGTGAGGAGCGACTTGGCAATCTGCTTCAGGGCCAGCGTCAGGACTGGGTGATCTGCAGCAAGGTTGGGGAAGAATTTGAGAGTGGTGAGTCCCACTTCGATTTTTCTCCGGAACATATCCGATTCAGCATTGAGCGTAGCCTGCAGCGCCTGAAAACCGATTACATTGATATGGTTCTGGTGCATTCCAACGGTGACGATGTCAACGTCATAGAGCAATACGGATGCCTGGAAGTGTTGGAAGACCTGAAGAAAGAAGGGCTGATTCTTGCCTCGGGTATGTCCACCAAAACCGTGGAAGGCGGCATTATGGCGCTGGAGCGTTCAGACATCGCCATGGTGACGTACAATCTCAATGAGCAGGATGAAAAGCCGGTGCTGGATTATGCCCTGGAGAACGACAAGGGCATTTTAATCAAGAAAGCCCTGGCCAGTGGCCACGCCTGTCTCGAAGGTGAGAATCCTGTAGAGAAAAGCATGGATCTGGTGTTCTCCCACCCTGCAGTTTCTGCGGCCATTGTCGGTACAATTAATCCGAAGCATTTAAGGGAAAATGTGCAGTTTTGCAGTGACGTGATTCGACGCTCATAGAGGAGTTTACGCAGGTCGGATTAGGGGTTTGTCCCGTAACCCGACAAGCCATTAGGTTCATGCCGGATTACGATTTTTCAATTCTGATCCGACCTGTGAATCTACTCTCACGACAGTTGTTGCTCAATATTGTCAACTGTAGCCTTGGTTAGTCCCATGCCAAATTCCATAAGCGATTTGAATTGAGCCTCTGTTTTGACATATTCAGGACTCTCTCTTTGAACTCTTCCCTCTCTAATATTGCTGGCGATGAAGTCGACAAGGTTATCTCTGGTCAGTTCCTGGTTGTCTGCTGCTACCTGCATCAGCTTCATCAGGATTAAGGTGCCTGTCCTGCCGACGCCCTGCAGACAATGAATCTGGCATTTGTTCATTGGTACCCTTCTCACGAGTTGATCTGCCAGATTTTTATCAAGGCCCTTATCATCTCCCCACATGAAAAACTGGTCTATGTTCACTTCCCTTTCCTTTCCAGTCTCTTCGTTTGTCACGTTAACAGTCAGGCTAAAAGCCTTAGGGCTGATCTCTGGGAGAGGCTTCTTTGCGAGTATTTTGACTTTGAAATTGCCAAACTGACCTTCATTGGTATCATCGGCTGGTAAGTATGGGGAGGCGACAAAGGTAAAATCCTGGAGGGCTATTATTTTTTCGGTTTCAGCTTTCTCTGCCAAAGCCCATATGGCTTCCGCCTGATCAGGGTTTGTTGAAATCGGGTGGGCGTATAACTCAACCTCACCTTTATGTATCAGATTCATTGTGAGTCCGTTAGCTCCGTTAGGTCCGCTATGGGAGAGGGTAGCCTGTTGTAGAGGAGCTTCTTGAGAGGGTGCGTCAAGCTTGGGTCGTTTAGGCTCGGGCTTCGGGTCAGTCCGGCCGTTCCTGGTGTAACGCATGAGTTGTGCCGCCAGTTTTGATATCTTGTCTTTCTCAGGCTGGTGTTGATGGAGGGAAGCAATTGGAATGCTTAAGCCACTGGCTCTCAGTCGACGCTTGTTCAACGGCGTATTTTTGGTGCGAGGGCCTGTAGCTGTCTGAGGTATCACATCCGGGTCAGGATTTGTGGGATCTGGGTTCGTACTGGCATTCGGGTCTGGCGGCGGAGTCCTCTGGCTCCCTATCCGGCCACTTCCACCTGTGGACATGGTGTTCTCCTTATTTCCGGTTGCTATTGATAGAAGTATTGGAGAGCAACCGGAAATTGGAAAGTCAGGCCTGCTGGAGGGCAGACCTGAGCGGCAGGAGCAGAGCTTACAGGGCAGGCTCTTCAGACTGGCCTTCCGGGCGACGGCGGTCTTCCCGGATCTTCTCCACGATCGCTGTTGTTGAGCAATTATCGAGAAACGCCAGAACTTTGACTTCGCCACCGTACTCATAAACGATGGGTGCACCAACCACCTGGTCGATGGTGTAATCTCCGCCTTTCACCAGAACCTCTGGTTTGATCATGCGTAACAGGTTTTCCGGGGTGTCTTCGTCGAAACAGACCACCCAGTCAACGGCTTCCAGGCCGGCCAGTACCGTCATACGGCGATCTTCGGAGTTGATGGGGCGCCCTTCGCCTTTGAGACGTTTGACAGAATCGTCACTGTTGATGGCCAGCACCAGGCGGTCGCCCTGCTGACGGGCCTCTTCCAGGTAGCCTACGTGTCCGGCATGGATGATGTCGAAACAGCCGTTGGTAAAAACAATCTTCTCACCGTGGGCCCGGGCATCCTCCAGAGCAATCATCAATTGATCCTGGGTTACCATGCCTCGTTCTACACCCAGTGAGCGGTGCACTTCACGCCGCAGTTCCGGCATACTGACGGTAGCGGTACCCAGCTTGCCTACCACGATACCGGCAGCGACATTGGCAATGGCCGCGGCTTCAGGGAGAGTAGAGCCTGCAGCCAGCGCCGTGGCCAGAGCCGAAATCACGGTATCGCCGGCGCCGGTCACGTCAAACACTTCCCGGGCCCGCGCTGGCAGGTGGATTTCCTGCTTATCCTTGCGGATCAGGGTCATGCCATGCTCGCTGCGGGTAATCAGCAGGGCTTCCAGCTCCAGCTCTTCCATCAGCTTCTGACCCTTGCTGACCAGCTCCATTTCGTCCCGGCATTTGCCAACAACGGTTTCAAACTCACTCAGGTTGGGGGTGATGACGGTAGCACCACGGTATTTGTCAAAGTCGCTGCCTTTGGGGTCGACCAGGACGGGAATGCCCAGGGAGCGAGCCATTCGAATCAGCTGCTGGTGGCCATGCAGCGTGCCTTTGTTGTAGTCGGAAAGAATGACCGCGCCAATGTTGTCGAGCAGTGCGGCGGCTTTCTCTGCCAGGATATCTCTGCTGAGGCCGACGAAAGGCTCTTCATGGTCCAGGCGGATCAGCTGCTGGTGCTGGCTGATCACCCTGAGCTTGGTGATGGTGGGAACGCCGTCTACGCGGGCAAAGTCACAGTAAACTCCCGCTGCTTCAAGGCGGGTCTGCAAGGTGTCTGCAGCTTCGTCGTCACCGGTTGCCGCCACCAGCCAGGCCGGGGCGCCCAGGGAAGCGATATTCAGGGCCACGTTGGCGGCGCCGCCTGGGCGGTCTTCCACCTGGCCAATGCGTACAACCGGCACCGGCGCTTCCGGTGAAATCCTTGAGGTGGCTCCGTGCCAGTAGCGATCCAGCATTACGTCGCCGATGACCAGGACCCGGGCCTGGTCAAAACGGGGCAGAGTCAGTTTCATTCAGTCTATTCCGCTTATGTTCAGGAGGCCAAACCATGCTGGGCTCCCCTGCGTTACGCTCTGTCCTGAGTCGTCTTGGTGTGCAGACTCCTTTTGACAGGCGCTGTTCAAAACAGTTCAGCTGGCCTGAAGGCTGGCATCCTGAAGAAGGGTGTCTCCGGTTGCCTGCTCTTCCTGGAATTGCATTTTATGCAGCCTGGCGTAATGGCCATTTTTTTCCAGCAGCTCGGCATGGTTGCCGCTTTCCACGATCCGGCCCTTGTCCATCACCATAATCCTGTCGGCATTCTCGATGGTGGACAGGCGGTGGGCAATCACCAGGGTTGTGCGATTTTTCATGACTTCATCCAGCGCCGCCTGGATATGCCTTTCGGACTCAGTATCCAGGGCCGAGGTGGCTTCATCCAGGATCAGGATCGGAGCATCTTTCAGGATGGCCCGGGCAATAGCCAGGCGCTGTCTCTGACCGCCGGAAAGGAGTACACCGTCCTCACCCACCAGGGTGTTCATACCTTTGGGAAGGTTTTTGATGAACTCGTTGGCATGGGCCGCTTCCGCCGCCTGATGGATCGTTTTGTCATCCGTCTCACCCAGGTCGCCATAGGCGATGTTGCGGGCCACGGTGTCGTTGAACAGGGTGACGTTCTGGTTAACCAGGGCGATATGGCTGCGCAGGTTCTTCAGGCTGTACTCTTCAATGGCTTTGCCATCCAGCAGGATTTGCCCCTGGTCGTGGTTGTAAAATCGGGGCACCAGGTTCGCCAGCGTGGTTTTGCCTGAGCCAGAACGACCTACCAGTGCGATAGTCTGGCCCGGCTCCACCGTGAAGTTAATGCTCTCAACAGCAGGCTTTTCAGCATTGGTATAAGTGAAGCTCATATCCCGGAATTCCAGGCGGCCTTCGACTTTTTCTGTTGAGTAAGTGCCGTGGTCGGGCTCTGGCGTTTCATCCGCCATCTCAAAGATGCTTTCCGCTGCAGCGATACCCTTCTGGATATTGGCATTGACTTCACTGAGCTGACGGATGGGTTTCGGCAGAAGAGCAGCAGCAGTGACGAAACTCACCAGAGAGGCGGTCGTGGCGTCGCCCTTCATCCAGAGCACCAGGAAGAACAGAATTGCCAGAGCGGTATTGACCAGGAACTGCAGGGTCGGCGTATGAATTGCAGAGGCCTTGGTCATCTTCAGGTTCTGCTTTGAATTCTTGCTGCTGGCAGACAGGAAACGGTTCTTTTCATAATCTTCTCCGCCGAAACCACGCACTACCCTGTAGCCGTTAATGGTTTCAGAAGAAACATGGGTGAGGTCGCCCATGGAAAACTGGATTTTCTTGCTGAGTTTGCGGAAGCGCTTGCTGGCGGAGCTGACCACTAGAGCAATAAGTGGCCCTACGGCAGCGAATACCAGGGTCAGTTTCCAGTTGGTCAGTAGCAGGTAGCCGAGCAGGAAGATCACCGTCAGGCCCTCGCGAACCACCACTTTAATGGCATCAGTGGCCGCCGTGGTCACCATGCCGACGTTATAGGTGATCCGGGCGATCAGATGGCCGGAGTTGTTATTGTCAAAATAGGTGTTGGGCAGCACCATCATATGGTTGAACATCAGGCAGCGAAGGTCGTGGACGACGTAGGTCGAGACTTTGGCCAGGTAATAGTTACCGAGAAAGGAGCCGATGCCCCTGATAATGGCGATGGCCAGCATCACCATGGGAATCAGGGCGACAGAAGCCAGCAGTGATGGTGGCAGCAGGAAACCCAGGTCATGGGTGATGGCAGAGTGCTGGCCTTCCAGGGCTTCGACAAAGTACTCCAGCAGACGGGCAAAAGCCGGCTGGCTCAGGGCAAATATCATATAGCCCAGCAGGCTGATGACAAAGAAGCCCGAATAGGGCTTCACATAGCTCAGCAGCCGCAGATAGATCTGCAGGCTGTCGGCCTTGGGTTGTTCTGACATGGACATTAACTATCTATCAGTTCTGAGAATGGCGGCTATTCTGGACGAAACCACCGGTTTGCTCAATGGCGGTGCGAAAGAGCCATTCTAGCATAACTAACCTCCAGCCTTGCACAGGCCAGCCTTGGTGGATTGTAAAGAAAACAGCCGGTAAAGCCCCCCTGGGCCGGCCTTGAAACAGATTATTCACGATAAATCGTCCGATGGTGTGTACTTTATCTGCCCCGTATGGGGTAAGATTGGCCGCTTTTTAAAAATCCGGACCATTCTGGAAAACACATTCTGGAAAATAAAGTGACCTTTGTCATTACAGGCTTTAAGGATAAAGGAATGGCCGGTAGCTGAAGGTAATAGACAGGCATGCAGCAGCTTTCCAGCCAGCAATATCAGGCTATGCGTGACGGGGCAGAAGTGATTGAACGGGATCACTCCGGTGACAAAGTGCTTCGTTTACGTGACAGAACTTTTTTGAAGCTCTTTGAAGTCAAAAGCTTCTTCAGTTCCGCCCTGCTGTTGCCATACTCAGTTCGCTTTGCCCGGAATGCAGAAAGACTGCACAGGCTGGGCGTGCCAACTGTGGAGATCAAGGAATGTTACCGCATTGCTTCGATCAAGAGGACTGCGGTTCATTATCAGCCGCTGCCCGGCCAGACCCTGAGGCAGGCGCTGGCCGACATGGGACCGGCACAAAAATCGGAATTGACGGAAAGGAATGCCCGGTTTATCGCCCGCCTGCATGACCTGGGGGTTTATTTTCGCTCACTGCATATGGGCAACATACTGCTCCAGCCCGATGGCACTCTCGGGTTGATTGATGTTGCCGATATGCGCTTTTACCGCCGTGGGCTGAACAAGACCTTGCGGCTGAGAAATTTCCGTCATATGGCCCGCTACCGGGTTGATGTGGAACATCTGCTGGAAGATGACACTTTCTGCTCCGTCTATGCCGACCTTGCCGGTCTGGACGTGGAGCAGGTGGTCAGTGTCATCCGGTCCGTCAAGGGCAGATAGGTACTCTGGTTCGATATGCTGATTGTGTACAGCATCAGCCAGAGTGTTCAGGGTAAGGCGCAGCAGTGCTGGAATACCTGTGTATTTCAAACTGCTGGAACGCGGGTATGGATGCTCTGGCTGTTGCCCGTAGGGTGGTCCGTAAGGCGGCCATCTGACAGCGTTAGGAGTCTGTCGGACTTATGCTTTCGAGCATGAAATACGGTAGAGCAAGTCAGATTTTTCGATGGATTTGTGCGAATAGTTGACCTATTTAAGCAAATTCATCGGAAAATCTGGCCGCTCTTTCTGGATTTCAGGCCGAAATTGTCTTAAGTCCGACAGGCTCCTAGGCTTGATTGGCGTAGATGGCTACGCCAATCAAGCCTGCCTTGCATATGACCGCCTTACGAACCACTGTACCGAACCAGCATACCGAATCAGAGTACGAGAGTAAGACTGTGATAGAAAGACTGAGAAATATCGCCATTATCGCCCACGTCGACCACGGCAAAACGACGCTGGTGGACAAGCTGCTGCAGCAGTCCGGCACACTCGGGCGCAAGGACCAGGGTGCGGAGCGCATCATGGATTCCAATGACCAGGAGAAAGAGCGCGGCATCACCATCCTGGCCAAGAATACCGCCATCAACTGGCGTGATTTCCACATCAATATTGTTGACACCCCCGGACACGCCGATTTTGGTGGAGAAGTGGAGCGGGTCATGTCCATGGTGGATTCCGTACTGCTGCTGGTGGATGCGGTTGACGGTCCCATGCCCCAGACCCGTTTCGTCACCCAGAAAGCCTTTGAGCAGGGGTTGCGTCCGATTGTGGTCATCAACAAGGTTGACCGTCCCGGCGCCCGTCCAGACTGGGTCATGGATGAAGTGTTTGATCTGTTTGATCGCCTGGGGGCCACTGAAGAGCAGCTGGACTTCCCGGTTATCTACGCCTCTGCCCTGAACGGCATTGCCGGTGACGATCCGGAAAACATGGCGGATGACATGACGCCACTGTTTGAAATGATCACTAAAAACGTTCCTGCGCCTAAGGTGGATGTTGATGCGCCTTTCCAGATGCAGGTGTCTGCCCTGGATTACAGCAGCTTCCTCGGGGTTATCGGTATTGGCCGAATCACCCGTGGTACGTTGAAACCATCAACACCCATCAAACTGATCGGCGCTGATGGCAGTGAACGTAACGCCAAGATCCTGAAAGTGATGGGCCACCTGGGTCTTGATCGGGTAGATGTGGAAGTGGCCCGTGCCGGTGACATCGTCTGTGTGACCGGTATTGATAAACTCAATATTTCTGACACCCTGTGTGATCCTGCCAATGTCGAAGCATTGCCGCCACTGACTGTTGACGAGCCTACAGTCAGCATGACTTTCCAGGTCAATGACTCTCCCTTTGCCGGCCAGGATGGCAAGTATGTCACTTCCCGGAACATCAAGGACCGCCTGGAGCGCGAGCTGCTGCACAACGTGGCTCTCCGTGTAGAGCCAGGTGACGATGCGGATAAGTTCAAGGTTTCCGGTCGTGGTGAACTGCACCTGTCCGTTCTGATCGAAACCATGCGTCGTGAAGGCTTTGAGCTGGGCGTTTCCCGTCCGGAAGTGGTGGTTCGTGAAATCGATGGCGTCAAGCAGGAGCCTTTTGAGCAGGTAGTGATTGATGTGGAAGAAAAGCATCAGGGATCACTGATGGAAGAGATGGGGCTGCGCAAAGCTGAACTCACCAACATGGTTCCAGACGGTAAAGGCAGGATTCGTCTCGAATTCATTATGCCGGCCCGTGGCCTGATCGGTTTCCGTTCCCAGTTCCTGACCATGACTTCCGGTAGCGGTATTCTGACTAACGTCTTTGATCATTATGGTGAGGTCAAAGGTGGAGAAGTTTCCCATCGTCAGAATGGCGTACTGGTGTCCATGGTGAATGGTAAGGTGCTGGGTTATGCCCTGTGGAACCTACAGGAGCGTGGCCGTCTGTTCCTGCCACCCAATGTGGACGTTTATGAAGGCCAGATCATTGGTCTGCACAACCGGGACAATGACCTGGTCGTGAACCCTACCAAAGGTAAGCAGCTGACCAACGTTCGAGCATCAGGTACTGATGAAAATATCCAGCTGACACCCCCTGTCAGGCACTCGCTGGAACAGGCTCTTGAGTTTATTGATGACGATGAGCTGGTGGAAGTGACGCCAAATCACATCCGTCTGCGCAAGAAGTTCCTGAAAGAACACGAGCGCAAGCGCGCCAGCCGTTCAAAATAAACAGCCCCTGCCTGGTGCCGGAAGCCTTGTGAATGAACACTGGCTTCCGGTATTTCTTCGCCACCCCCTCTTTTTCCTTCCGCCATTTCAGAGTATGTTTAAATGGCTCTTGCCGGTACGCATCTGAAGGAAGGTTCATGCATACGCTCTACCCCGCTATCAAGCCGTACGCCACCCATCGACTGCCAGTGGATTCTGTCCATCAGGTATACGTGGAAGAGTGTGGAAGCCCGGATGGGGTGCCGGTCCTGTTTGTCCACGGAGGCCCTGGCGGCGGTTCCCAGGAACGGGACCGGCGTTTCTTTGATCCGGAGAAGTACCGGATCATCCTCTTTGACCAGCGTGGCTGTGGCCGCTCAAAACCTCACGCAGAGCTGGAGGGTAATACCACCCAGGACCTGATTGAGGATATTGAATTCATCAGGAAGAAACTGGAGGTCAAGCGCTGGGTACTGTTCGGAGGCTCCTGGGGTTCAACCCTGTCCCTTGTTTATGCCCAGATGCACCCCAAGAATGTCATGGCGCTTATTTTGCGTGGCATATTCCTGGCCAGGCAGGAAGATTTAGACTGGCTCTATAAAGACGGCGCCAGCCGGGTGTTCCCCGATCACTGGAAGCATTTCCTTGAAGTGATTCCGGAAGAAGAACAGGGAGACCTTCTTGCCGCTTACTACAGCCGCCTGACCGGGGAAAATGAGCTGGCGCGGATGAATGCCGCCAAGCACTGGTCGCTCTGGGAAGGACGGATCGCCACTCTCAGGCCGAACCATGAAATAGAGGAGCACTTTGCTGACCCTCATCTGGCTCTGTCGCTGTCCCGCACCGAAGCCCACTATTTCGTCAACAAGGCCTTTCTTAACAGCAACCAGATTATTGCCAATATGAATCTGCTGGACCAGATTCCCGGCGTCATTGTTCATGGTCGATACGATATGATCTGCCCCCTGGATAATGCCCAGCTGCTGGCGGATCACTGGACCCGGTCCGAATTACAGGTGATCCGCGATGCCGGGCATTCGTCCAGTGAACCTGGCATTGTCGATGCGCTGGTGCGAGCCACCGAGCGTTTTGCCAGGGAGTTTGGTTGATTTTTTCTTTCGGCTCAGTAGTTGGAGTGGCATAAAGGATGCGCGGACTGATTCAGCGGGTACAGTCTGCCCGGGTTGAAGTGGACGGCGAAACCGTTGGTGAAATTGCAAATGGGTTGCTGCTGTTTCTGGGGGTTGAGAAAGACGATACCCCTGCCAGGGCCGACAAACTCCTGAACAAGGTGCTGAAATACCGGGTGTTCAGCGACGAAAACGGCAAGATGAACCTGGGACTGAAAGATACCGGAGGAGGCCTGCTGGTGGTTTCCCAGTTCACCCTGGTAGCAGACACCCGAAAGGGGTTGAGGCCGAGCTTCAGTTCCGGAGCTACGCCGGAGCATGGAGAGAAGATGTACGACTACTTCGTTTCCCGGGCTCGAGAACACCATGCAGATGTCGCCACAGGGCGCTTCGCTGCCGACATGAACGTCTCCCTGCTGAATGATGGTCCAGTGACGTTTAATCTGGAAGTCTAGCGGTCTGCCAGGCATTCGTTGATGCTGGCATAAGTGCAGCTGGATCGACGGGCTTTTCGACAGTCCCGTTCCGCTTCCAGCTTCATATGATGACGCAGCCTGGGGCTTTTCTGGCTGCGGCCTGATACGCCATGTTTATGGCTGCCCATACCACCCCTGCCTGTTTGAGGCATAACTTCACCTTGAGTGAATCCGTTCCAGTCAGTATGTCACGGGCTGATGATTTTGCTCGGTATTAGTGTTTATCTGTTGAGGACCGATGGCCAGTTTCTGTCGCCCTGTTTAATGAGATTGCCTTTCTCTTTCAGCCAGCCTTTCCTGATGCTGGTGTTGTAGTTCAGATACAGTTTGTTATCGACGATAGACCAGGCTTCTGGGTCACCCTTGGCCGTATAGTTGTGGCCAACGGCCCATGCACAGTAGCCGCCGTATTGAGGAACATAACGTTCAGGATCCGTATTGAACTGTTTCAGGTTAGAGGCGTTCCTGAACTGCCAGACTGCCCCCTTGTATTTCAGGGAATAGCGCTCATTGCCCTCTACTGCCTTTCCTTCAGTGAAATAGGCAACAGTGTCATAGCCGTTGAGAGCCTTGCTGCTGAAAGTACCCGTGTAGATCTCATCTCTGGCTGAGGCCTGGGCGGGGAGCAGCAGGATTGCCAGAAGGCAGATGATTGATAGGGGGAAGCATTGGGTCATAGTGGTTGCACTCATTATTTTCACTCCATGACATCCTGTTATCACTGTGGCATACAAGCCATTTGGCCAATATACGATCTGCCTGCCGGTTCGGATTCAGACAGGTTCTGTTCACCCTCTCAGTGTAGAAATCGGAATAAAAAAACTGCAGTAAAAAAATGCCGGTCACTGGACCGGCATAATGTTGACTGGTGATGTGGTTTACATCTGCTCGACAGTGTCGATACCCAGAAGCCCGAGGCCCTGCTTCAGGGTTTTGGCAGTCAGGGAGCAGACCTGCAGGCGACTTTTGCGCAGCACGTCGGCAACGCCATCTTTGTTGACCGGGCAGGCTTCATAGAACTTCATGAAGGCTCCGGACAGGTCGTACAGATAAGCGCACAGAACATGAGGCATGCCTTCACGGGCGGCCTGTTCAATGGTTTCGCTGAAGCGGCCAAGCTGAAGGGCCAGATCGCGTTCAGCCTGTTCCCCGAGCAGGATGTCACCTTTCAGATCGGATTCAGCGATGCCGGCCTTGCGGAAGATGCTGCTGATCCTTGTGTAGGCATAGAGCAGGTAAGGGGCGGTATTGCCTTCAAACGCCAGCATGTTGTCCCAGTCGAACACGTAATCGCTGGTACGGTTCTTGGACAGGTCGGCATACTTGACCGAGCCCATGGCCACGGCCTTGATGACTTTCACCTTCTGCTCTTCGGTGAGGTCCGTTTCTTTGCTGGCGATCAGGCGGGCAGCCCGTTCTTCGGCTTCGTCCAGCAGATCTGACAGCTTGATGGTAGTACCGGCACGGGTCTTGAAAGGCTTGCCGTCCTTACCCAGCATCATGCCAAAGGCGTGGTGTTCGGTCTGGGTGTCTTCTGTGACAAATCCTGCCTTGCGGGCGATGGTGAACATCTGTTCGAAATGCTGCCCCTGACGTGCATCTACATAATACAGAACACGGTCAGCGTTCAGGGCGTGGGTGCGGTGACGCAGTGCTGCCAGGTCCGTAGTGGAGTACAGGAATCCGCCGTCGGACTTTTCCACAATGACACCCATCGGGTCACCATCCTTGTTGGTGAACTCATCCAGAAAGACGACTTTGGCGCCCTGATCTTCACTCAACAGACTCTTGCTGTCCAGTTCCTTGATGATGGCTGGCAGGTAGTTGTTATAGGCGCTTTCTCCCATGACGTCAGCGGGAGTCAGGGAAACATTCAGGCGCTCGTAGACTTCCTGGTTGTGCGACAGGGTAACGTCGACCAGTTTCTTCCAGAGTTTCTTGCAGTAGTCATCGCCGGACTGCAGGCGGACAACATAATCTCTGGCCCTGGCGGCGAAGGCTTCATCGGCGTCGAAGTGCTTCTTGGCTTCTTTGTAGAAGGTCTCCAGGTCAGACAGCTCCATGCCCAGGGCTTCCTGGTTGTCTTTCTCCAGCTCTTCCAGGTGAGCGATCAGCATACCGAACTGGGTGCCCCAGTCGCCCAGGTGGTTCTGGCGAATCACTTTGTGGCCCAGGAACTCCAGGGTACGGGCAGAGGCGTCACCAATAATCGTCGAACGCAGGTGGCCAACGTGCATTTCCTTGGCGACATTGGGGGCAGAGTAGTCTACGACAACGGTCTGTTTATTGTCGGCGGCGGCAACGCCAACACGCTCGTCATGCACTGTACTTTGAAGGCTGCCCGCCAGCCATTCCGGCTTCAGGTAAATGTTGATAAACCCGGGACCGGCAATTTCGGTTTTCTCAGCAATGCCGTCCAGGTCGAGTTTGTCCACCACGGTCTGGGCCAGGTCGCGGGGTTTCTGCCCCACTTTTTTTGCTGCCGCCATGACGGCGTTGCACTGGTAGTCGCCGAAGTTGGCCCGGGCGCTGGCGCGAACCATGGCCGGGGTGTCTTCGGGCGCTCCGGCGGCCTTAAGCGCTTTGATGACTCTGTCTTCAAGCAGCTTGAGAATATTCATGGATGAGTCCTTGGTCTGAAACTCGTGTCAATTTCACTCCGGCAACTAATCCGGTGTTGCCGATAGTCGTGGGGTTATCCGCTCTTGATCTGCCTTGTAAACAGTCTGCTCCTGCTGACAGTAAGGTTGTCAGGTTCTGGAGGGCGCAGGTTGGCTGTGCTTTGGCATCGTCAGGCAATAAGAGTAGCGCCTTCTGTCCAGCGGTACTGTTCGCAGTATGATCTGGGGCGGGATACTGTTCTGACGAGAGGGTTTACTAGGCTCTGTTGACATAAGTTTATCGCGTACAGCGGCAGCAAGAGCGTTCAGGGCAAGGCGCAGCAGTGCGGGAATACTTTAGTATTTCAAACTGTTGGAACGCAGGCATGGACGCTCTTGCTGTCGCCCTTCGGGTGGTTCGTTAAGAGGCCATCCACTGTGTTGCACTTGCTGGACGTAGATGGCTACGCCTGCACAAGTACACCTTGTGGCTGACCTCTTAACGAACCACTGTACCTGACAAACTTATGTCAACAGAGCCTTGGTAAATGCTACTGAAAAAGGCTGTTCGGTACAACAATGCCCTCCTGACAAGGAGTGACCTGACAGATAAATCGTACAAGCCTCAGGGATTGTCTTGACCTTGTACCTGCTCTGGCGGCGATAATAGGGCTGTTGTTTTATTACTGATCCTTCAGGAGTGACATGAGTTCCCGTACCACCGCCCGGCGTGGCGCCAGCAAGGCCGCTGGCAGAAAAAAACCGGCAAGTAAGTCACGGATTCCCGGCTGGCTGTGGTTGCTGACTGGGTTCTGCGCCGGCTTTTTCCTGGCTTTTCTGATCAAGCTGACACCTTCTCCGGTGGAAGTGCCCCCCAGGCCTGGAGCTGATACAGGTGAGAAGGTGCGTGGCAGTGAGCCCAATCCGGTCTTTGATTTCTACACCCTGTTGCCGGAATCCGAGGTGATTCTGCCGGAAGTGGAGAGAGAGCAAAAGCCTGCCGCGACGACTCCGAACAGGCAGCAACCTGCGAAGACTGAGCCGAGGAAACCGTCCCGCTACCTGCTTCAGGCCGGCTCATTCCGCAGCTCCAGCGATGCTGACCGTCTGCGCGCCCAGCTGTTGCTGGCCGGCCTGACGCCAAAGGTTGAGAAAGTGGATGTCGGTTCCGGCGAGTCCTGGCACCGGGTGCAGCTTGGGCCTTTTGAGAACCGGGGCGAGCTGGATAACGCCCAGAAAGTGCTGGCGGAGATGAAAATCGACAGCCTGTTGTTAAAGCTGAAGTAGGTTGGATTAGAATCGCTGATTCGTAATCTGACACCTTCTCTGGACCTGATAATGTCGGATTACGGGGCAAGCCCTGATCCGACTTACGGCTGAAACTTTTCCCCCGCTTCCCCTTGATATATTTGCTCTAACCCCAATATTACCTTTCGAAATACGCAAGATCCTATAAGGAGTCCGCCTTGGAACAGTATCGTGGCACAACCATCCTGTCCGTCCGTCGTGGAGACAGCGTGGTGGTTGGCGGTGATGGCCAGGTTTCCCTGGGCGACGCCGTAATCAAGGGCAATGCCCACAAGGTGCGTCGTCTCTTTAAAGGTAAGGTGATCGCGGGCTTTGCCGGTGGCACGGCCGACGCCTTTACCCTGTTTGAACGCTTTGAGGCCCAGCTGGAAAAACACCAGGGGCGCCTGGAAAAATCTGCCGTGGAGCTGGCCAAGGAGTGGCGTACCGATCGTACGCTGAACCGCCTGGAGGCAATGCTGATTGTGGCTGACGCCAAGGCTTCCCTGGTCATTACCGGCAATGGTGATGTGATGGTGACGGATGATGGCATCCTGGCGATTGGTTCCGGGGGCTTTTTTGCCCAGTCAGCCGCCAAGGCCCTGTTTCAGAATACCGACCTTGGTGCGCGCGACATCGTTGAAAAAAGCCTGTCGATTGCCGCAGACGTTTGCGTCTATACCAACCACAACCGTGTGATTGAAGAGATCAGCATCAACGACTGATGCCGTGAATTGATCCGCCAACAGCCATGAGTGGGAAAGGCCGCCCTAGAAACCATGAACTAACCATGAAAGCGGTGGCGTTTTCACAGTAAAAAGAGCTTCTGACATGTCTAACATGACACCCCGTGAGATTGTTCACGAACTGGATAAACACATCATTGGCCAGGATGACGCCAAACGCGCTGTGGCTATTGCCCTGCGCAACCGCTGGCGTCGCATGCAGCTGGACGAAGAGCTGCGCAATGAAATTTCTCCGAAAAACATCCTGATGATCGGTCCTACCGGTGTCGGTAAAACCGAGATTGCCCGGAGGCTGGCCAAGCTGGCCAATGCTCCCTTCATCAAGGTGGAAGCCACCAAGTTCACTGAAGTGGGCTATGTCGGTCGCGACGTTGAATCCATCATCAGGGATCTCATGGATGCAGCCGTCAAACTGCTGCGCGAACAGGAGATGGAGCGGGTTAAGCACCGCGCCCTGGAGGCTGCCGAAGAGCGTATCCTCGACGCCCTGCTGCCACCGCCACGGGACTTCAATGATGAAGCCCAGCCAAGAGATTCCGGCACCCGCCAGGTATTCCGCAAGAAGCTGCGCGAGGGTGAGCTGGACGACAAGGAAATCGAGATCGACGTCAGGGAAGCGGCTATGGGCGTTGAAATCATGGCGCCTCCCGGCATGGAGGAGATGACCAGCCAGTTGCAGAACATGTTCTCCAACCTGAACACCGGCAAGTCGAAAAACCGTAAGCTGAAGGTGAAAGATGCCATGAAGCTGGTTCAGGACGAAGAAGCCGCCAAGCTGGTTAACGAAGATGAGCTGAAAGCCCGCGCTATCGAAGCTGTGGAGCAGAATGGCATTGTCTTCCTTGATGAAATCGACAAGGTCGCCAAGCGTTCCAGCGGTTCCAGCGCCGACGTTTCCCGTGAAGGGGTTCAGCGGGACCTGTTGCCACTGATTGAAGGCTGCACGGTTTCCACCAAATACGGCATGATCAGGACCGACCACATCCTGTTCATTTCTTCCGGAGCCTTCCACCTGGCCAAACCATCTGACCTGATCCCTGAGCTGCAGGGTCGTTTGCCTATCCGTGTAGAGCTCAAAGCGCTTAGCACCAAGGACTTTATCCGTATTCTGACTGAGCCGGATGCCTCTCTGACGGAACAGTACCAGGCGCTGATGCAGACTGAATCACTGAACATCGAGTTCTCTGAAGACGGCATTCGTCGTGTTGCGGAAGTGGCCTGGACCGTTAATGAAAACACCGAAAACATTGGCGCCCGTCGTCTGCATACCGTGATGGAGCGTTTGCTGGAAGAAATCTCCTACGGTGCGGCTGACCTGGCCCTGGAGCATGAAAGCAAGCCTCTGATGATTGATGCTGCCTATGTGAACGAGCATCTGGGTGAGCTGGTTCAGGACGAAGACCTGAGCCGCTTCATTCTTTGAGTACCTGGCAGGGTGCTTTTAGGTGGTAGCCAGGATTCTACCAGCGTCATCCCCGCGCAGGCGGGGATCCACTCTCCGTGGTCGATTCCCGCCTGCGCGGGAATGACGAGTAACGGTAAATTCTGAATTGCTGCTTCCCTTATCCTGCCGCTTTTCTATCG
Source organism: Endozoicomonas sp. (assembly GCA_051008495.1). GTDB lineage: Bacteria > Pseudomonadota > Gammaproteobacteria > Pseudomonadales > Endozoicomonadaceae > Endozoicomonas_A. The sequence goes on along the minus strand of JBPCXN010000343.1, from coordinate 526 downwards.
AGACCGTTCCTGGAATGAATCGCAAAGTCCCCAAAGCCCTGAAACTACATAAACGTTCCAAAGATCTGGAACTCAGTTATGTTGATGCCACAGGTCATGAGGAAAGCTACCGTGTCAGTTGTGAACTGCTGAGGGTGTGCAGCCCGTCAGCGGAGGTCAGGGGGCATGGCAAGCCGATCATGCAGACCGGCAAGAAGCATGTGCTGATCACCGCCATGGAGACAGTGGGCAACTACGCCATCAAGCTGGTGTTTGATGATGGTCATGACAGTGGTCTGTATGACTGGGGCTATCTCTATGATCTTTGTACTAACCAGGAATCTCACTGGGAAGAGTATCTGCGTCAGTTGCATGCAGCTGGAGAAAGCCGTGATCCTCAGGCTTCAGTCGTACGATTGGTCTAACCCGGATATTTCATAAATTTGCGTGCGTCCTCGCTTGCCCCTTGCAGCACTAAGAAAGTTTTGCTCAATCGACCGTACACACCAGTACGGCGCTCAATCGCAAAATTCCTTAGTGCCACAAG
>JBPCXN010000342.1:0-4708 GCA_051008495.1 Endozoicomonas sp. | reverse complement strand
ATTAACAGGTCTTTTGATCGGACTGCAAAGACATCACCGCTTTCATCTTCAGTTCGTTGCTGGTGTGGAGGTATCGGGCGGTAGTGTCCAGTGACTCGTGCCCCATGAGATCCTTGATGGTCACCAGGTCAATGCGGTTGTGGGCCAGCCGCGTACCAAAGGTGTGGCGAAGGTCATGAAAACGTATATCCTGCAAGCCTGACATTTTCTTAACCTGTTCCCATGAGGTTTTGATGTTGTCAAAACGATTGCCTGTGACTGGTGAAGGAAAGACAAGATCGTTGTATTCTGTTTGTAACAACCAGTCATGAAGAGCAGAGCGGATCTTTGCATTCAAGGGTATCTGTCGGGTTTGACCCGATTTGGCACCATCGCCTGTGACGGTCAGTATGTCAATGGTAAAATCCAGGTCTTTGACTTTCAGGTTAAAAATTTCCCCACGCCGGAGACCTGTATTCAGTGCCAAGAGTACCATGGGCTTTATGTGGTCGGTATAGGGGCCTTCTAAGAGGGGAGGAGCCTGTTTACCACGAGCTTTACACCAGCCAATGAACGACAGTCGACTTGCACGCATTTTTTCTTGACGATCATGGATGGCTGCTAATAAACGATGCTCTTCTTCGTAGGACAGAAAGCGAATTTTCTTATTCTTGTCTTCCTTCTTGTTCTTGACCTCGGGCATCGGGGATTTGTCTATCAGTCCTGCTTTGACAGCTTTACTGAGAACACCCCGGAGACTGGTCATGATCCGGTTGGCACCAGAAGCCTTGCCGGGATAGGCACGTTTCCACTTTTCTAAATGCCACGGTGTGATTTCGGACATTGGTAAGTCAAGGAGGTGGACAAAGTGATTGTTGATGACAGAGGTAGCGTAGTGGTAAGTCCTTTCTGGTGTGCTGTGCTTGAAGCCATCCTGGAGGAACACCCTGAGTGTGCTTTGTTTTTTTCGTTGGCTGGATCGTTTCAGTTTGCTTTTGATGTCCAGCGGGTCATTACCCAAGGCAATGTGACCAGCTATTTTCTTGGCTGCTGAGCGTGCCTGCTCAACAGTAATCGTACCATGCTTTCCGATGGTGATTTTCCTGTTGGATTCGGTCACAGGGGACTTATACTCCAGGCAGAAGAATCGGCCGGTTTTTCTCTGTCTGACGGCGAAGCCTTTCACTTCTGTGTCATAAAGAGAGTTCTCTATCATCCTGGCTACACTGGTTTCAGTCAGCTTTTTGACAGCCATGGGAACACCTGCTTATGGCTCGTAATCCGGGGCGTGAATAGGGCGGATCAAGTATGGAAAAGTCTAACGAATTCTCAAGATAAGGATTTCGAGATCAACGTAGTGAAAAGCTAGAGAGACAAGGCTGCTGGGGATGAAATTGGTGGTGGGGTGCGAGTTGCTGTGGTGAGATGTGACAATAAAAATTCCTTCGGGAGGAAGGGGGCGGAGGTTCAAATCCTCTCACACCGGCCAATGAAAACAAACACTTATCATTTTCTATAAAACTTCTGTCGTCCAATTCCCTAAAACTTTCCCTAAAAAATACCTCTGTCCTTTGTTGTTCAGGTGCCGGCTAGCTGATTCTGAAACAGCTATGGTTATCATTTTAGGGTCTATGGATGGAATTCAGCTGCGCTGTTGATTATGTTGTGAGAAGAAATTTTAGGCGCTCATCGGACATTGAGGGTGAAATTTCAATGATTTCAGCACTTACCACATTCTCAGCTACAAAAGGATCATCGTTTACACTTGCTTGTAATCCTTCCATTTGAGTGTTGTGGGCCAGGATCGCACCACCAGAACCAGATTGAATACTGCCGGCTAACAAAAAAATGCCATCATCAAAGCCCTGTTTGATCCATTCTCTATGGCCATCCATGAACTGGCTGGCTTTAGCTCTGTTATCAGAAAATCTGAGGAGAACGACAAACATTTTACTTTCCTTTCTTCCTTGTTTTGAGCAGATAAGGCCTGAAAATCAATGCTGATTGTATGAGATATTTGTTACAAGAAGTTGTGCTATTCGTGACAGCTGTAGAAATAGTTGTGAATCCTGAAGCAGGTGCGCCGACGGCGTCACCTGGGTTTATTGGCTGGCTCTTTTCTAGTTTTGACGAAAAACCGCAATATCATATATCCCAGAATACCCGATAAACATGAGCCCAGCAGAATGCCCAGTCGGTTATCTATCGCGTAGTCAGGTCCTCCCTGCTCAAAGGCTAAAGAACCGACGAAAAGACTCATGGTGAAACCGATGCCGCAAAGCGAGGCGATACCATATAACTGAACCCAGCTGGCACCTTTGGGAAGCTTTGATACCCCCAATTTTATAGCAAGCCAGCTAAATCCGAATACGCCCACCTGGTTGCCGATAAACAGGCCGGCAGCAATGCCTAATGGTACGGGGTGCAGTAAAGAATCAATAGTAATGGCATCAAACGGTATGCCTGCGTTGGCAAAGGCAAAGAACGGCAGAACCAGATAGGCAACAGTTGGGTGCAGGTCGTGCTCAAGCTTCTCAAGCTGGGTGCGGGATTCGCCTGGAACCTTCCTGAACGGGATAAAGAAAGCGATCAATACACCCGCCAGAGTCGCATGAACGCCAGACTTAAGTACAGCAGCCCAGAGGATAAAACCCACCAGAAAGTAAGGTGCTAAGTGTAGTACTCCTTTTCGATTTAATGTGATCAGGGCCAGAATGGATATCATCGCTACAAGTAGTGATGGGAGTGACAGATCGGCAGTGTAAAACAACGCAATAATAATGATTGCGCCCAGGTCATCAAAGATCGCTAACGTCATTAGGAAGACTTTGAGAGACTGCGGAATCCGATCGCCCAGGAGTGCGAGTACCCCCAATGCAAATGCAATATCTGTGGCTGATGGAATGGCCCAGCCTTTCATGGCAATGGGGTCGCCCCAGTTTATCACTGAGTAAACTAAGGCTGGTGCAGTAATACCGCCAATTGCTGCGATGACAGGTAAAGCTACACGGGATGGCTCAGATAATTCCCCAGCCAGGAATTCCCGTTTTAACTCCAGCCCAACGAGAAAGAAGAATATGGCCATCAGACCATCGTTGATCCATAGTAGCAGCGGTTTCGCTATAACGAATTCAGCAAATTGAATGGCTACAGGAATCCCTAGCAGCGCATCATACCAAGTATCGACAGGGGAATTTTCTGCCACCATGGCCAGGATAGCGGCCAGTAACAGAAGCATCCCACTGGTGGACTCTAGTCGCAGAAGCTCTTTCAACTTAATCATTATCAACTTGCGCATCATTTTTTTGTTATTAACGGCTAAATCAGTCGCTGCCGAAGACCGTCAGCTGTTTTTCTGCTGAGAGCCCTTCAGACTGCGATGAAAACTCTGGGTGTTCAGGTACCTGAACCTGTCTTGAGACCCACTACCGCGCCTTTCGAATGGGCTCGTTCGGCGTGAGGTAAAATCCATGGACGGAATCTGGTTATATATGAAACTAATGTATCAGACATTGTCGGTCGGGGTCATGCTCCCAGACGCGGTTTTTATACAAACATATACAGTATACCGTTGTCCCGGCATGAGATGGTGTGGATTTGAGACATTGGGCACATAAGGGGAAGGCAGTTGGCAGGTGACAGGCTCCTAGGTGGCGTAGAGGGCAGCCTGGCTCCTTCGAATTAAGCGTTATCATAACCGTGTCTGCATAATGAAGTGGTGCATTTTTCACACTATGAGCAGGCAGGGCTCTGCTACCAGTCAAGAAATGGTCTTAACTGACTGAACTGCTGTCTTCACGAGTATTGGCTATGAGAGACATCTTTCCTGAAAAGTGGCTTTCTCTGGCCTGGGTTTCGATTGCATTGCTCTTGTCTGGGGCTGGTCTGGCCGTCAGCGATGCAAAAAATGCAACTCAATGGCACTGGCGGATTCTCACTGAAGCAGGGATCACCCCCTATCTGCAATCTGGTGATCATGCCCAGCCGGATTTGCTGCCGCCAGCTGAAGGTGTGATGACCTTTCATTTCATTCCTGCTGAAAGCGAACTGTTTGAGGTGACTCTGCTTTTTCGTGGAGATGTGCTGGCTTCTACCAGTGCATCAGAAGCAAAACTCCAGCAAAGCTATGACCCTGAAACCGGTCATACCTGGGTAAAAGTCAGCACCAGAAGCCCCATGACGCTGTTCTGTACAGGAGAAGGAGAGTTTATCCAGCATTTCATCGGTACCGAGCCAAAGCTTCCGCCCCGTGCACGTGGGTTGTTGGCTCATACGACAGGTCATGCCGGTCAGCTGGTCGTTAATAATGAAACGGGCAGCTGGTTGGTTTTCAATCCTGGCCGGAAGAAGAAGCAGCAGCAGTCCTATGAGCCGGACTGTTCCTTACTGGACAGTCTGTTGCTGAGAAAATATGGCTCCCATCATATGACCGATTTCTCTGGTGGGGTGGATGTCATGGTGTACATGTTCCGGAGAGGAACAGGAGGGAAAAGAGACAAGGAAGAAGATCGCGACAAAAAGACAAAAGGTAATTTCTGGCAGAGTTCTACCTACGGGCTGGCCGATAAAGACCTGGATAAAATGCTGGAAGACTCTGACGAAGAAGAAGAGGTCAGCAGACCGGAACAGCAATCCAATCCGGGGGGAGGCGTAAGTTTTGATTCCTTGCTTTCCGGGGCCTATAACTCTCCGTCAGGTACTTATGCAGAAGGTCTGGTAACAGGAAGGC